>CAKSJF010000011.1 GCA_934462945.1 uncultured Clostridia bacterium | reverse complement strand
TTAGAAAGAATGGGACTCAGCAGATTACAGCTGAAAATAGCAATGGTCTGTATGAATCTGGCACATACGAATTTGATACTGATGGAAAGATGGTTACTCTTACTGGAGTAAAAGCAGACGCTTCCGGAACGCTGTATTATTACAAAAACGGACAAATAGGTAGTAGAATTTACAACAACGAATTGGTTGAAATTAATGGCTCTATTTATCTTGTGAAATGGAGCGGCAAGGTTGCAGCAAACGAAGTAAGAGAAGTTAGTGAAGCCCAGGCAAATGGTTTGGTTGAAGCGGGTACTTATGAATTTGATGCCGATGGAAAGATGAGTAAGTTTACTCTTACCGGTGTAAAAGCAGACACTTCTGGAACACTGTATTATTACAAAGATGGAAAAATAGGCAGCAGAATTTACAACAGTGAATTGGTCAATATTGATGGTTCTATTTATCTTGTTAAGTGGAGCGGCAAGGTTGCGGCAAAAGAAACAAGAATAGTGAGCGAATCTAAGGCAAATGGCTTATTGCAAGCAGGCACTTATGAATTTGGAGCTGACGGTAAGCTACTTAACGGTACCAAAGCGGATGCCTCTGGAACATTGTATTATTACAAGGACGGGGAAATAGGCAGTAGAATTTACAACAACGAATTGGTTGAAATTAATGGTTCTATTTATTTCGTTAAATGGAGCGGCAAAGTCGCAGCAAATGAAGTAAGAGAAATCAGTGAAGCCCAGGCAAATGGTTTGGTTGAAGCCGGTACTTATGAATTTGATGCTGACGGTAAGATGTTTAGCGGTACTGGTGTAAAGGCAGATGTCTCCGGGATATTGTATTATTACAAAGATGGAAAAATAGGCAGTAGAATTTATAACAACGAGTTGGTAAAAATTGATGACTCTGTTTATTTTGTTAAATGGAGTGGCAAGGTTGCAGCAAACGAAACAAGAGTAGTAAGCGAATCCAAGACGAATGGATTAGTGAAAGCTGGTACTTATGTATTCGGTGCTGACGGTAAGCTTGTAGAAAAAAACTAACACAGACAATAATGCCCACCCCCACGTTGAGGGTGGGCAAGCCGCACAAGGTCAAAGCCTCCACGTGGCGTGCGGCGGGCAACGGAGTATCTCTGGCTGATTTGATCAAAACAGAAACTATGATTATGAATGGAGTGGGGAAGAGGAAATGACAAGAAAAAAGAAGTTGGCGCTTAATTCAGCATCCTCACTTGTATACCAAGTCATTACAATTATTTGCGGTTTTGTGCTTCCACGTTTTTTCCTGACCTATTATGGTTCTGCGGTGAATGGACTTGTTTCTTCTATTACACAGTTTTTAGGATTTATTTCGCTGGCGGAATGCGGTGTGGGCGCGGTGGTGCAATCAACCTTATACAAGCCATTGGCAGAACAGGATATGGAATCGGTCAGCAAAATTGTGATATCTTCAGAACGTTTTTTCAGGAGAATTGCCTATTTGCTGGTAGGTTATACAGTTATTTTAATGATTGCCTATCCCTTTATCACAATCAAAACATATAGCTATCTCTTTACCATGGTTTTGATTTTTGTAATTTCGATCAGCACTTTTGCACAGTATTATCTGGGCATGACCTATAAACTTTTACTGAATGCGGATCAATTGGGATTTATCCAGTATATCATTCATACGGTAGCGCTGATATTAAATACGGTATTCTGTATTCTCTTAATGAAAAACGGTGCGTCTGTTCAAATTGTAAAATTGACAACATCATTGATTTTTTTACTACAACCAATTTTGCTTTCTGTTATTGCTCGAAAAAGGTATCAGATTGATCATACAATTACACTGACTGAAGAACCGATTAAACAAAAGTGGAATGGTTTAGCACAGCACATTGCAACTGTTGTTTTGGGGAATACAGACACGGTGGTACTTACCTTGCTGTCAACTTTGGAAAATGTTTCGATTTATGCAGTGTATCATTTAGTGGTCAACGGCATCAAGCAATTAGTGATGTCTATGACCAATGGAATGCAGGCAATGCTTGGAAATATGCTTGCAAAAAAGGAAATTGAAAAGCTGAATGATACAGTTGATTTGATTGAGTGGCTGTTGCACACGCTTGTAACGTTTGTTTTTTCGGTAACAGCCGTGCTGATTATCCCATTTGTGAGAATTTATACGGCAGATATTACAGATGCGCAGTATATTGTTCCGGTTTTTGCCTACTGTATTACACTTGCACAGGCGGCATATTGCATCCGCCTCCCGTATAATATTATGGTACTGGCTGCCGGACATTATAAGCAAACGCAGTGGAGCGCTGTAATTGAGGCTGGCATTAATATTGTTGTATCGGTGGTTTTAGTGTTCCATTTTGGATTAGTGGGGGTAGCGATCGGTACTTTTGCGGCTATGGCTTACCGGACAGTTTATCTTGCAAATTATTTAGTACACCATATTTTGTATCGCAAAATCAATCATTTTATCAAACATTTATTGGTGGATGCTTGTACGGTTGTCATACTTTTTACTGTGGTACATGAATTTCCTGCATTTTTTCAGCTGGAAAGGATTAGCTATGCCGCATGGATTGTTCTGGCAGTAAAGGTGGGCATAACGGCGATTGTGGTTACTGGAATCACAAACGGAATTTTGTATCATGCAAAGATCAAACAGACAGCAGCGTTTTTAACAAAACGAAATAACAAGACGATTTAGAAAATCTATAAAAAGACAGGAGAGGGAAGCACTGTAGTACTTCATCTTTTACCTGTTTTCTGACAAAAAAAGCAGCGCAGCCGTTTTAATACTGCTGCGCTGTTGCAAAATCTGAAATTTTGTCTGTACGAAGATCTTTTATGATCTGTCCCATTCATTTCCAAACCAAGAGGCAGAGGCGGATGAATTTGGTTCTGAGCTATCTGAAATGGTTGCTGTAAATTTATCGATGTTTTTTTCTGTCAGCAAACCCACTGCAAATTCCACAGAACCGTTTCCGTCAAAGAATTCGGCAACGTTTGAGGCGGTTTTGACGCATGTATCATCGCCGGATTCAAAGACTGCTGTGAGGCTGTCTGCCTTGGCGTCGTTTTGCGGAGTCATTGTCAATTTCCAGATATAACCGTGCTCTTTTTTTGCGTCAGATCTCCATATCCCATCCGGAGTGTTCATCACCAGATTAAATGACTTGCTGCCTTTCTCTATGACATGGATTGTGACATAATCACCATAATCCGGATCATAAGAATCCCAAAAACGGTCTTCCTCTGTTGGAAAATCATTATTAAACATATTGGCATGAACCCTTACCAGAATATCACCTGGTGCGATGGCGGTTACCTTAGCAGTTGAACGAGTTACAAATCCGTCTTCACCACGAAATCCATCAGTTATCTCCATTGTTCCTTTATCTCCGTCTAAAGTAATAATGTCCTTTTCCTGAGGTTTTTTAAATCCCCAATAGTAGTAGGCACAATCAAATCCGCAGGAGACTGCTTCAGCGGTCAGAGTGAGTGTGTCGCCTACTTCCATTGTAACGGTTTTTTCGCCTGAAATTTTTACGCTGTACATGGAAGGCGGTTCAAGCGCATATGCCGGGAGACACCATCCTAAAAAAAGCGCTGTTGTTAAAAAAAGATTAAGAAATTTCCTCATAAATAAACCTCCGTATTATTCCCTTAGGGGTGTTAAATTCAATGCTGCCGGTTTTATAGCAGTTCTTGAAATCAGCTTTGTGAAGTTTTGCCGTTCATAGGCGCTGATCACAACGTATCCGCCATCCTGGCAGCGAAAATCAGCAGACAGCTGAAATGATGGACGGTTGGGTATTAAATTAAAATTCTCAAATTTTGTTTTGTGGAGAAGTGTTCCGTCAGCAGAATATTTCTCTGCAATCATATGTATATTTTTTGGAACTGTACTGGATTTCCGGATTTGTACCGTTCCAAGCTCCTGCTGAGCATTATAATTAGGAATGCTGAAAATTACGTCATTTTGTCCGCTCAGTGAAAAATCTTTTACGAATAAAGAGCTGTAAATACCAGCTAAGGCAGAATAATCTGCTGAAATATTTCCGCGAAGCTTGAGATAAGCAAGTGACGTGAGGTTTTCTAAAGGTGAAAAATCCTCAATGTCGTTATTGGTAAGCTCTAAGTGGGTTAGATTTGTCAAAGAACGAAGCGGAGAAATATCGTCTATTTTACAGCTATTCAGATATAATCTCTGCAGGTTTGTTAAGCAGTCGATTCCAGTGAGATCGACCGAAAGATCATAATTTCCGACCGGATTAATTGTCAGAGAGGTGATCCCTGCAAAATCCTGTTCGGTGATTTCATCCTCTGTCTTATTTAAGGCTGTGCAAATGGCATCTACAATTCTTTGATCCATAAACTTGCCAAGCAGCTTATTATACGAAAAGCTGACCCGGAAAGAGGCGGTGTCGTCATTCAGTCTGAAGCGATCCAGCTTGATTCCTGCATCTGTTCCGTCGTGCAGTTTCAGAATTGCCTCCTCGTCATATTTTGGATAGCATACACGATTTGGAGTAGAGTCAGAAACAAACACCTCATCTAAAATTGTTGTTCCGTTTGCATAACTATTTCCGTGCGTTTTTGGATGGACTCTGAAAATTACAATTCCGCTGGCAGGAAGGCTGCCTTCAAAAGGTGCTTCACTTTTCCGATATTCCACCACAAAAAATTCGTCTGCAGAATAGGGAGAACGAAGCACATAGCAATTGTTTTCCGGAAGTGTATTTTTATTTAAAGTGTAAATATTATCTTCCGTAATTTCCGGAATCTTTTCAATCCAGTTTCCGTATTTATACTTCATATAGTTAGAGGGCATTTGACTGCTTGCAGATGACATAATATCCCAATTCCCGACTACGTCACGGTTGGCTTTTCCGTAAAAGTATAAATCCGGTGCTCCATATAGGTGGAATAATTCATGTTCAAGCGTGGCAACAGGATATAGTCTGCTTGGTTTGATCGCTTCTTCCATAACAAAGATATATGAACCAACGCGCTTGCCGTTAATGGAAGCAGACCCATTTAAGGACCATTGATGCGACCACAGCAGGGTACTCCAGTCTGCATTCTTTCCTGCAATTATAAAAGTTACACTATCCACCATGCCATTTTCGTCTACGTCAATATCCAGCGATTCCGGTATCTGACTGCTGACAGCTGCAATGGCTCTTTTCAGGAGTCCATGCTCCAGATCCGTTCTGCTGATTTCTTCGCCGTTTAGCATGTAGACATCAGACCCGTATTGATCTCTATGATCTCGCATGTAGGTTGTACGCGGATAGATATCCGTGTAGGTTGCTAATACCGTTCCGTCTGACGCAGGATACACATGAGAAGAAACAGATGTCTTTCCGTAGGATGCTGTTTCAAACCATTTTTTCAGAGAATTATCGTTGGTATTCAGAAGTTGATCCAGATAGTCCTCTGTGATATACGAATGAAAGGTCTGATCCGGAAAATCAATCAGAATCACAAGATTATTCACCGTCTCATTTAAAAACGGATGCGTTTTCCTGTCGTTTACCAGTCCGCTTTGAACACGCAACGGAGCGGCGGTTTCCTGATTCAGCGGTGAAGTTTCATACATGCGCTGGATGTATTCTTCCGGAATATCGCTCTCAATAATCGTACTGATCGGAGCAGGTGAACCTGTTTGAGAATCTCCGGAAGAGCTATTTGTCACCACAACATCGCCGGGAACAATGATCTGATTCTCGACTTCTGCATAGGTGTAGTAGCCGGTTTCATCATTTTTAATAATGATATTTCCATCTTCGTCATGCAGATAATTAAAATATTCGTCACCGCTTGCTAAAAGGGATAATTCCTCACCGTTCGGCTGTGTTACCGTGGTCGGTAAATCATAGAGCGGAGCGGCGTTTACCAGGCTTTGCGAAATCCCAAGACTCACTGCCAGTGCAGATAATATCATAGCACATTTATTTTTTAACATGATCCTTCCATCTCCTTTCTATTCGACTACATAAGCGCAGACAGTAACGGCTGAAGAACCGTTTTGCTTTGCTTTTAACTTTATGATATTCACAAGATGATTTTCCTGCTCACTTGCAGAAGATGCAAAAATCACGCCGGTTGGCTGAATAGAGGTAATCCGCAGGGATTCCTCGGACAGAACCGCGGGTGATGTTTCGGTTGACTCTGTTAACTCGCAGGCATCATAAAGTGCAAAGTATTCACTGTCATAGGCGGCAGAGAAGTAGATTCCGTCAAGATTCTCCGCACCGGAAGAAACGACTGGAATTGAGATGTAATCACCTTCGGATACATGAAATGTGCTTTGATTCCATATTGCACGAAGCTTCCAAAGTTTTTTGACCGCATTTCCCTTTGACACCGTCACATAGTAATCACCGTCGGAGCAGGAAGCAGACAGAACTGCCTGATATTCTCTGTTTTCTCCGGATGTTACATCCTGTGCAGTGATAAGGTTTCCGGCGGCGGTCAGGAGTGATACTTTGTAAGTCCCCTGTCCGGCGGCTGTGCCGGAAATAGTAAACTGGTTTCCCGAAACTTCCAGACAATCTTCTGCTGCTGTGTTTGGCGTTACAGTCAGCGTATAGGTATCCGTTGCCTGCCCGGAAATTTCAATATAATATATGCTGCCCTTGGTCAGAACATGCTTTAAAACCGTTCCCATTCCATCTGCGTAGAAACCGGTTTCCGGAATCAGCGTTCCGTCCTCCTGATACAGTCTGAGTTGCAGAGAGCTGTTTCCTGCAAGCTGCAGGCAGTAATCCCCGGTTTTTGAGGGAATCACTTTGATGTAATCCACATCATCCGGTGTCTGAAGCATTCCGTTTATCGGCTTTTCCAGATCGAAAAATGCGGCATCAGCCAGTGTATCTGAGTAGGAATCCGCTGCGGATATGATTGTTTCGCAGTTGGTATAAGGACGCAATGTCCGACTGTCCCAAAGGTATGCCCGTACCTGGTATCCGTCCGGCAGATTCTGATCAAGCGGCAGACTTGCATGCAGAAACTGATAAGTTCCGTTGCTGCTAATTGTACCGTTTGCAGTGGAAACTGCCGACAATGCACCGGTTTCATCATACAAAGCAAGATACAGGCTTGCCGATTGCGGCCACCATGCTGTACTTTTCATGCCCGCCTGTGCGGTAAGCGTCTGCCCTTTTTGCAGCTGCTTTTCCGAATAAGCTTGATTGTACAGAAACTGAATCCCTGCGTCTATGCTGTTTTCTGTAAATAATGTCACCGGATATGCCTGTGGATTTGTACCCCAATATGCATCCCATACAAACAATTTCACAGAGGTATCCGCCGTAATATCAGCAAGGGAATAATTTGTCATCACAACATCCTGATTCTCATCAAGAGAGATTTCATAGGATGTCAGCTTTTTCAGCGTGTAGCCGTTGTATTCTGCAACAGCCAGGATAATATCATCATTCGCACCATTGCTTGTTACGGTGACGCTTTGAAGCGCGCCGCCGTTTATCAGCCGGTCTGCCGCACGATCTTCGGAATCCCGGAGGTTGACAGCAGAAATCTGATAGTCATAGGATATTGCCGGGGCAGGAGAGGCAGAACCGCCTCCTGTGCTTTCCTGCGGAATATCCAGGGCGGACATGCTTTCCAGATATTCTTCCGGAAGCAAATCAACATTGTAGATTGTTTTCTCTGCTGCGCCGGATGAATCGATGTGGTCGAGTGCATCCCGGAGTTTGAACGGCCCGGAGGCATCTTGTGTGACTACCGGAGCTGCGTCTGTTTGCGGGGTAAGTGTCGCTGGTTGGCTGGCAGGAAAAATGACAATCGAATCGGGATCGTCCCAGTCAAATAAAAGCAAAAAATTGCTTTGACCGAAATCAAAACCGGAAAATTCGCCGTCAGCATAGCCGGACAGCGGGCCGCTATAGATTAGTTCCTGCCGGTTGTTTGTGTTTTTGATCACATTTGCAGTTATGTCCGTATTCTGATTATGTAGTGACAGGGTTCCGGCATTCCCGGAATTTTCTGCTGAGGTTTCGGCAGAAACACCTGATACCGCAGTCAGCAGGGCTGCTGCGCATGCAATCAATGCCTGTAGTTTTTTCATCACAATCCTCTCTTTCTCCTATCGTATTGATTGTTAAGCCAATGGGGGATGAAAGGGGATTTGCCGCGATGATTCATTTTATCCGCTGAAAATTCGTACGATACCCATGAGATTGATTCACCTCCTATATACGTTTTTTCAGTAAACCTCTTATCCTTATACTACCATAACTATCTATAGTTGTCAAGCATTTTTAAAAAAATTTTTATAAATATGTAAATGACTTCCTGCAAACAAATTTTCGGACAAAAAAAGTGCAGAACACATTGAAAACGCGTTCTGCACCAGGGACTGATGTTATTCTACCACTTTTTTTGATGACAAATTTTTGATCACAAATAATACAACCAGAGTCAGGATAATTTCGATTGCCAGCAAAATGACAGCATGCTGAATGAATGCTGCAAGCAGATATCCGACAAAGGACAGCGCTGCAACGGTGACTGCATATGGCAGCTGCGTGGACACATGATTGATGTGATTCGACATTGCACCGGCAGAGGACATAATGGTTGTGTCGGAGATGGGGGAGCAGTGGTCGCCGCATACTGCGCCGGCTAAACAAGCTGCAATACCGATAATCAAAAGCTCGCTGGTCGGATCAAAAATCGCTGTCACAATCGGAATCAGAATGCCGAAAGTTCCCCAGGAAGTACCGGTTGCAAAGGCGAGCAGGCAGGCAACTAAGAAGATAATAGCAGGCAGGAAGTTTGCCAGACCGGTTGCCGCGGAATCCATCACAGCGCCGACAAAGTCAGCCGCGCCTAAAAGTCCGGTCATATTCTTTAAAGCAGTTGCAAAGGTTAAAATCAAAATTGCAGGAACCATGGCAATGAAGCCTTTTGGAATGCAGTCCATCGCCTCTTTAAAGGTTACAACTCTTCTTGCAACCAAATAGATGATGGTTAAAATCAAAGCAACAATCGCACCCCAAGGCAGACCTACCGTTGCATCTGTATTTGCAAAGGCGGTTACAAAATCCGAGCCGGAGAAGAAGCCGCCGATATAGATTAGGCCAACCACACAGAGAATAACCAGAATCACAACCGGCAGAATCAGGTCGATCACGCGGCCTCTGGGGTTTGCCTCTGCCTCGTTTCCTTCCTCTACACGGTCGCCGCAGGTATAAAGATCATTTTTATACTGTGCGTTGTACTCATGCAGGCGCATCGGACCGTAATCAAATTTCATCACAGAAAGTGCGATGACAAAAACAAGTGTTAAAAGCGAATAGAAGTTATAGGGAATGGCGCGGACAAACAGCTCAATGCCGGAATATCCTGTTCCCTTTGTAAATTCCGATACCGCTGCTGCCCAGGAGGAAACCGGGGCGATCATGCAGACCGGGGCGGCAGTTGCGTCGATAATATACGCAAGCTTTGCACGCGAGATTTTGTGGGTGTCGGTTACCGGGCGCATAACGCTGCCGACGGTCAGACAGTTGAAATAGTCGTCAATAAAAATCAGAACTCCAAGCAAAAAGGTTGCCAGCTGCGCGCCAACACGCGTTTTGATGTGAATACTTGCCCATCTTCCGAATGCGGCACTGCCGCCTGCCTTATTGACTAATGCGACAATAATTCCGAGGATCACCAGGAATAAAAAGATGCCGGCGGTGTCGGAAATCGCGGCAATTAAGCCGTCGTTTAAAAGATTGTCCAGCGTTGCAACGGGTGTAAAATTTGCAGAAAGCAGTCCGCCTAAAACAATTCCGATAAATAAGGAAGAATAAACCTCCTTGGTGATTAACGCAAGTCCGATTGCAACAATTGGCGGTACTAAAGCCCAGAAGGTTGCATGGAACATGCTGACCGCAGTTTCTCCATCCTCACCGGCGGCAAAGGCAACTGTTGACAGCAGCATTGCCGCAAGAAAGGTGAGGAATGCCATCATGTTTTTTTGATTCAGAATTTTTTTCATTTGAATCCTCCCTCTAATATTTTTCTCTAAGAGGTATCATATCATAAATATGTCAAAGTGTCAAGAATTTTGTCTGATTTTGCACCAAACCCCCTAATTTCAACATATTTTTTCTAAACCCCTTGCATATTACACCGATCTGGTATATAATGAATATGATACGCAAATTCTAATTAATCAACGTAAAAATACAAGGAGGAGTTATTGTGTTGAAAAAAATTTTAACGGCAGTGCTTTGCACATTGATACTGCTTTGTACTGTTGCGTATGCAGCCGAGATCAAGGCGGGCGATACCGCCTATGTTGTATACGGCGGCACTGTAAGTGTGACAAAAAACGCCACTTATTCAGGAAGTGTCGGTGAGATCAGCAAAGGAGCCAGAGTGACAGTTCTGGAGGCTTATGTAGTCGGGGAGGATAACCGGAAATTTCATAAAATTCAGCTTTCGGACGGCACGGTCGGCTATGTTCTTGCTTATACAACGGCACGGGAAACAACCCCAATCCTTGAAGCAGGTGAAACTGCTGTAAAGGAGTTAAACAAACAATGGGCATCTTCCGATCCTGATAAGTATCAGCATGCGATCGAGATGACATTTCTTTCCGATTACATCTATGGCGGAAGTAAAACAACCGAGGGTGCTGAAAGAAATTTCTATGCAAAAGTGCCGACAGAATGGGTAAGACATGACCGCCCTGCGTCTTTGCCGCTTGTGGGAATGGCGATTGTACATATCGGCGATGAGGGAAAATTCGGTTCGGTAAAAGCCTCATTCTATCCTGGCAATCCGCCAATGAACTATCATGCCAGAAGACTGGATGAGCTGAAAGTAATCGGGTATGATCCTCCGTTTGCTGAAAAAAGCAGAACGGAAGCAAATGCGAACACCGCGTTTTATGCTACAACAACGAATGAATTTGAAGTGGTTGCCTATAACGAGGATTGGGTTGCCATATGGAGCGAGGGCGGTGTTGACGAATCGCGCGGAACAATCAGACAGTGCGGCGAGAAAGACGGTACTGCTTTCACAAGCTGGAAACCGGCCGTATATTTCCTGCCGAGAAAAAACTGTTATATTTTAGATATTAACAATCAGGTATCAACGCCTCCAAACATCGAGGCGGTAGGCAAGGCAACCGGTCTGTTAATGGTTAAGACCACTCCCGACGATAAGGATTATGTAAAATCGGGCGTTATCAAAATCAACCAGTCGGTTCAGATTGCAGACAGTACTCCGCAGAACGGTCATTATAAGATTTACTATAAAAAAGGTCTATACTATGTTGACGCAAGGTATGTGAATATGCAGCTCGCAAACACCGCAAAACCGACAACACAGTACAAGGCAATCGCGGCTGTTGACTGTGATATTTCTGACGGATCTTCGGTTATCGGATCAGTGAAAAAAGGTGCGGCGCTTGATGTGACCGAGTTGAACTATGACGGAACAAATTCAAAAATCTGGTTCAACTCAAAGGAATGTTACATTCCGACAAGCAAGCTTGATGAACTCACCAAAACCTTGTCCGCAGCGGATACGGCAGTACTCGGTGCGCCGATTGGTGTTCTGTCTGTAGATACGCCCTGGGGCGAATGGGGCGAACTGACCTATTCTGCCGAGGGACTTGCAAAACTGAAGGATTACCGTTACGGATATATCAACGTTGATGAGGATAAGATGACAGAGTACAGTAAATGGGTTCTTTCAAACAACGGTGAAATCAATAAAATACAAGACAGAGAATGGGTAAATGTATACGGTATTGAAGAATATTCTTTTGACCGCGATGCGGATATGAGAGATCTTCCCGGAATCGATCCTGACGATATAGAACCTTGGATGATCACAGGTAAAATCTATACGATTTTCTATAACGGAGAGATTCGCTATTTGGTTCATGAGGATGATGCACAAGATACCTTTACTTATTACCCCGGAAACGGATTCAGCAAAAACTCTGTTGCAAAAACGCAGACTGTCTGCCTGGACAGCCGCAAATATGACACTGTCGCATATAACATTGATGACAATAACTACTTTAAGCTCAGAGATATTGCAAAAATCCTGGACGGAACGATTAAAACCTTTGACATTCAGTATGACGGTGCAACAAATTCGATTGATATGCTGAGTTTTTATGATTATACATCAGCTGGCGGTGAATTAACCCCGGGTGACGGTGTTGAAAGAACTGCGCTTTCATCTTCGGCATTTTTAACGCTTGACGGTGTGCCGATTAAGGCAACCTGCTACAACATTGAGGGTAACAATTATTTTAAGCTTCGCGATATCACAGACGCGTTGGACTGCCGCGTTGAGTGGGACAACAAAACGCAGATGATTTGGGTCATTCCTGGAAGAACTGCATATGATGATCCGGATGAGGCAGTGGGTTGATTTTATAAATCTATTCAATCAAACAAATATTTTAGCCGATATAAAGTTTGAACAATTCTCAAACTTTATATCGGTTTTTTTATTTATTAAATTTCCAGAAATTACAGCTTGCAAAATTGAATAAAATCGTGTATCATAGTTATTGTGGTTGACATAATACAGGCACGAAACAAAAAAGACGTGTAAACATGCGGATGATTGTTTTGATTATGTAAACCACAGAGGTATTATAGGAGTACCCGGACAGACAAAACACGACTTGCACCAAGACAGACGTTTTGGATTTGTCTGAATGGGTAAAATGTAAAAGGAGGCAAAATCAATGAGAGGTTTCAAGAAAACAGTTGCAGGCGCACTGACTGTAACAGCTCTCGCATCATCCATGGGCGCTTTTGCGGCAGTTCCGGCAGATGTAGAAGGAACACGCTATGAGGAAGCGATTCAGATTCTGGCGGCGCTGAAAATTATGATCGGTGACGATGACGGAAAGTTCCGTCCGAACGACACCATCATCCGTGCAGAGGCAGCCAAGATGGCAATTCACGCGCTGGGCTTAGAGGACGATGCAAAGGCAGCAGCCGGAGAATCTAAATTCCCGGACGTATCCACAGACTACTGGGCAAACGGCTATATTAATTTAGCAACTGCAAGAGGAATCGTGATCGGAGACGACGAGGGTAATTTCCGTCCGTTTGATAAGATCACCTATTCTGAAGTAATGGCAATTTTCGTTCGTGCATTAGGGTATGAAAGAGTTGCAGAGAGCAAGGGCGGCTATCCGCAGGGTTATATGACAGTCGGCTCGGACAATGGCATGTCCAAGGGAATTTCCATGGCATCCAATGCACAGATTCCGAGAGGAGACGTTGCAATCTTAGCAAATAATGCACTCACTGTCAACCTGATGGATTATACAGAATACGGAGATACTCCGAAATATGAAGTAACCGATAAGACACTTTTAAAGGATAAGCTCTACACCACAAAGGCAGAGGGTCAGATCACAGCGATCGACAGCACCAGCTTGGACGGCGCATCCAACCTGAAAAAGGGTCAGATCAAGGTAGACGACAGCGTGTTTGATACAGCGCACAGCTTTAACAACCTGCTCGGTCATAATGTAACCTACTATGTGCAGGAAAAGACCGGTGAGGACAAAAAGGTGATCTTAGCGCTTTCTAAAAAGGACAAGAATGCGACTGTTTCGATCAACGCAGATCTGTTTGAGGAAGTTTCCGAGAAAAACGGAAGCACCGTAATTGATTATTATAAGAAAGAATCCGATAAAAAGACCACATCCGCAACTCTGGATCAGGATGCAAAGCTGATCTATAACGGTAAGGCAGAGGAAATGTCGCAGGAACTTCTGAACATGAAGGACAAGTCCGGAAATGTCAGCCTGTTAGACACTGACCGCAACGGTAAGTATGATATTGTGTTTGTAACAGAATATCAGAACATGGTTGTAGAAGAAGTCACACAGAGTAATAAGATTGTGGATAAATATAACGCACCGACCTTAAAGCTTGATGATGAGGACGAGGATCTCATCTTCTCCATCACAAGAGGTTTTGAGGAACTGACAGTACAGGATTTGAAAGAGTATGACGTACTTTCCGTTGCAGCAAGCAAGGACGGACGTTACTATGAAATCTTAGTTTCCAATAACACCGTTGAGGGTAAGGTGACCGGAAGCGGCGAGGACGGCATCTATATCGGCGGAAATGCCTATAAGATCGCAGATAACTATCCGAACGATATTACCATTGGTACAGAGGGTGTATTCTATCTGGACAGCCAGGGTAAAATCGCTGCTGTAAACACAAAGAGCACTCTGAGCAATAACTATGCTTATCTCTTAAAGGCATACACCGAGTCGAACGCTGATGATGTGACAAGCTTCAAACTATTTACCAAGGAGGGAAAAGAGGTCGTTTTAGAGGCGAACAATAAGATGCGCTTTAACGGCAAGAGCGGCACACTTTCTGAGGATGTTGTGAAGCAGCTTGCAGGCGAGGACGGTCAGACTGTGAAACAGCTGATCACCTACAGCACAAACTCCGACGGTAAAATTTCTTCGATCTATACTGCAAAGGATAACACCGAAACAGGCAAGGTAGACGAAAACAGCTTTACCAAGAACTACGATCTGAAGAATGCAGTTTATAATAAGAAACTCACGAAGATCGGAAATGTGAAACTGACTTCCGAGACGGTTATCTTTGATATTCCGGACGGATCTACTGACTACAGCATCGCATCCTTGGATAAGTTTGAGGACGAGCAGAAGTATAATGTAGTTGTATACGACCGCGCAGAGGACTTCTCTGCAAGAGCCATTGTTGTAACAAACGCAGCATTCCAGACCAATGCAGACGCACCGGTCGCAGTTGTTTCCAAGGTTGTTTCCGCAACCAATGACGACGATGAGATCACAGATCGCCTCTATGCCGTACAGAACGGTGAGGAAATTCAGGTGAATGCAGAGGATGCCGGTATCTTAGTAAAGGGTGACCGGAACAAGACGTTAGAAGCAGGCGACATTATCCAGTATAAGACCAACACCAAGGGCGAAATTGTAAGCATCCGTGTTCTCTTTGACATCGGAACAAAGGCAACCGAAAAGCAGGAAGAACCGGCAGATAATCTGGAAATTATCTATGGCAGAGTGACAAAGAAGTTCACCGGTTCTATGAACGTAACTGTGAACGGCGGCGAAGTGATGAACCTGCAGCTTCCGTCCGACGTAAAAGTATACAGTGTGGATACCACAAAAACAAAGAATCAGGTCACAGTAGCGACAACCGGCGATATCCAGGCATTTGATGAGGACGAGGGAAACAGAGTCTTTGTAAAAATCTATAAGGATATTGTAGAAGAGGTCGTTATTGTAAAATAAGCTGCCCATCATACGCATTCTAATATCTTCTCTTAAAACAACAATCCGAAAGACGGCGCACCCGATATTTTTGCGGGTGCGTCTCTTTTTTTTATAAAACTCTTTACTTTCATGAAATAAAGTGCTAAAATAAGAGTAAGAGGTGGTTATATGCATAAAATGACCGAGGAGGCACAGAACCGATTATTTGAGGCGGTTCTGCAATTAAAAACAACTGAGGAATGCAAAAACTTTTTTGACGATTTATGCTCCATTGCCGAGCTGCATTCCATGACCCAGCGGTTTGAAGTGGCAGAAATGCTGGATCAGAAAAAAGTCTATACCGATATTGTGGCAAAAACAGGGGCAAGCTCTGCCACCATCAGCCGGGTGAACCGATGCCTTTTATACGGTCCGGGCGGATACCGGACGGTTTTGGAGCGGCTGAAGGAGCAGGATCATGAATAGCTATACCAATTTTGCATCCGTTTACGACCGTTTGATGACGGCGGATTTTGATTATGAAAAATGGGCGGATTATATAGAGAATCTGTTTTCGGAATATCATAAGGATGTGACGCTTGCGGCAGATTTAGCCTGCGGAACAGGAAATATCACCCTTCCGCTCTCGCGCCGCGGCTATGACATGATCGGACTGGATTCTTCTGCCGATATGCTGGATATTGCCCGGAAAAAGGCACAGAAAGAAAATCTGGATATTCTCTTTTTAAATCAGAATATGACCCGGATGGATCTCTACGGAACGGTGGACGCGTTTTTGTGCATGATCGACGGGATGAACTATGTACTAAATCCGGCATCGCTTTTCCGGATGTTTCAGCGGATGAAACGGTGCTTTTTAGAGCCGGACGGTCTGTTTATTTTTGATATCAGCACAGAATACAAATTAAAGGAAACGATTGGAAATAAAACGTTTATCTATTCGGACGATTCGCTTTTCTATAGCTGGGAAAACCGGTATTTAGAGAAAATGCGCATCAGCGACATGGAACTGACCTTTTTTGAAAAACAGAAAAACGGCAGTTACCGGCGGTTTTCAGAGCGGCATCTCCAGCGCGCACACCGTCCGGAGGAGCTTTGCCGCATGCTGAAAAAAGCTGGATTTTCCCGGGTGGACTGTTTTTCCGAGTTAAGCCTTGACGCACCGAAAAAAGAGGAGGAGCGAATGGTATTTGTCGCACGCTAAAACCGCGTCCTGCATACAATAGGAGGGGGTGCGGTTTTTATGTCCGGATGTGATTTAATATGGCTGGTTTCTGCAATTGCGTGTGCAATTGCAGAGTCGTGCGAAACCGAAGAAATTGAACTTCTTGCGGCAGTGTTTGCACAGCTGGGGGATAGCCTTGCAACTTATTTGCTTGCCGGGGACTGACCGTCATATCTGCGCGTCATAACAAATTCCAGATTCTGCACAAACTGCTCCGGCGTCTGAGAAAATTCACCCAAAAGCCAGCTCTCCAGCATTGCGCCGAGTGAAACCGTGTAGTATTTTGTCAGAAAATCGGTCAGTTCCGGATCAAGACCTGCATGTTTGTAGGTGTCTGAAAGAAAGCCGTTCACGAGCGAAACGGAATCCTCGTAAAAAAATTTCCGCAGAACGGTATGCCCCAGAGAATGGAGCGCACAGAGACAAATTTTTTTATTTTCTTCTATATAATGTAACAGCAGCAGAACGGCATCCTGCCAGCAGCAGGCGGCTGCCTGTTTTTTTATCAGTGAAACAATTTCCTGTTCAAATGTCCATTTTAAAAGATCGTAAATATCCTGAAAATGATAGTAAAATGTCTGCCGGTTGACGCAGCAGACTTCCGTCAGTTCCCGAATGGTGATTTTCGGGAGCGGTTTTTCTGCCATAAGCGTTTTGAGTGCGCCGGATAGCTGGTATTTCATCCAATCGGAATGTGTTGGCATAAAGGTTCTCCTTTTTTGGAAAAATTCAAGAGACAATCCCTCAGTCAGTTTCACTGACAGCTCCCTTTGCTCAAGGGAGCCGTTAATAAGTGCAAATTTTAAGTATAATTTGTTGACAGCAATATTATATTTAGGGAACTATATTTCCCGTTGTCTCTCGCTAACAGGCTCCCTTGAGCAAAGGGTAGCGAAGCGGCAGCGCGGCAATGAATGACCGTCCGGGGGACGGTCAGAACCGCGGTGTGACCGAGCCGCAGCGAGAAACTGTCACAAACTGACTGAGGGATTGTCCCCATTATTTTACCATAAAATCTTTCAAAAATCTATACCAAACAGAAAAAAATCAAACAAACTATGCAATTTGTCTATTTCTTTTTTGAAAGAATTGTGATAGAATAAAAATAGAGTTGAATAAAATGGGGAAGAATTGAATTTTATTATAAATGCAAAAAGGAATGATGAGATGAAACAGGGTATTAAGAAAAACGGAATGGAAGCGGTGGCAACCTTTATTGTTGACCGGAGAAATCTTTTTTTTCTGATTTTTATTTTTGCCGCGATTTTTAGTGTTTTTTCTTCTAATTGGGTCAAAACCGAGGACGATATTACCGTCTATCTTTCGGAGGATACTGAAACCCGGAAAGGCTTAACGCTGATGAACGACCAGTTCGTTACATACGGGACGTCGGACATTATGGTTGCGAATATTTCCTACGACCGTGCGCTGGAGCTTCAGGACGATATTGAAAAGATTGACGGTGTGACCTCGGCAGAGTTTGATAATACCGACGCACATTTTAAAAACGCGTCTGCCCTTTATCACATCACCTACGACGGCACGACCGACGATCCGATCAGCACCCAGGCATTAAATGATATTAAGACGCTCCTGTCGCCCTATGATGTGTATGTGACCGGAGAGGTCGGAAACGATTCGACCGCGAGTCTTGCTAAGGAAATGCAGACGATTATTATTATCGCAGCGGTCATTATTCTTTTAGTGCTGCTCTTTACTTCGCAGACGTATGCAGAAATTCCGGTGCTGGTTCTGACCTTTGTAGCTGCGGCGATTCTGAATAAAGGTACAAACTTTATGCTCGGAAAAATTTCGTATATTTCCAATTCCGTTGCTGTCGTTTTGCAGCTGGCGCTTGCGATTGACTATGCGATTATTCTTTGTCACCGGTTTAGCGAGGAACGGGAAAATTATGAGGCAAGAGAAGCGGCAATTGTGGCGCTCAGCAAGGCAATTCCGGAGATTTCCTCCAGTACACTGACCACGATTTCCGGTCTTTTGGCGCTGATTACGATGCATTTTAAAATCGGTCAGGATCTGGCGATTGTACTGATCAAATCTATCTTTTTAAGCCTTTTGTCGGTATTTATTCTGATGCCGGGACTGCTGGTTGTGTTCAGCGGCTGGATGGATAAAACGCATCACAAAAACTTTGTGCCGGAAATCAATATGGTTGGAAAATTTGTTGCGAAAACAAAATTTATTGTTCCGCCGATTTTTGCCGGCGTAATGGTGATTGCGTTCTTTTTAGCAAACCTATGCCCATACTGCTACGGCAACTCAAATCTTTCCACCCCAAAGCAGTCGCCGGAGCAGATTGCACGTGATAAAATTAATAACACCTTTTCCCGGACGAATCTTTTAGCATTGGTTGTCCCGGCAGGGGATTATGATAAGGAGGCGGCGCTGTTAGCAGAAATTGAACGCCATGACGAGGTGAAGTCTACCCAGGGACTTGCCAACACCGAGGCGATGAATGGCTATATGCTGACCGAAAAGCTCATGCCGCGCCAATTCTCTGAATTGACCGAGGTAGATTATGAGGCGGCTGCGCTTCTCTATACGGCATATGCGGCAGAGAATCAGGAGTTCGGACGTGTGATCGGCGGCATTGACACCTACGGCGTACCGCTGATTGATATGTTCTGCTATCTGCATGATAAGATTCATGAGGGTTATGTTTCGTTAGACGCGGATATGCAGAGCGATATTGACGATCTTTACGATCAGATTCAGGATGCAAAGCTGCAATTACAAACCGATCAATACAGCCGTATGCTGATCTATTTAAACATTCCGGAGGAGGGCGAGGAGACGTTTGCCTTTTTGGAGGAGCTGCGCGGCATTGCGGCGAAATATTATCCGGAAAGTTATTTTGTGGGAAATACCACCAGTGATTATGACCTTTCCTCCACTTTCTCGCAGGATAATATCATCATCAGTATTTTGTCGGCGCTGTTCGTTATTCTGGTATTGATGTTTACCTTTAATTCGGTTGGTTTGTCGATTTTACAGATTATCGTAATCCAGGGAAGTATCTGGATCAACTTCTCGTTCCCGTATCTGGAGCATCAGGAGCTGTTCTTCCTGGGTTATCTGATTGTCAATTCGATTCAGATGGGCGCTAATATCGACTATGCGATCGTAATTTCCAGCCGGTATATGGAGTTGAAAAAGGAAATGCCGCCAAAGGAGGCAATGATTATGTCCCTGAATCAGGCATTCCCAACCATCATCACCTCCGGTGCGATTATGGCATGTGCCGGAATCCTGATCGGACAGCTTTCCACCGAGGGTGTTATCTCGGCAATCGGTGTTTGCTTAGGACGCGGAACCATTATTTCCATCTTCCTGGTTATGGGCGTTTTGCCGCAGATTCTGCTTTTGGGTGATTTCATTATTGAAAAGACTTCCTTTAAGCTAAAGCCGCCGATTCCGATTCAGAAACGGAGCGGAACGGTTGTGGTAAACGGCAGAGTCCGCGGAAAAATCAACGGTGTGGTAGACGCAAATATCCATGGCGTGATTAAGGGCGAGGTCAGCGGTATTATCGAAATGGGAGACAGCAGCGAAAAGGGCGGTGCACTTCCAAAAGCGGAGCAGGATGAGAAGGGAGAGGACAGCGATGAATAAAAACAGAATCCTTGCATGGATTTTTCTTGTGATATTTACCCTTGCAGCGATCAATCCGGTTATCCCGGCTGCGCCTGCAGAAAATGTGATTGAAATACGAACCGTGCGCGAATTTTCCGAGTTTGCCAAGGCAGCGGAAGTGGATGAGTATACAGTCGGAAAAACGATTTCCCTTTTAAACGATCTGGATTTTTCCGACCAGGAATTTACGCCTGTTCCGGTTTTGTGCGGTATTTTCGAGGGCAACGGACACACCATCCGTGGCGTTTCCTATACCAAGAATGCGTCTGATATCGGTGTGTTCCGGACAGTGGAGGAAAACGGCTGTGTGCAGAATCTGACGGTGGATGTCACGATTGTGCCGGGCGGCAGCAAGAGCAATATCGGCGGGCTTTGCGGAATCAATAAGGGTCTTGTGCAGAATTGTACCTTTAAGGGCTCGGTCAAGGGCGCAAGCGGCATTGGCGGAATTGCGGCTGTGAATGAGTATGCGGGAAGAATTTTTCAGTGTCAGGCAGCAGGCGTAGTTTACGGCTCGCATTATGTCGGCGGTATCTGCGGCAAAAACTATGGTATGGTTTCCGGCTGCGGCAGTACTTCGCTGGTGAATACGCGAGTGGAAAAGGTAGATGTGGATTTGGATTTTTCCAGTCTGAAAAATCTGCGCAGCACTGAAAATATTGATGAAATTACAGACATCGGCGGCATTGCCGGCTATTCCTCGGGGGCGATTTTATGGTGTACCAATGATGGAACGGTTGGCTATGCGCATGTCGGCTATAATATCGGCGGTATTGCCGGCAGACAGGCAGGCTATGTCAATGCCTGCACAAACAATGGTGAAATCAGCGGCAGAAAGGATGTCGGCGGCATTGTAGGGCAGATGGAGCCGTATACCACGGTACGCTACGACCGATCTTCCTTAGATCGGATTCAGTCGGAAATTGACAGTCTCCAGCTGCGCCTAAATTCCACAATTCAAAATACCGATGTGACCCGGACCGCCATTTCTTCACAGCTGGACGCACTTTTGAAAAATGCGCGCGAGGCAGGAGATACAACATCTTCCTTACTGGATCAGACGAATGACTATTTAAATGACAGCATTGATACCGTAAACGATCTGACCGGAAAGGTTAGCGGTGTGTTAGACGGAACGATTCCGCTTTTAAAATCCATGTCGGACACGACAAAGCTGATGAAGGATAATTTAGACGGTTACCGGGATGCGCTCCAGATTACCCGGGATACGATCGAGGGTGTGGACACCAGCGGTTTGTTTGATGCGATGGATTCTGTCTCTTTGGCAATGAACGACATGTACCAGGCAATGAAAGACTTAAACAGCGCCCTGAATACGGTGGATAATAACTACACCAATCTGATGTGGCTACAGGATGATCTGGACGATTTGAAGAAATACACCATTCGGTTTTCAGAATCCCTGCGCGACTGTCAGGCAGAAATTCTGGATGCGATGGATCAGTGCAACAAGATTATCAAGGATTCAATCAAGCACGGAACACCAAAGGATGAAATGGTGGATCAGCTGCTCCGGGCTTTGAGAAGTACTTTGAATGCGGTTAATGATGAGCTGAAAGTGATGTACCGGACAATGGAGCGGATTGCGGATGTTTTAGCGGACATTCCCTCTGCCCTCCGGAACATTGATACCAATGGACTGTACCATGCGTTGGTGGATATGATGAACATGGCGGCAGATTTGCGGAGTGCAACCAAGAATTTAGAAAATGCCGTCAATCAGGCGAAGATTTCCAGAGAGGATTATGATGCTTTTACTGACGACATAAAAAGCGCCATGGATAAGGTGCAGGATACTTCCGATCTTCTGGGGAAAAATGCGGATCGGCTGCTTGGGGATGTGGATAAGGTGATCGGCGTGGTGGAGGAATTTAATACGCCAATCAATTTCCCGAAAACGGATGATGAGTACCAGAAAACAAAGGATCAGCTGTCTGATTCGATCAAAGCGTTAGCGGATAAAGCGGATTTGCTCCACAGCGTGGCGCAGAACGGAACGGGTACGCTTTCTTCTGATTTGCAAAGTGTTTCCGATCAGATGTTCCGGCTGATGGATGCAGTATCAGACGCGGCAAACGGCGTGGGGGACTGGAGCACAGACGATCTGACCGAGGACGTTTCCTCTGAGGATACGAAAAATCAGACGGAGGGAAAGGTTGCAAATTCCCAGAATAACGGTAAAATCTCTGCGGATGTCAATGTCGGCGGTATTGCCGGATCAATGGCAATTGAATATGATTACGACCCGGAGGACGACATCAAGGCGCAGGGAAACAGAAGTCTGAAGCTTACCTTTTTAACCAAAGCAGTTACGCGCGGATGCAGCAATTACGGAGAGATTGAGGCAAAGAAAAACTATGTCGGCGGCATTGTCGGCAGAATGGATTTAGGAAGTGTGATTGAGTCGGTTGCCTGCGGAAAAATTGAGAGCAGTTCGGGAGATTATGTCGGCGGTATTGCCGGAGAATCAGACACGGTGATCAAGCAAAGCGCGGCAAAATGTACACTTTCCGGAGACAACTATATCGGCGGTATTGTTGGCAAGGGAAAGGATTTATTCAATAATTATTCTCTGGTGAAACTCAAGCATTTTGATGAGTATGCCGGCGCAGTCGCAGGCGACGCTGACGGAATGATTGCAGAAAACTATTTCACCAATGAGGAGATTGGCGGTGTGAACAGTATCAGCTATGCGGCAAAAACCAGACCGGTTTCCTATGAGGAGCTGATCGCACTGCCGGGAGTTCCGGATATTTTCCGCACCTTTACGCTGACCTTTATGGCAGAGGATAAGCTTGTAGATACGCTGACGGTGGACTATGGCGCAAGCCTTTCGGAGGAGGAACTTCCCAAAATTCCTGCAAAGGAAAACTGCTATGGAAAATGGGACACAGAGGACTTTACCGAAATCAAGGCAGATATGACGGTAGAGGCAGTTTACGACGATTATATCACCTCCATTGAGAGTAAGCAGCAGGCGGAAAACGGCTTGCCGCAGGTTTTGGCAGAGGGAGATTTTTCAGAAAAATCCGAAATCATTCTTTCAGAATATGACGAAAAGGAACTGAAGAAATCCGGCATGAAACGCGTGATTGCGGCATGGAACTGCGAGGTGACCGATAACGACCGGGAGGATGCCACCATTCATTATGCAATGCCCAAGGAATATAAAAATCCAAAGGTGTATATCAAAAAGGACGGAGAATGGAAAAAGTGCAGTGCGGGGTACGATGGGAGCTACTTAGTATTCCATCAGGACCGGGACGCGGAGGCTTTCTGCATTTCGCGTGCATTCCCGGTAAAACGGGTTGTTCTGGCGGTTGTTCTTTTGATTCTATTGTGTCTTGCGGCAGTGTTCGGTAAAAAAATAAAAGCATATATTCCGAAAAAGGGATAACAAGAAAAGCACGCATGCGCGTGCTTTTCTTGTTATTGAATATTCTTTTTCTTTAAATAATCCTTTAACCGGTCAAAGGTTTCCTGGCTGATGTCATGCTCTACCTTGCAGCTGTCCTCATAGGCAATTTCCTCCGGAACACCTAAGGCGATCAGCGCCTTTGCAATCACTTCATGCCGTTCGTAAACCTTCTGTGCAATGGCAAGACCCTTTTCGGTCAGTGTAATATTGCCGTCATTGTGATATATTCTTCCTCGCGGAACGATTTCATCGCAACCGAAACACTCGGTTTAGTAAAATTTAATTGATTTGCAATATCAATACTGCGTACATTCCCCTTTTTCCGCTTTATCATGAGGATTGCCTCCAGATAATTCTCCGCGGATTCCTTGATAACCATAGTGACACCTGCTTTAATATGTAATATCTTTATTATAGCATACAATTGACAGAATGTCAAACATTTATATCATTGTGGTTCCGACAAATATTTTTTTCTGTTTTTTCATATCCTATGATTATATTTTAATAGTGCAGCTGATCGAGACTGCCAAACTGATACCCCTGATCTGTGGCATAGGTGAGGATGGATTCGAGGGCATCGGCATTATCCTTGGAAACGGCATGGAGCAGGAGGATTGCGCCGTCGTGCAGATAGGGAGTGATCTGGGAAAATGCGTAGTCTGCGCCTTGCTGTTTTTTCGGATCCCAATCCCGGTATGCAAAGCTCCAGAATACGGTTTTATATCCCATTGCCTGGCTGACAGCCAAGACGCGCTCACTGTATTCTCCCTCCGGCGGACGCATAAACTGCATCGGAATGCCGTATTCGGAAAGAAATTGTTCGTTCAGATCGGAAAGCTCCTTTGCCATTGCCTCGGCGCTATTTAGTTTTGGGAGGTTGGGGTGGTGGACGGTGTGGTTTCCCACGGTATGTCCCTCGCTGACCATCCTTGACACCAGTTCTTTTTCGGTGCGCAGATACGGTTCAGTGATAAAAAATGCCGCCGGAATCTGAAGTTTTTTTAGTGTGTCTAAAATCTGTCCGGTGTAGCCGTTTTCATACCCCTCATCAAAGGTCAGATAGATAGTTTTGGTGCGCTTGGGATCAAGATAAAACGCGTCATATTTTTGAAATAATGCCTGGGTTTCCAGAAAAATTTCCGGTTCCTGCCCTTTTTCCTTTTTGAATCCCCAGCCGGAGCCGCGGTTATCAAGCGCGGAAAAATCCGAATCGTGGATTTCTTTTGGCGGTGCGGTGGGAGATGGAGCGGCAGATTCCTGCGGTTCCTGAAACGGCGGATGATCCTCACACGGATTTTCTCCGCAGCCGGAAAGAAGTATCACAGCAGCAATAGCAAGTAAAATTTTCTTCATAGAATGACAGCCTTTCTTTTTTAGATTTCTCGCAGAATCCTGTTGATTTTTGAAAGAAAATGTAGTATACTGTAAGTAAGAGAATGAGTCGGGAGGAGTAGCAAAGTGATGAATGAAATTGAAACAAGACAGCAGCGGCGCAGAGCCAGAAAACGGCAGCAGAAAAAAAGAAGAATGATCTTTTTTCTGACGCTTTTTGTGCTACTGGCCGTAATTGTCTTTGCAGTCCTGTCGGGAAAAAAAAGTGTCCCAGCGGACAATTCCCAAAATCAGCAAACCGAGGCGCAAACCCCGGAGGAAATGCCATATATCTATCCGCAGCCGGCTGAAAAGGCGGCAGACCTCCTAAAGGCAGCCAAGGTTTCGGACGGAATACGAACCTGTTATCTCACCTTTGACGACGGACCGACAAAATCGGTCACACCGCGTATTTTAGACACCCTGCGCAGGTATCAGGTGAAAGCAACCTTTTTTATGGTTGGCTCGCTGATTGAGCAAAACCCGGATATGGCACGCAGAGTTTATGATGAGGGACACCTTTTAGCCAATCATAGTTATTCTCATTCCTATAGTAAACTGTATGCGGATGAGACTGCGTTTATGAATGAAATCAATACAACCTACGATCTGATTGCAAATGTAGAGGGAAAGCCGTTAAGAGAACGTGTATTCCGTTTCCCGGGCGGCGGCTACAATGCCGGAACCTGGGGAGAAAACAAGCAGAAATATAAAGAAAAGCTTGCATCGGAGGGAATCCGCTGGTGCGACTGGAATGCTTTAAACGGAGACGCAGAGGGCGGCAAAAGAACAGCAGAGGAGCTTTTGGACCGTGTGAAAAAGACAACCGGGTCAGAGGATGTAGTGATCCTGATGCATGACGCAGCTGCAAAATCCACCACGGCAGACGCACTTCCGCAGGTAATTGAATATTTAATCGGACAGGGGTTTGTGTTTAAAACTTTAGATCAAATATAAAAATGGTGCAGAATCGAATCTGCACCATTTTAAAATTAATGGGAAACTTCCTCATCCTTTGATTGTTTTCGGAATGTGAGAGTCACCTTAAAGAGGTCGCCGTCTATGCCGATCTGAAAATCACCTCCGCAAGCGAGGGTGTAGCTTTTTGCAATGGCAAGTCCTAAGCCGTTTCCCTCCTTGGAACGGGAGGAATCTCCGCGGACAAAGCGTTCGGTGATTTCATTTTCGTCAAAGTCGAGCGGGGAAGCAGAGGTGTTTTTTAATTCAATCACAACCATTGTATCTTTTTCAAAAACCGAAAGAAAAACGCGTGTCCCCTTTTGTGCGTACTTTAGAATGTTGCCGATTAAATTACCAATCACGCGCGACATTTTCTTTCCGTCTGCCGAGATATACAGGTTTTCAGAAAGCCGGGTGCAAAAGGACAATCCGGAATCTTTGATTTCCTGATCTGATTCGCCCATCGCCTGGGTAATCAATTCGGACGCGTCTAATGTTTCAAATTCAATGTTTTCATTTCCGCTCTGCACCTTTGAAATGTCAAAAAGATCAGAGGTCAGCTGCTTTAGGCGGTCGCTTTTCTTTGCAATAATCTTTACATAATCTCCTGCCTCCTCCGGGGAAAGCTCCATTTCCTCTAAAAGCTTTGTGTAGTTGATAATCGAGGTGAGGGGAGTTTTTAAATCGTGCGAAACGTTTGTAATCAGTTCGGTTTTCATCCGTTCAGCCTTGACTGCCTGCTCTACGGACGCTTTCATTCCGTCGTTGATCCGGTTTACATCCTGGCACATGACGCCTAACACGCTTTCGCCCGGATCGGAAATCTGGTAGCTTGTGTCTCCGTGGGCAAGAGCAGAAAGCGCATGCTGCAATTCCTCAAATAAATGATACCGGCGGTAGCCGAGGAAAAAGCCGACGATATATCCGGTTTTCTTATCGGAAATAGAAGAAAGATTTTTGCCGAGTGCGGACAGAATCTGAAATATCTTTCTAAGAATCCGGTAGGTCAGTGAGGTTTTTAAAAAGCATTTTGCTTTCAGTTTTCGAATCAGAGAGAAAAACACAGCTTCGGTCAGAAGTGTGATCAGAAACATTGCTCCAGCTGAAAATCCGATCGACAGGACATAGGAAACCCTGTGATTTGATAAGCCGGTAAATCCAAAGGCGGTGGTAATGATGGCAATTACCGGTAACAGAAACAGCGCGAATACACCGATTTCCGTAAACCAATTGTCGATTACAGAAAGATGAACCTCCCGATCTTCTGCCGATTTTCCGGAAACACAGATCAGGTAAATCAAAAGTCCGATTGCAAGCAGTAACAGCACGGCACAGATTGCAGCAGAGGAAAGCACAAGCTGCCTTTGTTCAAACCAAAGCGACTGCATTTTGGTTACATATTCCGGTGTGATTTTTGCATAGAGCGTGACGGGGACAGTAAAATATAAACTTGCCTCCTGATAGGTACGTGCATAAGAGCCGCTTTCATCTGTCATGATATAGTACCCTGCGGACTGATAGCTTGCAGGATCGGAATCCTCGCAGTTAGTGTAGGCAATTCCGTTGACGACTGCATAGTATAGAATTTCGTTTTTGTTTATGTAGGAAAGATTTTCCCGGAGCGTGCGATCTAAAAAGAGCGCAGCATTTTCCGAAAAATACGAAATTTCCTCCTCCGGATAGCGGTCAGTGGTTTCGCTGATTGCAGATTCAATTTTCCTTGCCAGACGAAAGAGTTTGTCGGATAGCTCTGTATTGCCCTCGTCATAGCTTTGTTCTAAATGATAGACGACATCCTCACTGTTTAACTGAAACATACCGTAGAAAATCAGTCCGGTGATGCCGGAGAGCATCGCGGCAAAAAGAATTGCCGCAATGATTTTTGTTGTTTTTGCGTAAAGAAATTGTTTCATGATAATATCCTCCTTTAAGAATGATTCAGAGGGATGCAAAAAAGAGTGCAGAATTTTAATGCCTCTTAAATCATTTTGTAACCAATCCCCCATACCACCTTGATGTAGCGCGGTTCTTTGGGATTGATCTCGATTTTTTCACGGATGTGGCGGATATGTACGGCGATGGTGTTGTCGCCGACCACCATGCGGTCGTTCCAGACGCGCTGATAGATTTCCTCGGTGGAAAACACTTTGCCGCGGTTTTTTGCAAGCAGGGCAAGAATTTTGTATTCAATCGGCGTCACATGCACCGGTTCTCCCTCAACGGTCACGCTTTTTTCCTCCGTATTTAGTGTGAGCGCACCAACGGAAATAACACCGGTCTTTTCGTTCATTGCCCCAAGCTTTGTGTAACGTCTGAGCTGGGATTTTACGCGCGCTACCAGCTCGGAGGGGTTAAAGGGTTTTGTGATGTAATCATCCGCACCGGCGGTCAGACCGAAAATTTTGTCCGCGTCCTCCGATTTTGCGGAAATCAGAATGACCGGGATATTTTTCGATTCCCGAAGCTTTAAAAGCGTTTTGATTCCGTCTAATCTCGGCATCATGATGTCTAAGAGCATCAGATGAATGTCCTCCTCAGAAAGCAGTTCCAATGCCTCCATGCCGTCATATGCCTTGATAATTCCATACCCCTCTGCCGCAAGAAAGATTGCAATACTGTCTACAATCTCGCAGTCATCATCCACAATCAGGATGTTCATGTTCCACACACCTCCGTTTACATGTTTATTATAGCAAACAATTCTTAATATTTCACAAAGACAATTCTTAAGATTCCCTTAATATTAAAACGCTTCCCCTCTGTTAAAAAAGGGGAAGTGAAATGCTTTAATCTGTCGGAAGAATCACCGAAAGAGCGGAGCGGTCGCGGTTGAATTGCTCATAGAACCGCTTTTTCGTTCCCTCAAAGGTTACTTTTTCATAAGCACTGTGATAGTCGAAATAATCTGCACCGGTAAAGGAAAGGGACAGATAAGTGTGCGCAAATTCCTCCAGGTCGTTATGGGAACGGATATAGTCGCCCCAGATCACCTTTTTGATCCGGTTAAAGTCGTCCTCGTTCGGTTCAAAATCAGCGAGGTAATCTAAAATCATTTCATACACGCGCTTAGGATCTTTTGATTCACCTTCAATTGCCGTAAAGCAATAGGAAATCTCGGGGTTGTATTCAGCGCTAAAGCCGGGATCAATTAATCCTTGCTCATAGAGCGTCTGATACAGTGTTGAGCCTTTTCCAAACAGCATTGTGGTCAGAATGCTCATTTCGATGGTTTTAATCAGAAGCGGTTCGCCGCCATAGCCAACGTCATTGTCCTTAAAGCCGATCATAAAGAGCGGCTGTGCAACGCTCAGTTTCTGCTCGTGGTAGCTTTCTGAAATTTCCTTTGGTTCTTCCGGGTAAATGCGCTTGATTTCCTCGGTGAACGGCTTGTTTTCCTGAATATTATCATTAATTGTACGCACCGTCTTTTCCACATCCAAATCCCCTGTTACAAAGAGCAGCATGTTGGAGAGATTGTAAAAGGTGTGATAGCAGCGATAGAGGTATTTCTCGGTGATATGCGAAATGCTCTCCACCGTTCCGGCAATTTCTAAGCGAACCGGATTTTTCTGATACAGGCAGTTTAAGAGGTTGAAAAAGACTTTCCAGCTTGCGCTGTCCTCATACATTTTAATTTCCTGTCCGATAATGCCCTGTTCCTTTTCCACGCTTTCCGCTGTAAAATACGGAGTTTGTACATATTTTAAAAGGGTTGCTAAATTTTCATAAGGCTTTGAGGTGGCAGAAAACAGGTAAGCGGTCATGTTAAAGGAGGTGAACGCATTTGCGTTTGCTCCGTTTTTGGAAAACTCGTCAAAAATGTTTGTTCCGTCCGGCATGTCGAACATTTTATGCTCTAAATAGTGCGCAATTCCGTCCGGCACTTTTGTGATCTCCGTTTCGCCGGGGACAATAAATTCTGAATCCACCGAGCCGTAGCGTGTGCCGAAAATGGCATAGTTTTGCCGATAACCGGGCTTGGGCATAATGCAGATTTTTAATCCGCTTGGATGTGTTCCCTCGTAAAGTGTTTCTCCGGTTAGAGTGTTGGTTCTTTTTTTTATTTGCATGCTGCATCCTCCTTTCCGGTCAGAAAATAAACGGTGTCTAAGGAAATCCGGTTCATTGCCCGAACAACGTCCTCTTTTGTCACCTTTTTGATCCGGTTGATGTAATCGGAAATTTCATAGTTTGTTCCGGCAAGCTGTTCTCCTAAATAAAAGCTCTGCATATACCGCTGATCATCATAGAGTGATTCATAGCTGTTTAAGAGCGCATTGACTGAGGACGAAAATTCAAAATCGGAAATATCACCCGACTGCACCGCCCGCAGCTGCACCAGAATTTCATCATATGCTTTTTGAAAATTCTGGAATTCAATTCCGGCATTTACAAACAATAACCCTAAAAACCGCTCCAGCTGACTGGATGCATAATAGCAAAGACTCAGCTTTTCGCGAACGTTATTAAAGAGCTTGGAATGCGCGCCTGAACCGAAAATACTGTTTCCAACCATCAGACCCCAGAAATCCGGATCATCTGATGAAATGTTAGTGCGAAAGCCTAAGGAAAGCTTTCCCTGGGTTACGTCTAAATGATCGGTCACACGCTTTAATTCGCCCTCGCGTGTGAAAATACCGCAGCGCGGAACGGCTGCCGTCATCACTGGGGACGGGAAAACAGAAAGTGCATTCTGAATTTCGGAAATATTTGCGTCTCCGCAGACAAAAATTTCAATTCTTGATTCCCGGAGCAGCTTTTTGTAGTAGGTATAAAGGGACTGTGGTGTGATTTTTTCAATTCCCTCCACCGTTCCTAATTTTGAGATTGCCGCTGCCTTTCCCTCGCACATTTCCCGGAGACAACGGATTTGTGCGTAGGTGCGCTTGTCATTAATCAAACCTTGAATCCGGTCGATGGCATTTTTCTTTTCCTGCTCCACGTAGGAGGGGAGAAAACCGTCGTTTTCCACTAACGGCTCAAACAGCATGGACATAAACAGCTCCAAAAGCCGTCTTGTGAGCGGTTCGTGGTTAGGAGCATAGCGATCGGAAATGCTTTCTGCATCAAAGCAGAGAATCTGATCCTCCCCTTTTTTCACCACACCGACCGAGCAGCTTGCGCCGTAGAGATTTTCTAAATATTTCGCCATGTCCGCACTTGTTTTTAAAAGCCGCGAGCCGCGCTTTAAAACGTAGGGGAGAAGTGCGTTCATCGATGCCTCCTCCGCATTTAACGCGCGGTGGATGTATATTCCGAGCGTGGTTGTTTTTAGCCGCTTCATTGGAATATAATAAAGCGAGCAGTTTGCATTTATTTGAAATGTTTCCAGCATTGTACCATTCCTTTCCAGATTATTTGGGAAACCCATCCTCTATATTGTAAACCGATTTTGCGTATTTGTCAACTACCCCACATAATTTTCAATATCTTCAAAGGTTAAATCGCGGTGGAGTGCTAAATTGATGCTGTTTGCAACCGTTTTTGCGGCGCGCTCAATGATCAGGTCAATGTCCTTTGGAGTCACCATCATCTGATCAATGCTTTGGGAAAGTGTTTTTGCAATCAGCATTTCGCGTTCCTGTTCGGGTAGCTTTGATTCTTCAATGGCTTGTACAATCTGGAATACTGTGTCCTGCACAATGGTGGACGCGTCAATCACTGTCGGCACGCCAATTGCAATCACCGGCACACCAAGCGCCTCCTGGGAAAGTCCTCCGCGGCGGTTACCGATGCCTGCACCGGGACGAATGCCGGTGTTGCCGATTTGAATGGTGGTGCTGAGCCGATCCGGACTCCGCGCCGCCAATGCGTCAATTGCAATCACCGCGTCCGGCTTTGCCTCCTTTACTACACCGCCTACAATCTCTGCGCTTTCCAGTCCGGTTGTTCCTAAAACCCCTGGAATAATCGCGCACACACCGCCGATCGAATCGTCTAAGTATTCCGGCATGTGCTTTTTCATATGCGTTGTAATCATCAGCCGATCCACTGCGGCAGGACCAAGCGCGTCCGGCGTTACATTCCGATTCCCTAAGCCGACCACTAACGTCACATGCTCCGGCTTTGGAGAAAGCATTTCCCGGATTGCATCCGCGGCAAGCCGGCAGGCGGTTTCGTAGTCTTTCTCGTTAAATTTTAAATCCGGTGCCTCAACGGTAACATAAGTACCGACCGGTTTTCCGAGCGCGGTTGCACCGTTTTCGTTTGTGATCCGGATTTTGGTTACGCTGACATTCCCGGTCTGGGAAATGTCGGTTTCCACACCGTCAATCGCCGATTCCGCCGCTGCATTTTCCCGATATAATTCCTGCGCCTCTAATGCTAAATCTGTTCGTATCAAAAAAACTCCTCCTAAGCAAAGAGGACAATCCCTCAGTTGCCTGACAGCGACAGATTCTCACTGCGGCTCGGTCACATCGCGGTTCTGACCGTCCCCCGGACGGTCATTCATTGCCGCGCTGCCGCTTCGCTACCCTTTACTCAAGGGAGCCAATTGGTGAGTCCAACTGAGCAGCATTTCGTATTTCAATCAGCAAAGTCAAACTGCTAACATAAAAAGTTTACACTTATTTATGGCTCCCTTGAGTAAAGGGAGCTGTCACGCAGTGACTGAGGGATTGTCAATTTGCATTCATTTTTCTTAGTATGGAGAATTTTTTCTAATTTTATTTATGATAAGTTTCGTTTGCGTTGATTTTAAAGGCGCGGTAGATTTGTTCTGTTAAAACCACACGCATCAGCTGATGCGGCAGGGTCATTCTGCCAAAGCTTAAGCGCAGGGAGGAACGGCTTTTTACTTCTGGGGAAAGTCCCATGGACGATCCGATGGCAAATGTGATTTTTCCGCACTGCATTGCTGCGTCCGAAATTTTTGCGGCAAATTCCTCACTAGAAAGGGTTTTTCCTTCCACGCAAAGTGTTACAAAATATGTTCCCTCTTTTAAATAAGAGAGAATTTCTTTTCCCTCGCGCTCCAAAATCTGTGCTTTTTGTTTTTCGCTTGCATGTTCCGGAATTTTTTCGTCCGGGATTTCAATAATTTTCACCTTGGCAAAACGAGAAAGCCGTTTCAAATATTCTGAAACGGCATCCTGAAAAAATTTTTCCTTTAATTTTCCGACAGTTATAATGGTAACATCCATGTTTTTAGTCCAATCTTGTGATTTCGTACCGCCCGGCAACCCCTAATGCAATATCTTCCGAAAGCTTTGCACCGACAGAGGTCAGAGCATTTTTGGTTGTTTCATAGGCGATTTCCGGGGTGTTGTTTTCCTTGCTCAAGTGTCCGAGCAGGATTTTTTTTGTTCCCTGTTCCAAAAGCTGTACCGCTGTTTTGGACGCATCGGCATTGGAAAGATGCCCAAAACGTCCAAGAATCCGCTTTTTTAAAGGATATGGATAACTCCCGTACATTAGCATATCCACATCGTGGTTGGATTCTAAAAGCACGCAGTCACAGCCGGAGATGGCAGAGAAAATGTCTTCATTCATTTCTCCGGTGTCGGTTGCAATGGCATAACGGCTGTCTTTTGTGGTAAAGGTATATCCTACAGGGTCTGCCGCGTCATGCAGGATGGAAAAAGGCTTTATGCCGATCTCTCCTACTGAAAAATCCTCGCCCGGTTTGACGGGATGAAAAAGTCCATCCGGAATGTCGCCGACTGAGAGAGCAGAAAAGGTGTCCTCGGTTGCATAAACCGGCAGATGATACCGTCGGGCAAGTACACCGATGCCGCGGCTGTGGTCGACATGCTCATGTGTTAAGAGTACGCAGGCAAGGTCAGCGCAGGAAAGATCTAAGCTTGCCAGCGCTTCTGAAAGCTTTTTCCCGGACATGCCGCAATCGGTCAGAATGTAAGTTGTTCCGTCCGAAATGACCGACGCATTGCCGGAAGAACCGCTGATGAGTGATACGAACATAATGACCCCTTTATGAATTTAAAACCTGCACGCGTTCAATCTGTGCGCCCAGCTTAATAAATTTTTCTTCAAAGTTTTCATAGCCGCGGTCAATGTGGTAAATCTCATTGATCTCGGTTGTTCCGTCTGCCATGAGTCCGGCAATAATCATTGCCGCACCGGCACGGAGATCGGTTGCGCGGACAGATGCACCGGTTAATTGCGGAACACCGTCAATCAAGGCAAGCTTTCCCTCTACGCGAATATTGGCACCCATGCGCTTTAGTTCATCTACATAGCGGAAACGGTCGTCCCAGACACCCTCGCGTGCCGTGCTTGATCCCATAACTGTGGATAAGAATGTCACAAGCTGCGGCTGCATATCGGTCGGATAGCCGGGGTAGGGAAGTGCAATAAAGCTGATCGGTGAAAGCGTTGTTCCCTCCGGCACATACACCCGGACACTGTCCTCAAATTCTTCAATTTTCACACCGGATTCCGAAAGCTTTGCTGAAATCGGCTCTAAATGGCGCGGAATCACATTTTTGATCAGAACGTCGCCGCGCGTGGCAGCGGCTGCGATCATAAAGGTTCCTGCCTCAATCTGATCCGGAATAATGGAGTAAATACCGCCGTGCAGCTCCGAAACTCCCTTGATTTTAATAGTGTCCGTTCCTGCGCCGCGGATATTTGCACCCATAGCATTTAAAAAGTTTGCCAAATCTACAATATGCGGTTCTTTTGCCGCATTTTCAATCACAGTCACACCGTTTGCCATAACAGCGCCCAACATCACATTAATTGTTCCGCCAACGGTGATCACATCAAAATAAATATTGGCAGCAGCGAGTTCCTTTGCCTCCGCGTGGATTTTTCCGTAGGAAATCTCCACAGATGCACCGAGTGCACGAAAACCCTTAATATGCTGATCAATCGGACGTGTGCCGAAATCACAGCCGCCGGGAGGCGGAATCACACATTTTTTGCAACGGCTCAAAAGAGCACCTAAAAGATAGGAAGAACCGCGCATTTTTTGGGTCAGACTGGGGTTTGGTTCGTAGCAGGTAACATTGGAGCAGTCAATATCGACTGTGTTCTTGTCAATATATGTAACCTCTGCACCCATATCCTTTAAAATATCTAAGTAAAGCTTTACATCCTTAATATCAGGCAGGTTTTCCAGCCGGCAGATCCCGTTGATCAAAAGGCAGGCTGGAATAATTGCGACAGCAGCATTCTTTGCACCGCTGACAATGATCTCTCCGGAAAGTCGTCTCTTTCCCCTGATCACTAATTTTTCCAATTGTTTCACTCCTCTGTTTACGCGTTTTTATACGCGTAAAGGCTTGTATCTATCTATAAAAATAATCATAAAAATCAAAAATAATAATATCCTAAATTCTATTATAACATATAATTTCGTAAATTCCAAACTTTTTTTGAAAATTTTTTAAATTTTTTTAATTACGAAAGAGTAATGCAAAGAAAAAGCCGCCTCGCATAGCGGTAAGCGGCATCTTCTACAGTCTATAAAACTACTTAGGGGATGACCGTTACTGCAATGAAGTCACCCTTTATGATTACATTATACCATGAATTTTTAAATCTGTCAAGCAAAAAGAAAAAAACAGAGAACAAAATTGCCCTCTGCCTTGCTTTCCTGTTTACCTGTGATCAAACGGAGCGGGTTACCTTTCCGGAACGTAAGCAACGTGTGCAGACGTATACGGATTTCGGAGTGCCGTTTACGATTGCGCGAACCTTTCTAACGTTCGCTTTCCATGTTCTGTTTGATCTTCTGTGCGAATGGCTGACTTTGATACCAAAGGATACGCCCTTTCCGCAAATATCGCATTTTGCCATTTGAAACACCTCCTAAACTACTATTGAATCATCAAAACAAAACTATTTTACCACATTTTCAGAAAGATTGCAAGTGTTTTTTCAAAAAAAATAAATTCTTTTTCAGAAAAGGGAAAAGAGACGGATTTTTTGTTGATTTCGACGGAAAAATCATAAATTTGTATAAATTTTTAAAATTCTATTTTAAATTTTGAAAAAATCATGTATAATGGATAGAGAGAATCATGTAGAAAGGAAACATTACTGATGATGAACGAAAACAAATTTTCCATTCCATTGACAAAGGTGTTAGAAGAATTTCAGTTTGAAAAGCTTTACAGCTCCACAAAGCTTTCGGAAATTCAGATAAGCACCTCCGATCTGAACCGTCCGGCATTGCAGATTGTCGGCTTTTACGACTATTTTGATCCCATGCGGATTCAGATTATGGGAAAGGTCGAGCTGACGTATTTGGAGCAGTTTCCGGGAGAACAGCGGTATCAGCTTTTAGAAAAACTTTTCTCCAAGCGGATTCCGCTTCTGGTGATCACGCGCGGCATGCAGGTCGGACCGGAAATGCTCCAGCTGGCGGAAAAATATGACGTTACGGTGGTGCGGACGGAGGAATCCACCTCCAGTATGATGAGCGCGCTGATTAGTTATCTGAATGTTCAGATTGCACCAAGAATCACGCGCCACGGTGTTTTGGTGGAGGTATACGGCGAGGGAATCCTGATCTTAGGCGAGAGCGGCGTGGGAAAAAGCGAGACGGCAATTGAGCTTTTAAAGCGCGGACACCGCCTGGTAGCGGACGATGCGGTGGAGATTAAGCGCGTGTCAAACCGCACTCTGGTCGGCAGTTCTCCGGCAATTATCCGCCACTTTGTGGAACTTCGCGGTATCGGCATTATTGACGTAAAGGAGATCTTTGGTATTGGTGCGGTAAAGGATACCGAGAGTATTGACCTTGTAATCCATTTAGAACCGTGGGTCGAGGGAAAGCAGTACGACCGCCTGGGTATGGTGGATGAATATACCAATATCATGGGCATCAATATTTCCAGTCTCACCATTCCGGTGAAGCTGGGAAGAAATCTTGCCGTCATTATTGAAGTTGCAGCAATGAATAACCGTCAGAAACGGATGGGCTATAACGCGGCTGTGGAATTAAACAACCGTCTGATGAGAGAAATGCAAGGGAATATGGACGAATAAGAAAGCGTGGGAAAAATGAAGATTAAAACAGATCTGCACTGCCACACCTTAGCAAGTGTGCATGCGTATTCAACAATCAAGGAAATGGTAGATTCAGCGGTAGAAAAGGGATTGGAGCTGATTGCTCTGACCGATCACGGTGTTGGGATGGATCCGCATATGTCGTTTGCGTTTTTCTGCAACTATAAGGAAATCCCGGACTATCTTTCAGGAGTACGCGTTTTGTGCGGCTGTGAGGTGAATATTTTAGATAACAAGGGAACGCTCGACATGCCGGAGGAACTATTAAAAAGCATGGATTTTGTCGGCGTCAGCGTACACGACGGTATACATGAGGGAATGGATGAGGATCACACCGAATGCTATTTAAAGCTTTTGGAAAAGCCATATGTGGATATGCTCTGCCATAGCGGAAATCCGCGTGCAGAATATGATATTGATACAGTTCTAAAGCGTGCAGGCGAGCTGCACAAGCTGATTGAAATCAACGCACACACCTTTTCGGTGCGACCGGCGAATGTGAAAAACTGCCGGAAGATTGCCGAGCGTGCAAAAGCATTGGGAGTGGGAATTGCGGTCAACAGCGATGCGCATTTTTATACCACGGTCAACCAGATTGAACCGGCGCTTGCCATGCTCCGGGAGATTGATTTTCCGGAGGAGCTGATTATGAACCGTTCCTATGCAGCCTTAAAGGATTATCTTAAGGATCGGAGAACAATATAGAGGAGTTTTTATGAAAGCTGATTTGTTGGAGCAGATCAAGAAAATCTGCCAGAATACCGAAGAAAATGTACCAATGGCGAAGTATACAACCTTTCGGATCGGAGGCGCGGCAGAGGTGCTCTGCGAGCCAGAGAGCAGGGAGGAAACAGAGAGTTTAGTGTCCCTGTTAAAAGATGAAAATGAACCTTATACCGTGATCGGAAACGGCTCAAACCTTTTAGTTTCAGATGCCGGGATTGACGGAGTGGTGATCCGGATTGCAAAGCGAATGAAAAAGGCAGAGGTTCTGGGAGAAACAATTTCGGCAGAAGCCGGAATCCTTTTATCGGAGCTTTCCTCCATTGCGGCAAAGGCAGGTCTTACCGGACTGGAATTTGCCTCCGGCATTCCCGGAACACTGGGCGGTGCAATTTATATGAATGCAGGCGCATACGGCGGAGAAATCGGAACATTGATTGAGACTGTGACCTACCTTTCAGAGGATGGAGAGATCAAAACTGCCGGACGGGAGGAGCTGTTCTTTGGGTATCGGAAAAGCAGTTTTTCAGAAAACGGCGGCATTCTTTTAGGATGTACGCTTACGCTTTCCAAGGGAAATGAGCAGGAAATCCGGGCAAAAATGCAAGAGCTTTCCCGGAAAAGAGCAGAAAAGCAGCCGCTATCCTATCCAAGCGCAGGAAGTGCATTTAAGCGTCCGGAGGGGCATTTTGCCGGGGCGCTGATTGAAGAATCAGGACTGAAAGGTTTTCGGATCGGCGGCGCCGGCATCTCGGAAAAACATGCCGGATTTTTAGTAAATTACGGTGGTGCAACAGCAAAGGATGTCCGGGCGGTGATCCGGCATGTGCAGAAGACTGTGCAGGAAAAATCCGGAGTGTTCTTAGAGCCGGAGATACGAATGATTGGAAGAGAGGAATAAAACCATGAGACAATTTACGGTGGTGACAGGGTTATCCGGGTCGGGAAAATCGCAGGTGCTCCGCTTTTTGGAGGACAGCGGATTTTTCTGCATTGACAACATGCCGCCGAATCTGATTCCGGAATTTGCAAAGCTGTTCTTTTCAATGAACGGAAAATATGAAAAGGTTGCGTTTGTGGTGGATATTCGCGTGGGCGAACTGATCAACGAGCTTTTGGATAATATCAAAAAGTTACAGCAGGACGGCTATTCCTGCAGCCTGCTCTTTTTGGACGCGGATGATGAAACGCTTGTCAAGCGCTATAAGGAAACGCGCCGGGTGCATCCGCTCTCCGGCAGTCAGGGGCTTTTGGAAAGCATTC
>CAKSJF010000010.1 GCA_934462945.1 uncultured Clostridia bacterium | reverse complement strand
CAATTATAAAACGCACTCTTTCCAATATTTTTTACACTGCCTGAGATAAACACTTCTTCCAAACCCGTGCAATTCTGAAATGCTTCATCTTCAATCCTTTCTACCCCTTCCGGAATCGTTACCGCCGTTAAGGCATCACAATTGTAAAACGCACTATGTCCTATCGTTTTGACGCTGCTTGAAATTGTTACACTATTTAAGCTGCCGCACCAGAAAAACGAATAATCGCCAATGCTTGTCACTCCATTTTCTATCGATACGCTTACAATTTCATCTCTGAAGCTATACCACGGTGCAACGGAATTTTTCGTATATTGTCTCATATTGCCCATACCGCTAATACTGAGATGTCCGGTATCAAAATCAAACATGTAGTTTACATTTTCACCGCATTTGCCGCCCGTGGTTTGTGCAAAAGCCGGAAAAAGACTACATAAAACTGTTATGAAAACGAAAAAAACAAAAAATCTTTTTTTCAACAAAACTGCACCGTCCTTTTTTAGTTCCCGTTCAACTCATAAGAAAATTTCAAAAACATGGTTGCCGTATCAGCTCTTGACGGCGCAACTTTCGGATAGATCGCGTATTCATATCCGTTCATGGAATGGATAAACATAACATTCTCATCAAAGCACCAGGCAACAGGAATCTTTGCATAATCAGATATATCCGCATAGTCGTTGTAGCCTTCAAGAGCAGAGACAATGCCAGAATCGTCGAGCGATACGTCAAGTCCTTTTGACTGTGCATACCGATAGAATATCGCCGCAATCTGCTCTCTTGTGATCGCATCATCGGGCGAGAAAGTTGTATCGCCTGTACCGCTCAGCACGCCGTTTGCGGCTGCCCACGCAATCGGCTTTTTATACCAATCCTGCGTTAAATCCGAAAATTTTGAATTTTCGCTTGCTTCGGGAGAGCCGGCAAATCGGTAAAACATCGCTGCAAACTGCGCTCTTGTGATGCTGTCATCCGGATTGAATGTGTCTGCACCCGTGCCAGCCATAATGCCGTTGTCAAGACAGTATTCAATGCCGGAATGGTTCGGATCGCCATCCGCACTCATGATGTCCTTAAATCGTTTCACTGCACATTGATCGCCTTTTTCCTCGCATACATATCGGTCGTCCGCAGCGGCGGTCGGTTCGCCTTTTTCGATGATTTCGCCCGTATCAAGCAAAATGCACCGAAATCCGTTGTCTCTTGCGTACTGTTCGGCAGCTGTGCCGCTGTAGCATTTGATCACAAGATTTTCATTTCTTACGTCATAGTCGTTTACATAGTCCCAGCCGAAAGCATGCATATCAATCTGCGTTACACTTTTCGGAACTGTAACCTCATTCAAGTTGTTGCACCGGAAAAACGCTGCCTCGCCGATATGCTCAACGCCTTCTTCGATTGTGAGGTTGGAAAGGCTTTCGCACCACGAAAATGCGTTATCCCCAATTTCCTTTACAGTGCCCGGAATCACAACATTATCAAGATTTTTGCACCAGTAAAAACCAAGCTTTGAAATAGATTTCAAGGTTGACGGAATTTTAACCGATGTAATGTTGGACATTTGAAATGCGTCAACACCCATAAGAGTTGTGCCTTCACGGATTTCAATATCGCCGACAGCCTCCCATTCATGAATCTGCCTGTTTTCAGTCGGTGCGGACGGGTCGGGGTTATCAATTGTCGCATAACCGATTCGGATTCCGGCAATTAAGTATTGCCCGTGATACTGTATTCCGTCCACACGGTTATTCGCGTCTTTATCATATGCCGTGCCGAAGAATATTCTCTTTCCCATATATTCAAGATTTTGAGGCATTGTAATGTTTTTAAGAGCCTCTCCGCATATTGCTTCGTTTCCTATGTATTTTACACTGTCAGGAATGACAAGAGTTTCGAGGATGTCGCCGCAGTTAATGGCTGCATCTTTTATAACCTCAAGACCGTCGTTTAAATTCAGATATTTTAAGTACCGACAGTCAATAGCTCTGTTTCCGATTTCCTTGATCGTAGGCGGCAGTGTAATACCGGAAATTTTTGTTGCGCTTTCACAAAGCGCTCCGTCACCTATCGCCGTAACGGGATGTCCGTTTATCTCAGACGGAATATTCAGTTCAATCGTAAAATTCGGATCAGAGTCGTACCAGAATTTCGCCGAATAACTTGTAATCATTGCCGAGCCGTCATCACGGATTGTATACACAAGTGATTCAAGCGAATCATTCTGGCGATACTCCTCCATATCGTCAGTTACAGCTGTTTTGCTTTGTTCGTTCCATTCCATACCGTAATCTGAATCATAAACGCTCCACGCATTTGCCGTTGGCACAAATGCCGCCGAGGCAAGCAAAGATATGCCGAGTATGATAGAACCAAGTTTTTTTAAGTACATAAACATCTGCCTTTCTAAAGATAATTTCGATACTGTTATTGTAGCAGAAAACCGAAAAAAAGTAAATGCCATTTCCGGAAATGGCATTGACAAAATTGGAAATTTTATTTATACTATAGATAAGAAGGTGAGAAAGATGTTTCGCAATCAGTTAAATGATATGATGAAAGAGCTTGGAATCTCCGGAAAGGAGCTTTCCGAATTATCCGGCATTTCTGAATCGACCGTCAGCCGCTACCGCACCGGCGAGAGAATGCCAAGACCGGATTCGGAGGATTTTTTAAAGCTATGCCGGGGACTCCATCTGGCAGGATATGACGATTCGGAAAAAATAGCAGAGAGCCTTAGAGAGGCTCTCTCCGGACAGGATTTTGACTATGCCGGATTTCAGAAAAAAACAGATCTTCTGTTTCAGACGCTGTCGGTAAAAACTGCTGAAATTTCAAAAGCTTTGAAATACGATTCCTCCTATATCTCCCGGATTCGGAACGGTCAGCGGCGGCCGGCACATCCGGAGCAGTTTTTAGAGGAGCTGTCCAGAGTAATCGCAAGAGGATATTGCTCGGAACAAGAAAAAGAGCTTGCTGCCGGACTTTTGAAAGTCCCGTCAGAGCAGCTCGAAACACAGGCGCAATACGCCGCCGCAATCCGGACATGGTTTTTGGAATCGACTCTGCCGGAGGAAGAAAATCCGCTGCTGCCTTTTTTAAAAAAGCTGGACGAATTTGATTTGAACCAGTATATCAAGGCAATCCATTTTGATGAGCTGAATGTTCCCTCCCTGCCCTTTCAGCTGCCAACCGCAAAAACCTATTACGGGATTTCGGAAATGAAAACAGGAGAGCTGGACTTTTTAAAGGCGACTGCGCTTTCCCATTCCAAAGAACCGGTCTTTATGTGCAGCGATATGCAGATGGACGACATGGCGGCAGATATGGATTTTTCAAAAAAATACATGTTCGGACTTGCCGCCATGCTGAAAAAAGGACTGCACCTCCAGGTGGTACACAATCTGAACCGGCCGTTTCATGAGCTGATGCTGGGGTTAGAATGCTGGATTCCGCTCTATATGACCGGGCAGATCGAACCATATTATTTCAAAGGGATACATAATCAGGTATACTGCCATTTTCTGAACGTTTCCGGTGCGGCTGCGCTTTCGGGAGAAAGTGTTGCCGGAGATCACAAGAGCGGAAAATATACGCTGACCAAAAAAAAGGATGAGCTTGTCTACTACCGGAAACGCGCAGACAGCCTGTTAAAAAAATCGTTTCCGCTGATGGAAATTTATCGGGAGGATTCTGCGGATGCGCTCCGGACATTTCTCCGTTCCGATACAAGCGTACCCGGCACACGAAAACACATTTTGACCGCACCGCCGATCTATTCTGTCGACGAGGAATTTTTAAAAAAAATGCTCCTCCGGCACTGCATACCGCGAGCGGAGCAGGAAAAAATCCTTGCCTATGCCGCAGAGCGCAGAGAAGTATTTTTCCGAATCAGCAGGGAAAATCAAATTGTGGACGAGCTGCCGGAGCAAGCAGAGGATACAGGCTTATCTCTTTCTCCAATCTTCTTTCCGAAAACAATTTCATATACCCCGGAGGAATATCAGGCGCATATGATGATGACAAAACAGCTTGCCGCGGCAATTCCGAACTACACTGTCCGATGTACCGGAAAAAATGCGTTCCGGAATATTCAAATCTCTATCCGACCGGGAGAATATGTGATGATTTCTAAAAATAACGCACCTGCTATCCACTTTGTGATCCGGCATCCGATTCTGCAAAATGCTATAGAACAGTTAGAATTTCCGGTTCTATGATAAGAATTAGTAGATGTAAAAAAAAGAGTGCAGAACGTTCCAAACGCGCCCGACGGCGTACTTTCGTACTCCAAGCGGCGCGTTTGGAACGTTGTTCAAGGGCAGATTATCATAGGGAATCCGTAAAAACACGAATTTCAACCCAAATAATCTATTTTAATGACATTTAAGCCCTTGAACGGTCTGCGCCTTTTTTCCCCATATTTGCATATTTTTTTGCAGGTCTGTAGCAAAGCGCTGCAATCAGAATCAGAAATGCCGTTGCCGCAAGACTGATCGGATATACAATCATAATCGTTTCAAAGGTACGGCTTTGGGGGAACACTGAAAATACCCAGAAAAAGCGGATTCCGCAGACACCGAGCGTAGTTAAAAGAGCCGGAACAAACGAGATACCAAATCCCCTTAAATAGCCGGACACAATTTCATAAAGCATACTGAACGTGTATGCCGGAAGAATGAACCGAAGCCGCATATATCCGTATTCCACCACCTGCGGATCGCGGTTGAATACAGACACTAAGAATCTGCCGAACAAAAGCACTAACGTAACTGCCGCCGCAGAGGCAATCGTATCCTCCAAAAGGCAAAGATACAGCGTTTTCTTGCAGCGGTCAAGCTGCTTTGCGCCATAATTCTGACCCACAAAGGTGGTGCATGCCTGGCTGAAGGAATTGAGAATATAATAAGCTAAAATCTCAATATTAAAGCCTGCGCTGGACGCTGCCATCACAACCGTTCCAAGGCTGTTGATTGCCGACTGAATCACGATATTTGCCAATGCAAAAACCGCGCTCTGCACGCCGGCGGGCAGACCGATCCGCATAATCTCTGTAAAGACCGACCGGTGAAAACGGATTTTTGAAATTTCCACCCGAATCACCTGATCGGTTTTCAGCAGACGAACCAAAAGCAGGAGCGCACTGACCGCGTTGGAAATAACTGTTGCCATTGCAACCCCATCCACTGTTCTCTTAAACACGATTACAAAAATCAAATTCAGGATGACATTTAAAACGCCAGACATTGCCAATGCCTGCAACGGGATTTTTGTCTCACCGATGCTCCGGAAAAATGCCGCTTCAAAATTATATAACAGAATCACCGGCAAACCAATTAGATAGATCCGGAGATATAAAAGAGCATAAGGAAGGGTATCCTCCGGAACCTTGAGCCAGGCAAGCAAGCTTCCGGCAAAGATCTGTCCGAAAATTCCAACAATCAATCCCCCGATAAGCGCCATAATGATAGAAGTATGCACTGCCTTATGTACTGTCTGCTCATTTTTCTGTCCGACCGCCTTTGCAATCACCACATTTGCTCCCAGCGCAATTCCGATAAATAGATTGATGATCAATCCGATCACAGGGCTGTTTGCCCCTACTGCTGCAACCGCTGTTGTACCCTTGTCGCCGGTGAAATTTCCGACTACTGCAATGTCCGAGGCATTAAAAAGCTGCTCTAAGATCCCCGTTGCCGCAATAGGAAGTGCATAGCGCGGAAGCATGTTCCAGATTGATCCCTCTAATATCTTTACTTCTTTTCCCATGTTTGTCCTCCTATGAAATGTACTCTAAACCTACTATACACCTTCGGGTGAGTTTGTCAAGGCTATTATTCTATCACAAGCTCCGCTGAAGCTGCAATTTTTATGTCCTTCTCTAAAATAGCATGACCGTTACCATCCGTATTATGCAGAAAGGTAAATCCCTCTACATAGTTCATTTCTACCGGATACTTGCCGGATTGCCGGAAAATATTTTCCTCAATACGAATATTTTTGTGATAATAGGGCGCATTTTCAGTCGGCTGAAATTCCGGAATTGCTGCAATCCTGGTGTGAATCAATTCATTTCTCCGAATGACAGCGTCTCTTGCGCCGGTATTTTCAAACCAGTAATTTGTATCTCCTGTGAACAGAATATAACTATGCTCCAGTCTGCATTGCTCCATCAGGGTTTTTTTACCGGAGGAAAGCCGGATTCCGCCTCTTGCTTTCTTCACAGAACAGCCGCGGATTAAAATTTCCGGCATTCTGAGATTTTCAATCAAATCTCCCGGTAAAGCCTCCAAAATATCTTCCTCAACCTCTAAGATCAGATCATTATTTCCCAAAAGCTCTGAGGTCTTTACCGTATAGGCATTCCGAACCTCTGACGTGTGCCCGGCAAGAACCGAAACCCGATCCCCCGGCAGAAAAAATTCCATATCCTGCAAGCCCGCGCCGTCATTATGCAACAGGATTTTATGTGCGTCCAGCTTTTCCAGACAAGTAATATAATTTCCGTGGAAATTAAAAGCATCGTCCAAAAGACCTTCAAAACAGCAATCCTCAACTGCAATTTTCCCGGTGCAGTGAAAACCATGGAGCGCGTCCGCATTGATTGAAACAGCGCGTTCTCCGTTTTCTGAATCCAGGGAAACATCAAAGCGGCGAAAGGTCAGATTATGACAAAGATTGGCGATTACTCCTAACCCCGGCACATGCAGCAGCCGGATATTTTTAAAATTTGTATCACATGACCGTTCAAGCAAAAAACCGCATTTTCTCCGATCCTCATGTGTGAAAACAAGGATATCTCCAACCTCCGGAGCAAATTTCTCACTAAAACCGGATAGCTTCACCTTTTGCTCTCCGACCTCCTCCACAGTAATGTGGCGAATCGGCATTGGCGGATTTTCGTTTGGGAAAATCTCCTTTCCGATTAAGCCCAATTCACAAGCAGCATGCGGAGAAATCTGTCCGGTTTGATGAGAAAACGCACAAAATAACAGATTTCCATGATTCAGGCAATGCTCCCAGGTGTCTGAAACTGCCGTAAAATATCCATCCGAAACACGATAGACAAACTCCTCCGGGATTTCAATGGTAATACTCTCCGGCTCATATTGAATGACCCTTCCCTGCGTAAAAAAGGGACGGTCATAATCAATTGAAAAGTTTTTAACGGTGACATTTTTACAATCATAAATTGCAAAGGGCATAACCCTGCCATGGAATACAAGCCTTGCACCGCCCAGGTCAATTACGACATTTTCTAAATTTCTTAAAACAAAAGCCGCACATAAAGCGTCCTCGCTGCTGGAAACCGTTGTCCACCAGCAGCGAATGTCCGTCTGGTTCGGAAAGATATGGTAGGTCTCCCGATCTGCAACATAGGTTGTGTTGCTTTCAAAAACGGTATCTGGGGAAAATTTTTTCTGCTTCATAAAATATCTCCTATCTTTTTTTGATATTTTATCATGTGTCATGCTTTTTTTCAAGTCAAATTATTACTGAGTTTTAACAAAATATATTGTTTAATCCCGAACCAAGTCTCCGACATTATTGACAATATGAGTCGGACGGTATGGGAAATTACCAATCATTTTTTCTGTGGTAACACCGCTTAATACAAGCACTGTTTCGGTGGAGGTTTCAATTCCGGCAACAATATCGGTATCCATCCGGTCGCCGATGATGACGGTTTCCTCGCTATGGCAGCCAAGCGTTTTCATTGCGTGGCGAAGCATGAGCGGATTTGGCTTTCCGACAAAATACGCTTTTTTTCCGGTTGCAATCTCAATGGGAGAAATCAGCGCGCCGGTTGCCGGCATAATTCCCTGCTCGGTCGGTCCGGTGATGTCCGGGTTTGTGCCGATCAGCTTAGCGCCGTTATTCACTAAGGCAATCGCCTTTTCGATCTTTTCAAAATTATAGGTTCTGGTATCGCCCATCACCACATAATCCGGGTTCACATCATTCATGCAGATTCCGGCGTCATATAAAGAATTTAAAAGTCCTGCCTCACCGATTACATACGCACTGCCGCCCGGGCATTGATTCTTCAGAAAGCTTGCCGTTGCCAAGGCGCTGGTGTAAAAATGCTCCACCGGAACGTCCAGTCCCATTCTCTTTAGCTTCTGACTCAACTCCAGCGGTGTGCGCTCGGAGCTGTTTGTTAAAAACACGAAGTGCTTTTCCTGCTCCATAAGCCAGGTAACAAACGGCAAAACGCCGTCAATCAGGTTGTTACCATGGTATATCACACCGTCCATGTCACAGATAAATCCTTTTTTTCCTCTGATGTCCTTAATGTCCTTCATTTTTCCATCCCTTTCATTTGTCTATTGTAAGAACACACTGTCAGCAATTTTTACCGACTGCTGTGCGTCTTTTGCGTAGTAATCTGCACCGACCATTTTTGCGTATTCCTCGGTCAGCACTGCTCCCCCGACCATCACCCGGCAGGGGATTTTTTCAGCATGCAAAAGCTCAATCGTCTCCTGCATTGCCCCGACGGTGGTTGTCATCAGTGCGCTTAAGCCCACCAGCGGTACGCGGTATTTCTTTACCGCCGCGGCAACCTCCTCCGGCGGCACATCGCGCCCTAAATCGTAGACCGTGTAGCCGTAGTTTTCGAGCATCATCTTCACAATATTCTTTCCGATATCGTGAATGTCGCCCTTGACGGTTGCTAAGACAATTTTTCCGCGGCTCTCCGGTTTCAGTCCGCTTTTTGCGGAAAAGTCCCGGATTACCTCGAATGCCGCTTTGACTGCTGATGCCGACTGCATCAGCTGCGGAAGAAAGATTCTTCCCTCCTCAAAGCCCTTTCCGACCTCATTTAATGCCGGAATAAAATGCTCCTCCACAAGCTGCATCGGTTCATGATCAGAAAGCATCTCCGCGGCTTTTTTTGCCGCCTCCTCTGCTCTGCCCTCTAAAATACAGCTTTTTAAATCCCGGTCGGATGCTGCGGTTTGTTTGGGCGCGGCTTCCTGTCCGAACCGTGCAATATAGTCCTGCGCAGACGGATCTTCACAGTTGCAGACGCGGAAAACGCGTACTGTCCGCATAACCTCCTCCGCCATTGGATTGATGATCGGAGCGTCTAAGCCTGCGCCGAGTGCAGCTGCTAAAAACACACCGTTAAACATCGGACGGTTTGGCAGTCCGAATGAAACATTGCTGACCCCTAAAACCGTTTTTAACCCCAGCTTCATTTTCACCATCCGCACCGCTAAAAGCGTTGTCATCACCTGTTCCTGCTGTGCAGACGCGGTCAGAACCAGGCAGTCGATCAAAACTTTTTCCTTTGGAATCCCATACTTCTGCGCCTCTTTTAAAATCCGTTCCGCAATGGCAAGCCGTCCCTCCGGTGTTTCTGGGATTCCTGCCTCGTCCAGGGTCAGACCTAACACCACTGCTCCGTATTTTTTTGCAATCGGCAAAACCGCGTCTAAAATTTCTTGCTTGCCATTGACCGAATTGATAATCGGGATTCCGGCAAACCGACGCACCCCTGCCTCAATTGCTTTCGGGTCGGTGCTGTCGATCTGTAAAGGCAGCGATGAAACGGCACAAACCGCGTCCACCACCTCGCGCATCATTTCCGGCTCATCCAATTCCGGCAGACCGACATTAATATCTAACACATCCGCTCCGTTTTTCGTCTGGTCGATTGCCTCGCCGACAATATAATCCATCTGATGAGTCCGGAGCGCCTCCTTTAAGCGTTTTTTTCCGGTCGGATTGATCCGCTCACCAATGACCGTGACATGTCCGTCCATGACATGGACTCCGGTTGCGGAGCAAAGCACCGTTTTTTTCTCACGGCGGATTTCTTTCGGTTTCTGATGCTTTCTGATCAGATCGGCTAAACGTGCCATATATGCCGGCGTTGTACCGCAGCAGCCGCCGAGCATTGCCGCACCGACATCCATCAGCTTTTCCACGCTTTCTGCGTATTCCTCCGGGTCAACGTTATAATGGGTATGACCGTTGCATTCGCACGGCAGACCTGCATTTGCCTGCACCAACACCGGAACATCCGAATATTCCACAAGCTTTTCCACCACCGGCAAAAGCTCGGCAGGTCCTAAGGAGCAATTAACTCCTAACGCATCCACACCCAGTCCGGAAAGCGTGACTGCGGCAGCCGCCGGATCGCAGCCCATAAAGGTTCTGTGATCCTCCATAAAGCTCATGGTTGCAAATACTGGCAGATCGCTATGCTCCTTGGCTGCAAGCACCGCCGCCTTTAATTCTAAAAGATCGGAAAATGTTTCGCAAAGAATCAGATCTGCTCCGGCATCCGCACCGATTTTCACCTGTTCTGCAAATAAATCATATGCCTCCTCAAAGGACATCGTTCCCATCGGCGCTAACAGCTGACCGGTCGGTCCGATATCAAGCGCAACATAGTTTGGGTTTGCATTTTTTGCATTCCGGACTGCTGCACGAATAACTTCTTCCACGCTTGCCCCGCAGCCGGAAAGCTTTTTTGCATTCGCACCAAACGTGTTTGTGGTTGCCACCTGGCATCCTGCCTCAATATATTTCTGATGAATTTTTGTAATGTCCTCCGGATGGGAAAGGTTCAAAAGCTCCGGAATCGCACCGGCAGAAAGGATTCCTGCCTCCTGGAGCATCGTTCCCATTGCACCGTCAAATAATACAAAGCCTTTTTCCTCATTAATTCTCACAGGAATCCCCCCTTTTTCTGTACTCGCACCGCTCCCGCATCCGGCAGGAGGAGCAGCGGTCGGCTTTTTTTGGCGGTGTTTCGGATAGTCCGATCACCGCTGTGACCGATTTTCGCGGCAGCAGGAGACTGCTGTCGTTTGCGGTCAGTCCGATTCTCCGTCCGGCATTCAGGATTCTTAAAAAATCCGCTTGCAGGCTGATCGGAAGATCACCGTAGCCGGGACTGAAACGCTCGGTCTGATACAATCCCCCGGTATCGAATTCTTTGCAAGCCTGATTGCATGCCGTCTCCACCATGGCAGAGGCGGTGCAGTCTAAAATGACCGCTTTTGTCATGTCGGAAATTTCATATTCCCGGATTTTTCGCTCAATGCCGATTCCAAGCGTCAATGCCATCAGAATCACTTCCGAGCAGCCGGATAAATGCTTTTTAATATCCGCACCCGGCAATAGCAGTGCATATTTTTCTAAACAGACACCGGAATCTAAGACTTTACAGGCGCTTTTTTCAAAGCATACCCCCACCGCCGCCGTATTCTGTACCGTTCTGATCATCTCCTCGATCAGTGCTTTCGTGTTTTCATCCGGGTTCTGTCCGTGAAACCCTAAATAGCGTAAAATTTCCTCTCTGCTTGGTTCAAGTGCGGTTGGCATAGATCATTTTCTCCATATTCTTTCGGGCAATCTCCGGTCGGTTCATCGTGTAGATATGTACGCCGTCCACCTTATGCGCCATCAGATCGTTGATTTGTGCTGCGGAATATTCGATTGCCGCTTTTCGCAGGTCCTCCGGCGAATGCTCATATTTTCCTAAAATCTTGATCATCTGTGCCGGGAGTGACGCACCGCACATGAAAATCATCCGCTGTACCTGGCTTTTGGAGAGAATCGGCATAATGCCGGCAGAGATCGGCGCTCTGATACCGGCTCGGATGGTCTGATCGTAAAATTCATAGAAGAACCGGTTATCAAAAAACAGCTGTGTGACAAAGAAGTCTGCCCCGGCATCCTCCTTTTCCTTTAAATAGTCCACGCTTTTTGCTAAGTTCTCACAGTCGAAATGCCCCTCCGGATATGCCGCCGCGCCAATGCAAAGCTCCGGATGCGTGCTTTTAATATCCCGGATCAGTTCCTTTGCATACTGATAGCTGGGTGTTCCGGTGTAGTCCTCCGGAATGTCTCCTCTTAAGGCAAGCACATTTTCAATGCCAAGTGTTTTTGCGTACTGCAAATTCTCCTGCACCTGCTCCGGGGTGGAATTGATACAGGTCATATGTGCAAGGCTCTGCGTTTTACAGTTCTCCTGAATCCATGCCGCCAGGTCAAAGGTCAGCTTTCCGCCTTTCGAGCCGCCGGCGCTGTAGGTAACGCTGATAAAGTCCGGGTTAAGCGTTCCCAGCTCTGATAAAATATCCTGCATCCCTAAAAGCTCGTCCTCTTTTTTCGGAGGAAATACCTCAAAGGAAATCACGGTCTTTTTTGTTTTGTATAATTCTGCTATTTTCACGCAATCCGCCTCACTTTCTACTCTTTATTATATTATAATTTTTTGTCAATTGCAAGAAAAAATCCAAAAGATTTGACAAATAACTGCTTTCGTGTTAAAATAAACTTAAAAGAATGAATTGGAGGACTTACGATGTTACATAAAAAACTATTATCCTACGGACTTGCGGCAATCTTCTGTCTGTCTTCTGCGGCTGCTTTTGCGGCTGAACCGACGGCAAATATTACGGTGAACGGAAAGGAATTAGTGTTAGAGGATGTGCCGGTATTTGAAAACGACCGGATTTTAGTGCCGATGCGCGCAATCTTTGAGGCGCTTGATACCTTTGTCGGCTGGGATGCGGACACGCAAACCATCAGCGCACAAAACGGAACAAGCTTCCTGCTTTTGCAGATTGCAAATCCGACGCTATTTAAGAACAACGAAAAAATCTCTTTAGACGCCGCACCGAAAATTATCGGCGAGCGCACCTATGTTCCGCTCCGCGCCGTTTCCGAGGCTTTGGACTGTGAGGTTTTATGGGACGGAGAAACAAGAACCGTTACCGTTACACAATAAAGAAAAGAAGCAGTTGTTTCATCCGTTTATGGAGACAAAGTCTTTTGTCTCCTTATGAAACCGCTGCTTCTTTCTGATTATGGTGGTATATATGATAAAAGGGTATATGGTAGCAAGCAGTGGGCGCTGCTTACTACACTCCTATTATCGTCTGTTTTGCAGGTTCTTATACCACCTTTTTAAAAAAATTTATGCGCGCGGATGCGCTTTTAAATAAACATCCTGAATCCGGCTGTTTACCACATGCGTATAGACCTGGGTGGAAGAAATATCCGCGTGTCCGAGCATTTCCTGAATCGACTTTAAATCCGCACCGTTTTCCAAAAGGTGTGCCGCAAAGGAATGACGGAGTGTATGCGGCGTGATCTCAGTTGTGATTCTTGCCTGTTTCTGATACTGTTTCACAATCTTCCAGAACCCTTGCCGGGAAAGCTCCATACCGTTACAGTTGACAAAGAGCGCATTCTCCTCCGCATCCCGGACAAGTTCTCCCCGGGCATGCTCAATATAGTTTCTAAGCGCCGTTCTTGCAATTGTTCCGATCGGTACAATCCGCTCCTTTTTACTATCGCGGCAGCACAAAAATCCCACTGAAAGATTCACATCATTCACTTTTAAGTGGATCAATTCCGAAACCCGGATTCCGGTTGCATACAAAACCTCCAGCATTGCCTTATCCCGGATTCCCTTGACCGAATCCTCATCCGGCTGCTGCATCAGACGGTCCACCTCATTTGTGGTTAAAATCTGCGGCAGTTTGCGCTCGGCATGCGGTGATTCCAGCTGAACGGTTGGGTTTGCAATCGGGATTCCGCAGGAGATCAGATAGTCGTAAAAGCAACGGATGGACGCTAAGCTTCTCGATACCGTTGCCGCCGCTCTCCCGCTTTTCTGCAAATCCATTAAATAGGACAAAACGGTTGTTTTATTCGTTCTCTCGATATGATTAATTTGATGGTTTTCTAAATATGTAACAAATTTCTGAACATCCCGGTGATAGGATAACACCGTATTTTCGGACTTATGACGTACATCCGAAAGATACTTTGCAAAATCCTCTGCATATTCCTGCACAGTCATTTCCCTCTTTCTTATTTTTTCAGAACAGATTTTATTATACCACATTTTTTGCTTTTTGTACAGTATTTTCAGCAAAAAAAGCCGTTTTTAATTCTTTTTCAACTTCTTTTTTCACACCACCGTCACAAACGGAATCAGAAGTTTTATAAATGTTGTGGTGACATATCCGTCAAAAAATGATTTCACACAAAATATTGTGAGACAAATTGCCGAAAGCAGGAAAAAACTTCTAAGAACGTTTTTATCTTTTTTCTGCTTTTTCACAGCCAGCCAGATTCCGCACACCGAAAAGCCTAAAAGCGCCGGAAGAAACAGGAGATTGGAAAAGATAGACGCTGCCGGAATCAGAAGTCCGCGGAGTCCGTAATATTTTGCAAACGCCGCTGTTGTAAAACCGCAGACAAAGCCTTTGGAAAACACCCCTGCGCCGATCAGGAGGATTCCGCCCCGGAAAAATGCGCTTGCAAACAGCAGAAAAAACAGCTTTAAATTCCGCAAAAGAGAATTTTGAAACACTGAAAACCGGCTCTGATCTGCTGCAAAACCCTGAAAAAATCCGTTTAAATATTCGTGCAGCGCAGAATCCGTCTCACCGCCGGTTTTTGCAGAATAGCACGCTCCCACCACAATTCCTGCACAAAATAGAACCGTTACCGCCAAGAATGCAAATTTCCAAAAATTCTTCCGAAGCATATTATATTCCTCCTGTTAAAAATCTATTCTATCCTATGCCCTGGGTTTCGTTTTTATGTCAACATTAATTCCTCCATCAATTCCGTTTCGGTCATAATCCGCTTGATTCTGCCGTTTTGATCTACACAGAAAATAATATAATAGCTCCCCAGGGTAAACCGCTCTGCTGCGTATCTGGGACTGACCCCCTCCCGGAGCAGGACGGTTTTTACACGCTGATTTTTATATTGCAGACCCTTTTCCTTATAAAAAAGCAGCTCGCGGATAAAGTCCAGATTGTATTTTTCGCGCGTACACAAAACATTTCCCAAAAGAAAAATGCAGAAAATCAGCATGGAATAATTCCAGCGGCTTTGGTATGCCAGATAAATTTCAGCCGCGAAAAGCATCCCTGCCAGAATGCCGGAAATTACTTGCATGATACGGCATGCCGGACAGTAACCCAGCTGATGGGACAGCGCCTTTTTTAGAATAATTCCGCCATCCAGCGGCAGAATCGGCAAAAGATTTAATAAGCATAATCCGATATTCTGCCAATATAGCAGATCAAACCAAACGCTGCTCCGAAAAAACAAAAGCGCTAAAAGCGCCATCAGGAGATTGGAAAGCGGTCCTGCCAGATAAAGAATAATTTCCTCCGAAAGCGAATAGATCATGCTGTTTTTCAGCTGCAAATTGACCCCAAATGGATAAAAGGTGATTCGCTTGGGTTTTAGTCCGATCAGAAGCGCCGCCGCAAGATGTGAAAGCTCGTGCAGCGTCATGACCAACAGCATGAGACAAAGCGGCTCTAAGGTACGCGTTACATATCCGAACACAAAAAGCAGAACGGTGAGCGGATGGAGATACACTCCCGGGAAAATCCGAATCAAAAAAAACACCTCCCCATTGATTTGTTTCCTATCACCAATGTATGAGATGTTTTTTGGTTTATTCTATTTTTCCGCTAAAACAGAGACTGCACGCGAAAGCTGGGTATCCTCCTCCGGAGAAAGCGACTCAATCGGCTTGTCGGATAAAAGCGGTACGGCAATATCCGGCTCTATCCCCTCTCCGTGGATGCAGATTCCGTTCGGGGAGAAATATTTTGCCGTTGTGACCGACATGCCCGCTCCGTCCATAAACGGATAAATCGTCTGCACAATGCCCTTTCCATAGGTCGTTTCTCCGATGATTTCCGCGCGTTCATAGTCCTTTAGCGCCCCGGTTAAAACCTCGGACGCGGACGCGCTGTTCCCGTTGACCAGTACAACCATCGGGAAATCCTCCCATTCTGCGTCCGAACGGATATAGTGCCGTTTTCCGCGCTTTGTTTCGGTATAGGTGATAACCCCCTCCGGCAGAAGCGCGTCTGCAATTTTGGAAACGACCTCCAAATCTCCGCCCGGATTGTTTCTTAAATCCAGCACAAGCTTTTCCATGCCCTGCTTTTTTAAATCCTCTAATTCGACCATAAATTCTTCGTAGGTATCCTGTGAATCGGAATCCTCGTCATTTTTCCGGTCAAAGCTTGTAATTCTGAGGTAGCCGATTTTGCTGTCCAGCATTTTGGATTTGATCGTGTCCTTTTCAATTCTTCCGCGCGGAACTTCCAGATCCATTTCTTCGCCGTTCCGGCTGATATGAATATTTAAAACCTGATCTAAGGTGTCGGATTTTCCTTTCAGTGCGTTTGAAAGCTCGGTGAGCTGATTGGCAGAATATTCTGTTCCGTCCACCGAAAGGAGGATATCTCCGGATTGCAGTCCGTGTTCCTCTGCCGGCGAACCCTCATTGACCGAAACAATCATCAAATGCTCGCCGTCCTCCGCTGCCCCAATGGTTGCACCGATTCCAATATAGTCATTCTGGTGATTCGACAAATACCCCGAAAATTCCTCTGCCGGGTAATAGTTGGTGTACGGATCGTCGGTGGAGATGGTCAGCCCTGTGAGCGCATAATCCGCCATCTTTTCTCCGTCCGTTCCGAAATAAAATTCCCGGTTTAAAAGCTTTATCCCCGAAATGATCTTCAAAGCCGGCAGCGCACCTCTGCCGAGGCAAAGCGCCTCCACCCCAAGGGTCAGCACAACTGTGACCGCTGCTGTTTTTAGAATTGTTTTTAATTTGCTGCTCTCCATTTGCGCACCATTTCCTTTTTTGTTTTCATTTTATGTCTTTTCCGGCTAAAATATAACCCTTGCCCCCAAGCGGGCAAGGGATCATTTTAGAGATAATTTAATGGGTTCTGCAAAGCGCCGTTTACCATCACCTCAAAATGTACATGCGGTCCGGTAGAATCTCCGGTCGAGCCGACCTTTGCAATCACCTGACCCTTAGACACAGTCTGACCGCGTGATACCAAAAGCTTGCTGTTATGCGCATAGAGCGTTACCAAGCCGCTGCCATGGCTGATTGTGACATAATAGCCATAGCTGTTATTCCAGCCTGCTGTGATGACTGTGCCGGCTTCTGCGGCAAGCACATTGCTGCCGGCAGGTGCGCCGATATCAATTCCGCGGTGCAGCCGCTTTGTTTTGGTGATCGGATGAACACGGTAGCCGTAAGGCGAGGTAATTGTGGTAGACGCTGCTGCCGGCCACTGGAACTGTCCGTTTCCCTTATAGGTCTGCACGGAAACAGAGCTGCTGCTCTTTGCAGCTTTTTGCTTTGCCGCCTCACGCTCCTGGCGTGCTTTCTCCTCGGCAAGCGCCTTGTCAAGCTCTGCTTTCATCGAGTTATAGTCGCTTTCTGCGTTCTTTTCCTCCTGCTCCAGCGCTTTAATATCGCTATTGATAGATGCAATCAGAGTGTCCTTTTCCGACTGAAGCTTTTTTAGTTCATTTTTCTTGGAAACTAAAACATCCTTTGCCTCTACCTGTTCTTTTCGCTCGTTTTCCACAACCGCCTTTGCATCCTCCACCTGCTGCCGATCCGATTCATACCGGTCGATCAGCGACTGATCGTGCGAGAGAATACTCTTGACTGCTGAAAGCCGTGTGAAAAGATCGCTCAATCCCTTGGATTCCAAAAGGAGCGACATATAGGAGGAGTCTCCGTATTCGTACATGATTTTAAGACGCGTTTTCAGCGTTTCGGTATTTTCCTGAATCTGGACATTCAATTCCTCAATCTGATCATTTTTTTGAGAAATTTCCTGATCCTTTTGAGAAATCACGTCCTCAACATCATCAATATCGCCCAGGATGGACGCAATCTGCACATCCAGCTTTTCGCGCTGTGCCACCTGTGTATCTTTTTCGTCCTTTTTCTGATCAATCTGCTTTTCCAGCTGTTTCATCTGCGAATTGCGCTCTGCCATGTCTTTTTTCAGTTCGCTCATGCTTTTTGCCGCATAGGCGCAGGGTGAAAAAAGGGCAAAAGCCAGAACCGCAGCCGTGATCCTTTTTATCTGTTTCTTCATGTTTGAAAACCTCTTATGCATGTAAGTATTTTTTCATGGAAATTCCGCTGCCTAATACACCGATCACACAGCCGACTGCAATAAACAGCAGTACCAGAACCGGCGCAAGCTGATAATAGCCAATCAGCTGGAACAGGTCAAAGTGAATTTCCGATGCCCACTTCAATGCCATAATATATGCCCAGGACATGAGTCCAAATGCAATCAGCGCACCGATTAAACCGATCAGGATGCCCTCAAAAACGAACGGAACACGGATAAACCGGTCGGTTGCACCGATATATTTCATAATATTGATTTCCTTTCTGCGGTTAAAGACTGTCAGCTTTACCGTGTTGGAAATAATGACAATGGAAATCAAAAGCAGGAGCGCCATAATTCCCATACTGATTTTCTTTAAAAGATCGGAATAGGTTAAAACGGTATTCACCATTCCCTGTGCATTCACCACATGATCGACATGGTCAAGCTTTTCTAACGTCTTTGTGGTATCGTCTGTATAGGCAATATCGGAAAGCCGGATTTTATAGGAATCGGAGAACGGGTTTTCATCCCCCTCCAAGCCGTCTAAAAGCTGCTCCTTATCGGAGAACATATCCTCTTTCACATACTCTAACATGTCCTCTTTGGTAAAAAGCGTTGCCTCCTTGACATTATCCACCGCAAGAATCTGATCTTTCAGGGCATTTACCTCGTCCTCCGGGGTGCCGTCCTGGATAAATAGCTGAATTTCGCACTGATCCTGCACTGACGCGGTAAACGCGCGGATATTCATGGTCAGAATTGTGAACACACCCAAAATCACCAGACAGCAGGTGATCGTGAAAAGAGATGCTGCCGTCATCAGTCCGTTCCGGCACATGTTCTTTTTTGCCTGGGACACAGAATATTTAAACCTCAGCAGGCTCATGATGATACACTCCTCCCTGCTCATCCCGGACAATTTCGCCGTCTGCAATTTCAATGACGCGCTTTTTCATCACGTCTACAATATCCTTTGCATGCGTTGCCATAATAATGGTTGTGCCCATGGAATTAATATTTTCAAAAATGTCCATAATCTCCATTGCCGTTTTCGGATTTAAGTTTCCGGTCGGCTCGTCTGCAATCAGAATAGTCGGATTATTCACCAGAGCGCGCGCCAACGCAACTCTCTGCTGCTCGCCTCCGGATAGCTGACGCGGAAAAAGCTTTGCCTTATAGTTAAGTCCCACAAGGTTTAAAACGTTCGGAACTCTCCTGCGGATTTCGCGCTTAGACGCGCCCACAACCTGCATCGCAAATTCTACATTTTCATAAACCGTCCGGTCTTCCAAAAGCCGGAAATCCTGAAATACAACCCCCATTTTCCGGCGGAGATACGGGATTTTTTTATGCGGAATTTTCGTAATATCCTCTGTTCCGAGATAAATTTCTCCCTCAGTGACATTCTGCTCACGCATTAAAAGCTTTGTGACCGTTGTTTTTCCTGCGCCGCTCGAGCCTACCAAAAAGACAAACTCTCCGTTTTCAATGTTCAGATTGACATTTTTTAATGCCACAGTGCCGTTTTCATACTCTTTTGTGACATTGACAAATTTAATCATAACAGAAACCTCATATTTTCAGCGAATTGGAAACCAGGTACTTATGCACCATCATGGCAACCTTAAAGACAATCGCCTGATCAAATTTACGCAGATCCAGACCGGTCAGCTTGTAGATTTTTTCCAGACGGTATACCAGCGTATTTCTGTGTACAAACAGCTGACGGGAGGTTTCGGAAACGTTCAAGTCGTTTTCAAAGAACTTATTGATTGTTAAAATTGTTTCACTGTCTAAGAGGGTAATATCGCCTTTTTTGAATACCTCCTGCAAAAACAGCTCGCAAAGCTTAATCGGGAGCTGATAAATCAGACGGCCGATTCCCAGATTTTCATAATTTAAAATGTACTTTTCTTCATCAAACACCTTGCCGACTTCAATTGCAATCTGTGTTTCCTTATAAGCATTATTGAGCTGATCAATGGTATCTGCAACTGTGCTGACGCCGACCAATGCACTTTGCATCGTCTCTGCATGGATGGTGTCTAAAATTGATTTTGCCATCGCGTCCAGCTCTGCGGCGGTTGCGCCGTCCTTAAATTCCTTGATCAGAACCAGATTTCCGCTGTCGATATTCACGATAAAATCGCGTTCCTTATCCGGGAACATGTTGCGTACAACCTCATAGATTCCCGTTTCGCCCTTTTTAATCAGCTTTATGTAAAAAACGGCTCTCGGAACATCGATCTCCACATGCAGCTCATGTGCTTTCTGGTGCAGATCGAATGCAAGCATATTATCAAAAATAATATTCTGCATAAAGATTGTCTTATCGTACTTTTCGTCATAATAATAACGGACATTATTCGCAGCAACCGTGATTGCGTTGCAGCAGTATTTGGAAACCTCGTCCGTTCCGTCCACATAGACAATATACTCGGTATACGGTTTTCCGGCAATCAGACGGACAGTAAAGCCGTTTTTAAAAAACAGCTTGTCGTTATTTCCGACTGCATATACCAGCTCCTCTACCACTTCCTCTGCCAGCTCCGGTCCGTTTGAGGCAAGAATTAACCCCTGTGCATCTGCAATTCCAAACCGCTTTGGAAATACCTCCGCCATCTGGGTTACAATATTTTGAAACGCCTTGCTGATCATGTCTAAACTCCTCCCTTTCTTGTCGGCAATTTTTATTTTGATTCGTACATTTTTCACGCTTTTTCATGCCATTTGGATATATTATACCATAAAAAAACACATTTGTACAGTATTTTTTACAAAAAAATCGTTCCATTTTGTGAATTTTCCGTAAACAATCGTCCCGAAATGCGAAAAAGGACAACCCGGCAGACAATCTTCCGGGCTATCCTTTTTTTGTTTTATCCGCCGATCTGACAAATCAGACCGGATTTTTGTGCTGTTTTTAACAGATACTGCATTTTTTCATCACTTGGCGGCAGAACGCCTGCAAGCGCATAGGTTCTTCCAAGCGCCGCATACTTATCCTCTCCCATCCGATGGTATGGGAGCAGATGCAAATGCTCTACTCCGGGCAGAGTTTTTGCAAATTCTGCAATTGCAGAAATCTCCTCCGGCGTATCGTTAAAACCGGGAATGACCGGAACGCGAATGGTGAGATTTGCGCCCGATTCGGCAATTTTTCTTGCATTTTCTAAAATTCTGCGGTTCGGCTGACCGGTAAATTCCTTATGCTTTTCCTCGTTGGTATGCTTAATATCCATCATGATATAGTCCAGGTGCGGCAGATACCGGGAGATCACGTCAAAGGGTGCGATTCCGGTGGTTTCAATTGCCGTGTTAAACCCTTCCTCATGGCATGCCGCTAAAAGTGCAACCGCAAAATCCGGCTGCAAGAGCGACTCGCCGCCCGACAGCGTGATTCCGCCGCCGGAGCGTCGGTAATACGGAGCGTCTTTGCGGATTTCCTCCATCACCTCATCCACCGTGACATCCCGTCCGACAATTTTCTCCGAATCCGCAAATTTCATTTTCTGAATGCCAAACTCCTGCGATTCCGGATTGCAGCACCAGCGGCAGCGGAGCGCACAGCCTTTTAAAAAGACAATCGTGCGGATACCGGGGCCGTCATGAATAGAGTATTTCTGAATGTCAAAAATTCTTCCTGTTACCTGTTCCATAATTTATTCCTCAATTCACCGAAAATGCCTGCTCTGTCCGGTTGATAATATCATCCTGCAAGGATTTTGAAAGTGTGGTAAAGAGTGCGCTGTAGCCTGCAACACGAACCACTAAATTCTTATAGTTTTCCGGATGCTTTTGTGCGTCTATGAGCGTTTCGCGGCTCACCACGTTAAACTGCATATGCATGCCTTTCTGGTCGAAGAACGCACGGATATATGCCGCAAATTTCTGCAAACCGGCGTCTCCTTTCAGAGCAGACGGATGGAATTTCTGATTATAGAGTGTTCCGTTGGATGCAATGCCGTGATCCAGTCTTGCCACAGAATTTGCCGCTGCGGTCGGTCCTTTTACGTCATGACCCGAGCGCGGACCGACACCGTCTGCAACCGGGGTATTGGCAAGTCTGCCGTCCGGCGTTGCACCGGTCTGATGTCCGAGCGGAACGTTTGCAGAAACCGGATAAAGTCCTGCCTGGAACATGCCGCCGCGCGGATTCTGATACTTCTGGAGTTCTCTGGTGTACACATAGGCAACCTCTCTTGCCATGCGGTCTGCCTCCGGAATATCGTTTCCGTACATCGGTACTTCCTCAATCATTTTCTGAATCTTCTGATATTTTTCCTTTTCTGCCGGTGAATCCTCGCCGTCTAACAGCGTGCGGAACACCTCTGCAATCTGCGTTTCAGAAACAGTTTTTCCTGCCTTTGTAATTTCAGCTACAATTTCCTCGGTTGCTTTCTGCGCTGCCTCCGGAGTCATGCCATGTCCGAAATTATGCGCTAAAGCATCTTTCATATCCTGCATACTGATTTTCTTTTCTTCAAAGACTAAACGCTTAATGGCGGTCATAGAATCGGTCACATTCGCAATTCCAAAGCCCTGCGGACCGGTGAAATTATAGATTGCGCCGCCCTCTTGCAAACTCTTTCCGCGTCCGATACAATCCTCCACCATGGACGACTGGAACGGCAGCGGACAACGCTCTCCATGCGCCGTATCAACCGCATTATCCGCATTGACCAACAATCCGATCGCATACTGCATTTGCTTGCGGTATGCCTCAAAAAATTCTTCAAAGGTTTTCATTTTGGTCACGTCACCGGTCTGGATTCCGACTAATTCGCCCTCGTCCATACCGTTTGAGAATACCAGTTCTAACGGACGGCACATATTAAAGAATGCCGCGTCGTGCCAGCCGTCTGTTTTTGCCGCTTTCTGCGGCTCTACACAGCCGATGATATTATAATCTCTCGCGTCCTCCAAAGTTAAGCCGCGGCTCATTAAGGACGGGATGATCACTTCGTCGTTATAGTATGCCGGCAGTCCGATTCCAGTTCTGGTCAGTTCTGCACAGCGGAACATCAGCTTGTCCGGCGTTCCGTTCCAGACACGCACCGACAGGGACGGCTGCGGTAAATGCGTATGCGCCGACGCCTGAATGCACAAATAGGAAAGTTCGTTGGTTGCGTCTAACCCTTCTGTTGTTTGTCCGCCGACACAAAGATTTTGGAACAGGCTATAGCCTGCAAATCCCTCGGAGGACGCTGCGTCACGCACTTTGTTCAGATCGTTCAGCTTGACCCAAATGCAGTCTAAGAGTTCCTGTGCGCTCTCCTCGGTGATTGTTCCGTTTTCTAAATCCTGCTTGAAATACGGGTACATATACTGATCGAACCGTCCGGGAGAAATGGAATGTCCGCTTGATTCGGTCTGCAATAACATCTGTACAAACCAGAAAGACTGGCAAGCCTCCATAAAGGTTCTTGCCGGCTTTTCCGGAACCTGGTCACAGTTTTTTGCAATTAAGAGCAATTCCTCTTTCCGGGCGCTGTCCTGCTCTTTTTGCGCCATTTCACGCGCTAATGCGGCATAACGCTTGCTATAGTCAATCGTTGCCTGGCAGCATAAAATGACTGCCTCTAAAAATTCGTGCTTTTTTGCATAATTTCCGTCCGAAACCTTGCAGCGGGCAAGCTCCTCTGCCGCCTCGTGCATGAGTCCGCGGAATCCGATTTTCAGAATTTTTGCATAGTCCACCGTCATATGTCCGATACCGTTAAAATAGTAGTTTCCGACGGTGAAAATATTGTGCGCGATTGCTGTTTTTGCCTCCGGCGCCATATATTCGGTGGCAAGTTCGGAGGTTGTTTTTCCTTTCCAGTAAGGGAAAATGGCACGGAGCGCCTTTTTCGTTTCCTCATCAATATAAAAAGGATCTGCCTTTCGGGTGGAAACCGTGTCTAACTCTGATTCCAGCCATGCAAAGGAATACTCCGGGAACACCTGACAGCTTCTCGGGTGGCGCGCATTACTTCCAACAATCAGTTCATGATCGCGGATCACAATCGGAAGATGCTTTAGAATATGTACATACGCAAGCGCGCGCTGTTTAATGATCGGCATTGCCTCGGTTTCCATATAGCTTTCGGTTAAAAGTACGGCACGATCTGCCTCAATTTGCGGCGGATTGGCATACAAATCGTGTATTAATTTTTTGATTCTTTCCGGCGTTTCTGTAAAAGCCATAGTCGTCCATTTCCTTTCTTAATATCCCAGCGTCAGCTCTAAGGATTCATCCTTTAAAATCCAGTCTTTTTCCACATCAATCACCCGGTACTCCTCGGGAGTATCCCGGATAATCACCTGCTTTAGTCCGGCGTTGATAATCATACGCTTGCACATGGCACAGCTTGAGCTATTTTTTACGATACTCCCATCCGAGCATTCCAGACCAACCAGGTAAAGCGTTGCGTCAATCATATCCCGGCGCGCAGCTGAAATAATCGCGTTCGCCTCTGCATGCACGCTCCGACAGACCTCATACCGTTCTCCGCGCGGAATTTTTGCCTCCACACGAATGCATTTTCCCAAATCGCTGCAATTCTTTCTGCCGCGCGGTGCGCCGACATATCCGGTGGAAATGATTTCATCATTTTTAACGATAATTGCACCGTAATTCCGCCGCAGGCATGTCCCGCGCTCTGCCACCGTCTGGGCAATATCCAGATAGTAGTTGATTTTATCCCGTCGTTCCATTTTACCACTCCCTTATTTTTTATTTTGAAAGCAGAAAATTTTGTTTTATTTTGTTTTTATTTGTTTTATCTTTATTCTACACCAAAATCACAAAATTGTCAATAGATTTTTGAGATAAGTTAGAGAAGAAAATTGCGTTTCGGCACAGTAAAGCAAATAATGCTCCGAAATCCGTCCGATTTCCTCTGAAACATCCGGTGAGACACGAAAGGAAAACACCTTTTTTTCCGGTGCGGTCAGAATATAATAAAGTGCGCGGTAAGCAGCAGGGCTCATCAGAAGATCGTCCCGGTGTTTTGTATGGCAGTCCGGGCAGATTGCGCCGCCGCATTCCGCGGAAAACCAACCGACCTCGCGTACCTCGCCGCAGGCGGAGCATGCAGAAAGATTCGGCGCATATCCCATGGCAGAGGCAAGGCGCAGTTCATAAACCGCCTTTGCCGTTTTCGGATCTAAATTCTGATAGGCAATCGCATAGAGCGTATTTAAAAGCAATCTCAAAAGCGGCGGATTGGATTCGTTTACTTCCATAAAATAGGCGGTAATCTCGGCAAGATAGCTTGCGAGCGACAGTTTTAACAAATCCTCCTGCAACGGAAAAAAGGAGTCAAGCGCTGTGACGGAATTGACCGACAGCACCTCACTCTTTCCCTGAAACAGCATAAAATCCGAGTAGGACAAAAGCTGTGTTGCCGCGGCATTCCGGCTCTTTTTCTGTCTGACACCGTAAACAGCCGCTTTCACAACCCCCAGATTTTCTGTAAAAATTGTCAGCATCCGGTTTCCCTCTCCGAAATCCGTCTGCTTTAAGATTAACCCTTTTGTTCTGATTTCCGCCATCTTGATCTCCTGTTTGGACAATCCCTCAGTCGGCTATGCCGACAGTATCTCGCTGCGGCTCGGTCACAGTGCGGTTCTGATCGTCCCCCGGACGATCATTCATTTCCGCACTGCCGCTTCGCTACCCTTTGCTCAAGGGAGCCTTATAGCTTGCGCTGAATTGGAAGTATTTCGACAAAAATATAATTTGATGTCAGCGAATTACTTGAAAACTTTGCACTTACCAAAGGCTCCCTTGAGCAAAGGGAGCTGTCACGCAGTGACTGAGGGATTGTCACTCATTTTCTCCAAATCCGAAATTTTTCATCAGATAATTGTTATTTCTCCAATCCGGTTTCACGCGCACCCACAGTTCCAGATACACTTTTTTATCCAGCATTTTCTCAATATCTCCGCGTGCCAGTGATCCGATTTTTTTGAGCATTTCGCCGCCTTTTCCGATGATGATTCCCTTATGGCTTGCCTTTTCACAATAGATTGTGACATAGATATTCGTAATTTTGGGAAGTTCCTGCATTTTAGAAACCTCAATGGCAATTCCGTGCGGCACTTCCTTATCCAAAAGCCACAAAAGCTTTTCCCGGATAATTTCCGCGGCAATCTGCTTTTCCGGTTGATCGGTCACCATATCCTCATAGTAAAACTGCGGTCCTTCCTCTAAATACCCCTTGATTTTCTCCAGAAGAAGTTCTGTTCCGTCGCCGGTTTTTGCGCTGATCGGCACAATCTCCTCAAACGGATAAAGACTGCTGTAATCTGCAATCAGCGGCAGGAGGGTTTCCTTTCGCACCGCGTCCACCTTATTGATCACGAGAATGCAGGGAATCCCTAATGCATGCAGGTTTTCTGCAATTTCACGCTCTGCCTCCTGAATTTTTTTGGTTGCATCCACCACCAAAAGCAGAACATCGGTATCGGTCATGCTTTCCTTTGCCACGCGCACCATATATTCTCCCAACCGGTTGTGCGGTTTGTGAATACCCGGCGTGTCGGTAAATATAATCTGCTCGGTATCGGTGGTATGAATGGCTAAAATTTTATTTCTCGTGGTCTGCGGCTTGTCCGAAATAATGGCAATCTTCTGCCCCACGATCTGATTTAAAAGGGTTGACTTTCCGACATTCGGTACACCGATAATCGAAACAAACCCCGATTTATAATGATCCTTCTTCATAAGTTCCTCCGTTTATTCTCTGGTAATTCCCATCTGATTCAGAATGTCTGTCTGCTTTTGACGCATTCTGGTTTCCTCCTCCTCGCTTGCGACATGGTCGTAGCCTAAGAGATGGAGCATAGAATGCACCACTAAAAAGGTAACCTCCCGGAGAAAGGAATGCCCATATTCCTCCGCCTGCGAAAGCGCACGCTCGGCAGAGATCACAATATCCCCCAGGACAATCTCCCCATCGTCCACGTCATAGTCTGCATCAATGATATCTCCGTTTTTGTCAAATTCCAGCATTGGAAAGGACAGCACATCGGTTGCTGCGTCCTTTTGCCGGAACTCCTTGTTCAGACGGCGGATTTCTTCATTATCCACAAAGGTCAGACTAATCTGCGCGTCAAAATCGCAATCCTCATAGGACAGCGTTTCCTCGCATGCTCTTTTTGCCGTTTCTGTGATCTCGTCTGTGATTTCTATTTTATTTTGATTGTTCTCTACGAATAGCTCTATCATTTTTTCGTTTCTTCTCCTGTTCCTGTTCGTGCTTTTCATAAGCCTTAATAATCTTCTGTACCAGCGGATGCCGCACCACGTCCTTTTCGGAAAGCGTGCAGAATGCAATTCCCTCAATTCCCTTTAAAACGCGCTGTGCCTCCTTTAAACCGGATTTTTTGCCGTCCGGCAAATCCACCTGGGTCACATCTCCGGTAACCACCGCCTGCGAACCAAAGCCGATTCTGGTTAAAAACATTTTCATTTGCTCCGGGGTGGTGTTCTGCGCCTCATCTAAGATGATAAAGGCATTATCCAGGGTTCGTCCGCGCATATAGGCAAGCGGAGCAACCTCAATCACACCGCGCTCCTGCTGCCGCTGATACCCCTCTGCGCCTAACATTTCATACATGCCGTCGTATAGCGGGCGAAGATACGGATCAACCTTGCTTTGGAGATCGCCCGGCAAAAATCCGAGTTTTTCTCCTGCTTCAATTGCCGGGCGCGTCAGAATAATCCGGCTGACCTCTTTATTCCGCAAAGCCGTTACCGCCCGCGCTACGGCAAGATAGGTTTTTCCGGTTCCTGCCGGTCCGATTCCGAAAATGATTGTGTTTTCTTTCATCGCCTCGACATACTTCTTCTGTCCGAGTGTTTTCGTTTTGATCGGTGTGCCATGCGCCGTGACAGCAATGCAGTCATCCCCTAAAAGCTTTAAATCAAAGCCGCCGTTTTCCTGCACCATGGTGATCGCATAGATAATTTTCTGATCGTCTATCACCTCGCCGCGCTCGGAAAGCTGCAAAAGCACACCGAACACCTCGCCTGCCTTATCGACATTTTCCGCCTCGCCGCTGATTTTAATTTTGTTATCCCGGCTGATAATACTCACCGAGAGCGTCTTTTCCAACAGCTTTACATTCTTGTCAAAGCTTCCGAAGATGGCAGAAAGATCTGCACTCTCCGGCAATTCAATCATCCTTTGTTCCAATTTTCTTTCACTCCTGTTGTATAATCTCTTGTTCCTGTCCGATTTGTTCAATAAAATTCATGGTGAGCGTGACTCTTGCCCAGTTCTCATCCAAAGGGGTAAACTGCAAGTCCTCGCCTTGTTTTTTTGCACCGGGAAGAAGATTTTCTGCAATCTGTTCCTCCAGTTCATAGCGTGCCATTTCACACACCGTCTCATCAGAAAGCGGCTCACGGCTCTGTTTTTTCTCCCGGTAGCAAAGCCTCCGGAAACCGATTCCGAGATACCCGTCCTTTCCCCACAAAAATTCCCGGTTTGTTTCCTCCAAACGGTATTCCTCATAAGGAACGGACAACCGGAAATAAAGCGGTATTTCCCTGGAAAAGAATCTTAGAATATAAAAATTCTTATTCTCACCGGTCAGCTGTTCGCTTGTTTTGGTGCGGCGGAATTTTCCGCTTGCCTTATGCCAGGTATAGGCATAAACCTCACCCTGGGCATGCTTTGCTAACCCCTCGTTTTCCTCTCCGGAAATTAAAATATCTCCCGGAAGTACCGCCTCACCCTTTTCAAGCGATGCGCTCCCCTCTTTTACAATCATCTGGCAGATCACACCGTCTCTTGCCGCCACCACATTACATGCTTTTTTGGGGTCAACAACGCTCGGCGGCAAAGCGGCTTTCCGGACTTCAACCACCGCCTTTGTCCCCTTTACATAAACCCATGCCCAGGTGATCTGACTGGTATTTTGCAGAATGGTGTCCTTTTGGTCGTTGCCGTCCGGCAATCCCGGAATCCATGCACCCACACGCACTCCGGCAAGCTCTGCCGCGGAAAGAATCTCTCCTGCTTCCTCCTCCGGCACACCGCGCACCTCCACCGACCACAGAAACTGCGAAGTGATACCAATACACAAAAGAAACATCAAAAAACCGGCGGCAAAGACTGTTCTTTTCCGCACACGCTTTAAAATGGCAGGAAATCCGCATGTTTTTAAAATCCGAATCCGCGTCCGTGTGATTCTCGCCGCCGGACGGATTTTTTCAAAATCCGTTCGGTAAACGCACACCGTCGCCCGGTATTTTTCCTTTTTTTTCAGTCGGAACAGGCGGATATTCTGCCGCAGTGACAGATTCAAAAAGCGTTCAATCGAACAACCCTCTAAGTATAGTATAACATATCCTTTCGCAAATTGGAAGATTTTATCCAAAAACATTTCAAAAAACCTCCGATTTATTGAAAATCAACAGAAAAAAAGCGTCCGATTACGGTAATTTGCCCGGTAGCAATGCTTTTTATTTCCAAATTATTTCCATTTACTGTAATTACCTGCCGTCCGGCAGACACCCGGATCTGGGTATCGGTATATTCCAAAAGTCCGGAATACCCCTCCAGACGGAGTTCCCGGTTTCCTGAAATTGTTAATTCCGGACAGTCAGTCACAACCTCCTGCGGCATCTCCAATGCCCTTGCCGTCTGCTCTAAAATCTTTCCCAACTGGAACAACCCCTTTTTCTGATTCTTTTAAAATTTATGCATGATAGAGAATTTTCATGTCATATTTATAGTGATGGGACTGTCAAAAAAGGTGCAGACAGTAGATTATTTTGGAGTATGCCAGTACGCCGTCGGGCGCGTTTGGAGCGCTCTGCACTCTCTTTTGACCCCCGATTTTATCACAATGAAAGGGTGATTGGTTCATGAAAAAAAGGCTGCTTTACATATTTCTATGTGCACTCACGGTTTTATTTCTGCAAAATCCGTCCGGGTCTGTTTTGTATGCAAAAAAAGGACTCGAGCTTTGCGAAAGCGTGATTCTGCCGTCATTATTTCCGTTTTTTGTCTGCTCCGGACTTTTGGTCTATTCGGGATTCTGTGAGGTGTTAGCACGTCTGTTACAACCGGTGATGCGTCCGCTTTTCGGGGTGGGCGGAGCAGGCGCGGCGGCATTTGTGTTAGGCTTTGTGAGCGGTTATCCCTTAGGCGCTGTGACGGCATGCCAGCTTTACGAAAAAAACTACCTCACAAAAACCGAGGCAGAACGGCTTTTAGCGTTTTGCAATAATTCCGGACCGCTCTTTATTTTAGGTGCAGTCGGGATTTCTCTTTATGCCAGTCCGAAAATCGGTGTGCTTTTGTATCTTTCGCATATTCTTGCCTCCCTTTTGGTGGGGATTCTGTTCCGTTTTTATCGCCGGAGCAGCTTTTCCCCGGCAGTTTCACTCCCTAAAACCGAGGAAAAACCGTTTGGAGAGGTCTATGCCAATGTGATGAGTCAGTCGGTGCAGAGTATTCTGTTGGTATCGGGTACTGTGATTTTTGCAAGCACGGCGGCAAATTTAGCGGCGGATCTGTTCTTTTCCGATTCCGCATTCCGGCTGTTCTTTGTGAGCCTTTCGGAATTTACAAGCGGCGTTACCAATTTATCCGAAACCGATCTTCCGCTTTTGCAGAAATTAGTCCTTTCCTCCGGGATTGTCGGTTTTGCAGGGTTGAGCGTTCATTTGCAGGTTTTAGGTGTGGTGGCGCGGTATCATCTGAATTTGTTTCCCTATTTCTTCGGAAAGCTTTTGCACGCGGCTTTCTCTATGCTTTTTACTCTGATACTGCTGCGGATTTCTCCGGCAGATACTCCGGTGTTCCAAAGCTTTTCTGCCTCACTCTCGGGCGGATTCTGTATCAGCTCACTCTATACTACCCTCGCAGTCCTGTTCCTCACCCTCGCCGCACTGTTTGCGCTGATGGTTCGGACTGCAAAAAACATGACTTGACAAATTCCCCGAAAAATTATATAATATTTTCGAGGTGAAAACATATGCTAAAGGAATTTAAGGAATTTGCATTTAAGGGAAATGTGATTGATATGGCGGTCGGCGTGATTATCGGCGGCGCGTTCGGAACGATTGTATCGTCTTTGGTGAACGACATTATTATGCCGGTGTTCGGTGCGGTTACTGCCGGTATGGATTTTAAAAATCTGAAGATTGTGTTAAGCGACGCTGTGGTGGACGCTGCAACCGGTCAGGTGGTGAAACCAGAGGCGGCAATTGCATATGGCAGTTTTCTGCAAAATGTGGTGAATTTTCTGATCATTTCCGCGTCCATTTTTGCAGTCATTACCTTTACAAACAAAGCTTTGAGAAAAAAGGCTCCGAAAGAGGAGGAAGAAAAAGACCCGGCTCCGACCCAGGAAGAACTCCTCACCGAAATCCGGGATTTATTAAAGGAAAAAAATCAGTAATCCATAGCGGACAGGACGCAAAAAAATCTCTGTCCGCTATATGTTTTTTATTGACAATCTCTCAGTCAGCTGCGCTGACAGCTCTCTTTGCCCAAGAGAGCCTTTGGCAAGTGCAGAGTTTTCCTTAATCGGCTGACAGCAATCTGGATTTTTAGAGAGACTGTCTGATAGATATCTTACAAAAGGAGACAAGAGATGAAAAAAACAATTTCACTTTTTTTAATCTTTTTTCTGTTTGTCACCGCGACTGTATCGGCAGACTATGCGGACACAAAACGCTATCTTCTGTCACAGGTTCCCGACCCGACTGTATCGTCTGTCGGCGGTGAATGGACAGTAATTGGATTGGCAAAAAGCGGTGATCCGGAGCTTTCGGACTATTTTTCCCGCTACACCCAAAACGTGCAGTCTGTACTCTCCGAAAAAAACGGCGTTCTGCACGAGCGGAAATACACCGAATATGCACGCGTGGTTTTAGCGCTTACAGCGATCGGACAAGACCCCCAGAATATTGGCGGCTACAATCTTCTGCTGCCCTTAGCGGACTATGACAAAACCGTTTTTCAGGGGGTGAACGGTGCGATCTGGGCGCTTTTCGCATTTGACAGCGGAAATTATGAAATTCCGGCAATTTCCGGACAGGAACACCAGGCAACACGCCAACGTTACATCGATAAAATTCTTTCCTCCGCGCTTTCGGACGGCGGCTGGGGATTTTCAGATATGTCCGACCCGGATTTAACCGCCATGGCGCTTTGTGCCCTTGCTCCCTACCGGGCGCAGGAGGCTGTGAATCAAGCCGTTCAGGCAGGACTTTCCTATCTCTCCGGAATCCAGAATGAAAACGGCGGTTTTTCCGGACTTGGAGGAGAGAGTGCAGAGAGCTGTGCGCAGGTTCTCTTAGCGCTCTCCGCCCTCCGGATTCCGGTTACGGACGAACGCTTTCAAAAGAACGGAAACACCGTTTTATCTGCACTTTTATCTTATGAAAAGCCGGATGGCAGTTATTCGCATACTCCCGGCGGCGAAAGCAATCTGATGGCAACCGAGCAGGCTTTTTATGCGCTTTCCTGCATACAAAACACACAAACTCCGGATCTTATGCCCGTTCGCACCATTCTGAAAGCAATGATCCTTCTGGGGGTTACCCTATGAAACAGTATCGAAATTATCTGATCGCAGCAGCGGTGGTTCTGGGATTTGTTCTTTTAGGATTTTTCCTGTCCCCCTCCGAACAACAGCCGGCAAATGTTTCTCCGACCGTAACGGCAACCGTGCCGGCATTGGAGACAGAAACACCCTCTCCCACCGAAACGCAAGCGCCCAAGAACACAGAAACTCCTGTGCCGACAGCTGCGGCAACTGCCGTAACTGCCGCTCCGACGCTTGCTCCCACCGTCATTCCGACTGCTGTACCAACCGACCCACCCCAAAAAACTACCTGTACCGTTTCCATCAGCTGTGCAAGCGTGCTTTCCCATCCTGATCAGCTTGATCCGGCAAAAAAAGAACTGATTCCATCCGGCGGTATCATTCTTTCTGCGGAAACAGCAGAGTTTTCCGAGGGGGAAAGCGCGTTTGACGTATTAAAGCGCGAGACAAAAAAGCACAAAATCCACATGGAATTTTCCCTGACCCCGGTGACAAACAGTGCCTATATTGAGGGAATCGGAAATCTTTATGAATTTGACGCAGGCGAGCTGTCCGGATGGATGTACCGGGTCAACGGAGAATTTCCAAGCTACGGCTCATCAAACTACATACTAAAAAACGGAGATCGTGTGGAATGGCTCTATACCTGCGATTTAGGACGGGACATCGGCGCAGGCTTTGGAGGACAGCGTGATGAATAAAGGGTATCATCCATTACTGGAAATTCTCTATTTTATGGCGGCAATCAGCTTTTCCGTCCTCTTTCTGCACCCGGTTTGCCTTTTTCTGAGCCTTTTTTTCGGGCTATGGCATATGGTTTTACTCGGACAGGCAAAAAAGCTTTCCTGGATTCTTCCGCTTGCACTTTTTAGCGCACTTCTGAATCCGCTGATCAACCACGAGGGGGCAACGATTCTTGCCTATTTTCCGAACGGAAATCCATTGACGGCAGAATCCGTCCGGTATGGCTTTGCGGCGGCATTGATGCTTGCCGGCGTGCTTTGCCACAGCGTTTGTATGAGCCATGTAATTACAAGCGACAAGCTGATGTACGTGTTTGGAACGCTTTCTCCGTCGCTTTCCTTGGTTTTTTCGATGTCGCTGCGGTTTGTTCCGCGGTTTTCTGCACAACTAAAAAAAATGCAAAAAGCACAGAAAGCCTTGGGAAATACGTCCGGCGACAAACATTTGGCACGCATAAAATCCGGACTTCAGCTGATCTCCGGTATGCTTACCTGGAGCTTTGAAAATGCCGCCGATACTGCTGACAGCATGCACGCGCGCGGCTTTGGACTGCCCGGCAGAACTGCCTACACCAACTACCGTTGGAGCCGCCGGGATTTCGCTGCACTTTTTGTCCTTTCCGGACTGACGGTAGCGATTATTCTGGGTGGAATTTCGGGCGGCTATGCCGTTTCGTATTTTCCGAAAATGACGCAGGCAAGGCTTTCAGCCGGCTTATTTCTGGCAGATCTGCTCTTTTTTGCACTGCCTGTTATGTTAGAGGGATGGGAGGAACGAAAATGGAAGAAATGCAAATCGAACATTTAAGCTTTACATATCCGGAGAAAAACACACCTGCAATTTTTGATCTTTCCCTGACAATTCCGCGCGGCTCCTTTACCGTTTTATGCGGAAAAAGCGGCTGCGGAAAATCAACTCTGCTGCGCCTGGTAAAGCCGGCGCTTTCGCCGCACGGGGAAAAGAGCGGCACAATCCGCATCTTCGGACGCGATATTTCCACCCTTTCCGACCGTGAACAGGCAGAGAAAATCGGCTTTGTGCTGCAAAATCCGGACAATCAGATTGTCTGCGACAAGGTCTGGCATGAATTAGCCTTTGGGTTAGAAAGCCTTGGCTATGGAAAAGATGAAATCCGGACGCGTGTTTCGGAAATGGCGTCCTTTTTCGGCATTGAGGACTGGTTTTTTCAAGAGGTTTCCACTCTGTCCGGCGGTCAGAAACAGCTTTTGAATTTAGCGGCAGTCATGACCATGCAGCCGTCCATTCTGATTCTGGATGAGCCGACCAGTCAGCTTGACCCGATTGCTGCTGAAAGTTTTTTTCAGATATTAGCGCGAATCAACCGGGAACTGGGAACAACGATTCTACTCTCGGAGCACCGTTTGGAGGAGGTTTTTCCGCTTGCAGATCAGGTAATCTTTTTAGAAAACGCACAGCTTTTAGCCAATGGTTCTCCGCGTGAAATTGCTAAAAAACTTTGGGGACATGAAATCTTTTGCGCCCTCCCCACCCCGATGCGTGTATTTTCAGCCGCAGGCGGAGATGGAGCATGCCCGGTTACCGTCCGGGAGGGGCGGAACTGGCTTTTGGAACAAAGGCTTTCTCCCCTGCCGCCGCGTACCGGAAAGCCCTGCAATTCTGAAGTGGTACTATCGCTAAAGGATATATGGTTTCGCTATGCGCGTGATTCGGAGGAGATTTTAAGAGGATTTTCTCTCGAACTGCACCGGGGTGAATTTTATGCACTTTTAGGTGGAAACGGAACAGGAAAAACCACTGCACTCTCGATTGCCGCAGGTTTGTCCTCTCCACAGCACGGAAAGGTGCAGAAAAGAGCCACCGTCACAATGCTTACCCAAAATCCGCAGGAGCTTTTTTCAAAAAACAGAGTTTCAGAGGAGCTTTTATCGCTTGCAAATGCGGACGAATGCAACAAAATGATAACCCTATGTGAGCTTGAACCGCTCTTAGACGCACACCCCTACGACCTTTCAGGCGGTGAGCAGCAGCGGCTTGCGCTTGCCATGGCGCTTTTGAAAAAACCGGAAATTCTGATTCTGGACGAGCCTACCAAGGGATTAGACGCATGCTTTAAGAAGAAATTAGCAGAAATTTTAAAATCGCAAAAAAATCTTTCCATTCTGCTGGTTTCGCACGATCTCGAATTTTGTGCTGAATATGCAGACCGGATTGGGATGATCTTTGCCGGACAGCTGACCTCCGAGGGTACGCCGGAAGAATTTTTCGCCGGAAAAAGCTTTTACACCACCGCCGCCAACCGGATGGCACGCAACATCTTACCGCAGGCAATCTTAGCATCCGATCTGATTTATGCCACAGGCGGCAGCGAGCCGGTTAAAGCAGACGAACTTCCGCCGCCACCCCCGGTGCAGATCAAGCCGGAGAAAACAGAAAAAACAAAGAAATCAAGCGCACCTGCTGCATTTTTGCCGCTATTGCTTGTTCCGGTTACGGTGTTATTCGGAATCTATTTCTTAGGCGACCGGAAATATTATTGGATCAGCCTTTGTATTTTAGCAGAAACGCTGTTTTCCTTTTTTCTGCACTTTGAAAAGCGAAAACCGTCCGCGCACGAATTAGTCACCGTCAGCGTTCTATGCGCCACTGCCGTTTTTGGACGAGCCGCCTTTGCGCCGATTCCGCAGTTTAAGCCTGCCGCGGCGGTGGTGATTCTATCTGGCATAGCATTCGGCGGTGAAACCGGCTTTTTCGTTGGTGCGGCGACCGCGTTTTTATCCAATTTCTTTTTTGGACAAGGTCCTTGGACGCCCTGGCAGATGCTCGCATTCGGCACGGTGGGATTGGTTTCCGGCATCGGATTCGGAAAACAGGTAAAATCAAAACTGCTGCTTGCCGTTTTGGGATTTTCAGAGGTTTTGATTTTATACGGCGGAATTATGAATCCGGCATCGGTTCTTATGAGTCAGCCGCATCCGACCTCTGAAATGCTCCTTTCTGCCTATGCCTTAGGCATTCCGGCTGACCTGGTGCATGCCGCGTCCACCGCGCTCTTTCTGTGGCTTGCAGGCAAGGCGGTTTTAGAAAAGCTTGACCGGGTGAAGAAGAAATACAACATGAACCGCTCGCAAATTTAACAAAATTTTTAGAATGATCTTGACAAGGATTTTGAAATGTGTTATACTAAAATTCCAAAATTGGTATGGATTTTTCTGAGAAAAACATGCTCATTTTTCGCCATACGCTCTTTATGAGTGTATGGCAATTTTTTTAAGGAGGAATTGATATGAAAAATGAAACACTTAACGCAATCAAAACCCGAAGAAGCATTCGCAGCTACAAATCCGACCCAGTGCCGGACGAATTATTAAATGCTGTTCTGGAGGCAGGAACCTATGCGCCGACCGGCAGAGGAAAGCAATCTCCGACCATTATTGCAGTCACATCAGAAAAATACCGCAAGCTGATTGCAAAGCTGAATGCAGAGGTGATGGGGGTAGATTCCGATCCGTATTACGGCGCACCGGTTGCCGTGCTTGTTTTGGCAGATCCGGCAGTCAACACCTTTGTGGAGGACGGAAGCTGTGTGCTGGAAAATATGATGATTGCCGCCGCATCTTTAGGGCTTGGCTCTGTATGGGTGCATAGAGAACGCGAAATCTTCGACAGTCCGGACGGCAAAAAATTGCTGAATGAGTGGGGACTTCCTGAAACCCTGCGCGGCGTTGGCAGTATTGCACTTGGCTACCCTGCTGTTCCGGCAGCTGACGCGGCAAAGCGAAAAGACAATTACATTGTCCGGGTTTAAGGAATATTTGGCTGATTTGCTCTTTCTAATGATTGACTTTTTGTGGAAATTGTGATACAATAGAAAAAAAGACTACAAGGAGATTTGTTATGAAGGACAAGCCGATTTTATACATGATTATTCCCTGCTATAATGAGGAGCAGGTTTTGCCGATTACCGCGCCGATGTTTTTAGAGGAGCTGGATTTATTAATTCAGAAAGGAAAAATCAGCACGGAGAGTAAAATCCTTTTTGTAAACGACGGTTCAAAGGACAAGACCTGGGAGATTATCAACGCACTTTCCCACGAGAATCCGCATTTTGCCGGCATTGCGCAAAGCCGCAACCGCGGACATCAGAATGCAGTTTTAGCCGGGTTAATGTACGCTAAGGATCTATGCGATATTACGATCAGTATCGACTGCGACGGTCAGGACGACATCACCGTGATGGAGCAGATGGTGGATGAATACCAAAACGGCTGCGAAATTGTGTACGGTGTCCGCAAGGAGCGCAAAACCGACACATTTTTTAAGCGTACCACCGCGCTCGGCTTTTACAAGCTGTTAGAAAAGCTTGGCGGCGATATTGTCTACAATCATGCTGACTACCGCCTGGCAAGCAGCCGTGTGTTGCAGGAATTTGCAAATTATAAAGAGGTCAATATCTTTCTCCGCGGTATGTTTCCGTTGGTTGGCTTTAAAAGCACCAGCGTCTATTACGACCGATCCGTCCGGCTTTCGGGCGAATCGCACTATCCGCTCAAAAAAATGCTCGCGCTTGCCATCGATGGAATCACCAGTCTTTCCATTAAGCCGATCCGCATTATTACCGCATTCGGTATGATCGTGTCGCTTTTGTCGGTGATCGGCATTATCTGGGTGCTGGTGGAAAGTATTTTGAAAAACACCGTTGCCGGCTGGGCATCCACCACCTGCATTCTCTGTTTTATCTCCGGCGTGCAGCTTTTAAGCCTGGGCATTATCGGAGAATATGTGGGTAAAATCTACATGGAATCCAAACACCGTCCGAGATACTGTATTGCAGAAAAGACGGATAATTTAAAATAAGAAGGTAATCACAAAAAACCGCTGTGAGATTTCTCCCACAGCGGCTTTTTTATTCCTCTACCGTTACTGTTCTGGTATTCTGATCCCATCCAACCTGGCATTGAAATGCTTCAGAAATGGCGCGGACGGGAACCATGGTTCTGCCGTTCATGATCTGTGCCGGAACGTCCAGGATTTTTTCCTGACCGTTTTGATAGAGCCGGTCGGAATCAATGGCGAGGGAAACACTAATGTCTCCTTTTTTGGAGGTGACCGTTTTCGTTTCGTCATCCCATTCTACCTCTGCCTTTAATGCCTCAAAAATCGCACGCAGCGGCACTAAGGTGCGGTCATTTACGATTGCCGGTTTCTGATCCGGGAATACTACCTCATCCCCGTTTACGATCACCCGGATGTCCTCCTCCCAGGTATTCGGTTCGCCGCCGAACTTCACAAAATTACCTTTTTTGTGGAAGTAGTAATCCTTTGATTCTCCCAATGCGGAAATGGTCAGCTTATGCTCACCGTCCGAAAGACCGGAAAGCTCCAATTCAGACGAATACGGAATCGCATCCGAGGAGGAATACCACGTATCGTCAATCCGATAATTCACCGTCAGATTTGGCTGATTTGCAAAATATGCATAGGTGTAAAGCTTGATTTTTCCGTTTTCCGCATGGATTGTTCCGCCGTCATAGGCTTGTTTAAAGACGAATTTGGGCGTATCGTCCGCACTTCTCAGATAGGCGCCGTTGGCAGCTGCCTCACGGAAGATATAGTCCATGCCGCTCTTATCTGAGAAATAATAATGTTCTCCGTAATTATCAAACGGAACATTGAAATAGTTAATCATCTTGATCTGCGGATATTTCATGATCAGATACCAGTACATGTTCCGCATACGCGGCTCGCTCCAGCCGGAATAATCGTCTCCGTTGCTGTTATAGCAGGCAATTCCGCCCTCACTCAGCATCACCGGTTTCTGGATTCCGTTTTCCTCCATAAATTTCAGAATCAGCTGAACCTTGTTAGTTGCCCAGGCATATTCATCTGTCATAAAGAAAATATGATCGCGCGCCTGTGCGTTTTTATCAAATCCAAAATACCGGATCATGTAGCAGCTGATTCCTACCCAGTCTACATATTCATCTCCGGGATAATAATACTCAAACGGACGGTCCAGTGCGCCCATATCATTCGGCGACCAGACCACCGCAAAATTCGGGTACTCATGAATCATATTCGCCACATTCCGGAACGTTTCGACATACCGATCCGGATCGTCCCCTAAGGAGGACGCATTCATCTCGTTTGCAAAACGAATCATCATCGGTTTATTGTAGCCATTTAGCATATCCAGGGTCTGACGCATTTTTCCGTAATCCACATCATCTAAGGACTGGAAATTCCACCCCACCATCGTTACAACATCATCCCGTTTGATCATGCTGTTTGAGGGATAGTATAAATCCTCCTGATCCGGGGTTTCCACATAGGTCAGATACGATCCGAGCGGCAGATAGCTTTCCGCCTGATCTGCCACCATACCGATATACGTTCCGGCTTTCGGCTCTAATTTTGCGCCGTAATAAGGAGCAAGCGACGGATCACCCTCCACATACAAATCAAACTGCGTTTCGGTCACCATTTGGGTGCGCTCCTTTAAAATTGCACCCCAGTCCGGCTCTGGGAAATCATAGGCAGATACCGTTTGCGTCAGTAAAAGCGCAGACAGCACCGCCGGCAGGATTCTTTTCTTCATTTTCTCACACTCCCTTGTGCTGATAATCAAAGCCGCATGCCTCTAAGAAGGTTTTTGCCATCAGCGTTGCACCGATCTGGTTCGGATGCACACGATCCCATGCAATATAGCCGGAATGACGAACCTTGCAATAATCCTCATACATTCTTTGGAAGTCAATGAAAATACAATCATACTTTTTCGCAAGCTTGCGGCAGATTTCAACGTATTCGTCCATTCTTGCACGCATCATATCCTGGCGGTTCGGCTCCATATAATAAGGAGAAAGCAGAAAAATTCCCTCCACCTTGCCTTTTACCATCTTGATCATTTTCTCCACGTTTTTCTCGTATTCCTCCGGGAAAACCGCCTCATCCGGCCTTGCCGGGCTGTCAAACTGACGCCAAACATCATTAATTCCGATACAGATCGAAACCCAATCCGGCTTTAAATCCACCACGTCACGCTGAAATCTTGCTAAAAGATCCCGGCTGGTGTTTCCGCTGATTCCGGAATTGGTAACACGAATGCGAACCTCCGGGTAATATGCGGCAAGCATATTCTCAACCACTCTCACATAGCTTCTGCCGACATTGTCGAACAAGCCCTCGCCCACCGGCTGCGCGCTGCCCATATCGGTTACAGAATCACCGGCAAATACAATTCTCTGCATGTCCTTAAAAATCATTTTGCTTCCCTCTCTTTGCATTTTGTGATAATATATTCAATCAATTCCTCCGGATTTGGCAGGCATCCATGCGGATGGTGTCCCTGGCAAAAGCGGGGAAAGATTTTCAAAAGCGGATTATTTTGATATTCCAGCTCTAAGATCTGACCGTTTTTAGAATAGAAAACCGTCTGATCCTCTGTTCCGTACAGCATGACAATCGGAATCTGATGTTCTTTTAAAACCGGGATTTTATTCATCGGGTGATTGTCAAACTGAAAGAGTCCTGCACGCGTGATTCCGGGATAGGCTTTGACAAATTCATTTTCCCATACCGCCTCGCAGCCCGGATCTTCCAGTCTGCCCGGAAAATCCATAAAATTCAGAACCGGTGCGTCAATATAGATACATGCGATTTTCTCCGGATAAAATCCTGCAAAATTCACCGCATGCGCACCGCCGCAGCTCATACCCACCGGAACGCATTTTGGGGAAAGTCCGTATTGTTTACAAAGATACTCTGCAAACCGCGCCTTTCTGTCGCAGTCGGATTTTGTAGCAAAGCGCGATTCATTCTCTAAATACGCAAGATGAAACCCCCTGTTTACAAGATCAATTTCACGCTCCGGGAATGCGTCCCAATATTCCGTTTTTAACATCCAGTTTTTTTGTTCATCTGCCTTTTTCGGAAAAACCATAATGGCACGCTTTCCCTCAAAGGTAAATTCCTCTTTTTGAAATCCATTCCATACGTCCATGATTAATTCTCCTTAAACTGATATTTTGTTGTCCGGTAAAACTCAAGCTCCTCTTGATCCGGGTCAAATTGGTTGGTTAGTTCAAAATCAATGCCTGCCTCCTCAAACCAAACCGCATGGCACGGAAAATCGTTGATGTTTAAAAGCACCCTTCTGCCGTCCTGCCGGATGCTCTCTAAGATGCCGTCTAAAATTTCGGTTTTATGCCGGAACGTCCAGTAGACCGCACTGCCGCTGATCACACCGTTTACCAACATCAAAAGCGACATCAGATAGGACACAAGCTCCGTTTTCGGAACAGTGGAAAATGCTAAAAGAACCAATCCGGGGATATAGTAGGTATAGGGGTTATACCGTGCCCACCAACTTTCCGGGAAAAACAGCGCCATCAATCCGAAAATCGCAATTGCCGGCACTAACGACATCGTTCTTTTTGATTTCCAGATTGCAAAAAGTCCTAAGAAAAATGCCAGAATCAGAATGCCGGAGAAAAAGACTCCGAAGCCTGCAAGCCGCACATCCGGCGCACCGAGCGCCTCTAATTCCGAACGATCCGCTGTAAACGGAATTTTCAAAATCGGAATATCACCCGGATTCGGAGAGCATTTCGAGGCAATCGAGATGAAAAACTGCTCCGTACCGGAAAGCTCGTCAAAGCCTGCCGGGAGGTTGGTATTCATAATATCATACTTGCCCTCGCCCATGACCGGGTAAATCGGATGCTGACCGTTTAAAATATGCTTGACATACGGATCTGCTCCCAGAGCGCAAACGCCAATCACTGCCGCAACCGCCACAGAAATACACGGCTTTAAAAGCTCCTTGCCGCGGCTTTTAATTCCAACCGCCACGCCATATGCCAAAAGCGTAATCCCGCAGAACACCGGGGCGGTGAATTTGACACCAAAGGAGGCTGCAAAGGCTGCCGTCAGCGTGAGGTAATCCCAGCGATCCGCTTTCTTTGCATAAATTTTAATGCCCAGGCATGCGCACACCAAAATCAGCACCGCAACCGGAAGATCGTTCATAAAGGTGAAATACTGTGAAAGAATGACTGGATTTGCCGCCAACGCTGCCGCAAGCATAATTCCCATAAAGCCTTTTTTAGAAAATACCGTCTTAATCATATCATATGCCGCAAAAAACAGCATGAGAAGAAATAGCAGGTTAATTCCCTTTGCCGCCTCAATCTGACCGGTCAGCTTGTAAACTGCCGCATATGCCGCCCAGACCCCTTTCGGGTAGTTATCCATCCAAAGCGGAAGATCCTGCAAATTTCCGAACCGGTCAAAATCCGAAAAGGATTCCTTAAGCGGATTCCAGCCGTTTGCCAAGGCATGCACTGCCGATTTGTGAAAATACATACCGTCGTAGGACATATCCTTGATTTTTGCCGCAAATCCGCAGGCAAGAATGGTGAATACTGTAGATAAGAGCGCGGCAAAAAACAGCCGCCGATCCCGGATGAGTCCGAAAATCATGACAACCGCCACCGCCAAAATCAGCGGGAACACCACACCCCCCACATTCAAAATCCATCCGATGGAAGAAAACAGCATAGAAAGCGCCAAAATCAAAACCGGCGCGGCTGTGTATCGGTTGTTAATTCCTTTTTGTTCCATGTTTATCCCCCTTGGTTATAGTAAATTCCGCTTAAATTGACAATCCCTCAGTCAGCTTTGCTGACAGCTCCCTTTACTCAAGGGAGCCATTATTAAGTGCAATTGTTTTATGTTCTTTGCTGACAGTATCTCGCTGCGGCTCGGTCACACCGCGGTTCTGACCGTCCCCC
>CAKSJF010000009.1 GCA_934462945.1 uncultured Clostridia bacterium | reverse complement strand
TTTTGTGTTTTGTGTTTGGTAATCATCTTTAATTTTTATGATATATCCGTCAACGCTGCTTTCGGCAGCATATACGCCCGAAAACATTGTTGCAAGCAAAAATAAGAAAACAATAAATTTCTTTTTCATACGAACACTCCTTTAATCAGTTCCGGAACTAAAGTTATCTTCTGAATTCATCCTCACGTTTTTTCTTTTTGTTGTCCGATGATGAGCTGAATACAATCTTTGCGCTTATGTATTCCATAACGCTGAATCGTCTGAGACCTACGCAATATCCGATGTACACAAAAATCGGTTCAATCAAAAGTGCAGCAAAATACGCAAAAGCGTTTCCTGAGGGAATAAAACCCGAAAACGCAATCTGCCAAATACGATATACAAAATCGGGCGTTCCGTTAATAAAACAGCCTTTTATAAAAAATTCCGTATCGCCGCGCATAATCGGAATGTCGACACGCAAAAAATCAGGAGCAATAAGCCAAACAACAATGAATATAAGCGGTAAAATCGTATAAATCAACGAACTTTTTATCGGCAAGCCTTTATCAGGGGAAAAACCTTTTATCTTTCTCGCATCACGAAATCCATAGCGCCAACCGCAGGAATAAACAAGAGCGATTGCGATTGCTGCAGTTATTCCCGAAAAAAGGTATTGTTGATTTTCCGCCATTGCATAAAGCGGCATAATCAATATGACGCTTACAGCGATTCCTATCAAATGTCTTAAACAAATATTTCCTGCAAATTTTAAAATTTTCATTTGAAATCTACTCCCGAATTTATATATTAAAAAAGGTCTGAGCATATAAAGCTCAGACCATGGAGCGGAAGACGAGATTCGAACTCGCGACGTTCACCTTGGCAAGGTGACGCTCTACCACTGAGCCACTCCCGCTTATTGACACATGTTATCATACCACATTTTTGCGAAAAAGTCAAGTGCTTTTTTATAAAAACTTTTTCTGTCGAACGTTGGAAAATTTAGTTGATTCACCCCTTTACAGAACGGCAAAAAAAAGGTACAATAGAAGATAGAATGAGGTTTTATACACATAGGAAAGGAAGGGCGACATGGTCAGAAGAATTTATGTGGAGAAGAAAAAAGGCTTTGATGTAGAGGCGCAGGGAGTTTTGGAGGATTTAAGAGAAAATCTTTCTCTGAAAAACCTGAAAAATGTCCGGGTGATCAACCGGTATGACGCGGATGGTTTGAGTGATGAGGAATACCAAAAAGCAAAGGTATCGGTATTTTACGAACCGCCGGTGGACAATGCTTATGATGAGGAAATTGAAATTGACCCGGCAGCACAGGTGTTTGCAGTGGAATATCTTCCAGGACAGTTCGATCAGCGGGCAGCGTCTGCTGAGGAATGTATCTCCATTCTGACCGAAAAGGAACGTCCGACCGTGCGCAGCGCTAAGGTCTATGTTTTAGAGGGCGTAAACCGGGAGGAGGCAGAGCGTGCAAAAAAATATCTCATCAACCCGGTAGAGGCACGCGAGGCATCCTTAGCACACTGTGAGAGTCTCGAAATGGAAATTATTCCTCCTGCACCGGTTGCAACGGTGGACGGATTTTCGGACATGAACGGGCAAGCGCTTTCCGCCTTTTTAGAAAAGATGGGTTTTGCCATGGATTTGGACGATCTGAAATTTTGTCAGAACTACTTTAAAGAAACTGAAAAAAGAGATCCAACCATCACTGAACTTCGGATGATCGATACTTATTGGTCGGATCATTGCCGCCACACCACCTTTTCTACGAGAATTGACCATGTTACCATTCCGGACGGAAAATATGCAGATGTCCTGCGTGAAAGCTTTGCGGAATATCAGCGTGCAAAAAAGGAACTTTATGCGCCTGACCGTGCAACCTGTTTTATGAATATGGCAACCATTATTGTCAAACAGTTAAAAAAAGCCGGTTTGTTAAAGGAAATTGACGAATCGGAGGAAATTAATGCATGCAGCATCCAGGTGGACGTGGATGTGGACGGCAAAAAAGAGCCGTGGCTCATTATGTTTAAAAATGAAACCCACAACCATCCGACCGAAATTGAACCGTTCGGCGGTGCGGCAACCTGTCTGGGCGGTGCAATCCGCGATCCGCTGTCCGGCCGTTCCTATGTATACCAGGCAATGCGTGTAACCGGCAGCGGCGACCCGAGAAAGAGCCTGGAAGAAACCTTAAACGGAAAACTGATGCAAAGAAAGATTACCAAAGGCGCGGCGGCAGGCTATAGCTCCTACGGCAATCAGATCGGCTTGGCAACCGGACAGGTTACAGAAATTTATGACGAGGGATATGTTGCAAAGAGAATGGAAATCGGCGCAGTAATCGGTGCAGCGCCGAAGAAAAATGTTGTCCGCGAGGTTCCGGCACCGGGAGACGCGATCATTTTACTGGGCGGCAGAACCGGACGCGACGGCTGCGGCGGCGCAACCGGATCGTCTAAAGCGCATACTGAAAAATCGATCACAACCTGCGGAAGTGAGGTACAAAAGGGAAATCCGCCGGTGGAGAGAAAATTACAGAGATTGTTCCGGAATCCGGCGGTAACCGCAAAAATTAAGCGTTGTAACGATTTTGGTGCAGGCGGTGTGTCGGTTGCAATCGGCGAATTAGCAGACGGCTTAGTAATTGATCTGGATCGCGTTCCGAAAAAATACGAGGGTCTGGACGGAACAGAGCTTGCGATCAGCGAATCGCAGGAGCGAATGGCGGTTGTTGTCCGGAAAGAGGATGTTGACGCTTTTATTGAGGCGGCGCATGTAGAGAATCTGGAGGCGACCGAGGTTGCAGAGGTCACCGAGGAGGCGCGGCTGGTGATGAACTGGCGCGGTCAGACAGTCTGCAATATCTCCAGAGAGTTTTTAAATACGAACGGAGCAGAAAAACATACAGATATTGAGGTGGTTCTGCCAAAGCAGGAGGATTCTTTCTTCCGCGGCGAGGTGGTAACGGATGTCCGCAAAAAGTGGCTATCGGTTCTTTCCGACCTGAATGTATGCTCGCAAAAGGGTCTTTCCGAACGCTTTGATTCCACGATTGGCGCAGGTACGGTTTTGATGCCGTTTGGCGGAAAATATCAGCTGACCCCGAACGACGGTATGGCGGCAAAAGTTCCGGTGCTTTCCGGCGAGACAAACACTGCCACCGTGATGACCTATGGCTACAATCCAAAGCTTTCTGCCTGGAGTCCGTTCCACGGTGCGACCTATGCGATTGTGGAATCGGTATCGAAAGCAGTGGCATTAGGTGTTGACTATAAAAAGATTTATCTGACCTTCCAGGAATACTTTGAACGCTTAGGAACAGACAAAACCAGATGGGGAAAACCTTTTTCTGCGCTGTTGGGTGCATACCGTACTCAGCTTGCCCTGGGCATTGCGGCAATCGGCGGCAAGGATTCTATGAGCGGCAGCTTTAACGGACTGGATGTTCCGCCGACCTTGGTTTCCTTTACCGCGGCGGCGATGGATGCGGACAAGGTTGTTTCCCAGGAAATCAAGAAATCCGGAACAAAGCTGGTTCTGATGCGGTTAAAACGGGATGAAAATGATCTGCCGGACTTTGACGCACTCAAAGAAATGTATGAAAGAGTCCATCAGCTGATTTTAGAGGGAAAAGTGCTTTCTGCAAGCGTTGTGAGAGGTCACGGTCTGGCAGAGTCGGTTTCCAAAATGGCATTTGGAAATAAAATCGGTGTTCGTTTTGATCAGAATATTACAAATGATCTCCTGTTCTTTGCACCGATCGGTTCGATTGTGCTGGAAATGGAGGATGCAGAGGGCGAACGTGTGATTGCGGAAACCATTGACATGCCGGTATTGGATGTCGGCAGTGTGAAAATCACGATTGAGGACGCGCTTGAGGCTTGGACTGCGCCCCTGGAAAAAGTGTTCCCGACCAAAGCCGGTCATTTTACAAAAGAGCCGGAAACTTATTCTTTTGACGGACGGTCTGCATGTGTGGCAGGAGAGCGTTTCGGAAAACCGAGAATCTTTATTCCGGTGTTCCCGGGTACAAACTGCGAGTATGACACGGCGCGCGCGTTTGAGAAAGCAGGCGGTGCGGCAGATGTCTTTATCTTCCGGAATCTGTCTGGGGAGGACGTTTCGGAATCGTTAAAAGAAATGAAAAAACGGATCGATGCGTCGCAGATTGTCATGCTGCCGGGCGGATTTTCCGGCGGTGACGAGCCGGACGGATCGGGTAAATTTATTGCAACTGCATTCCGGAATCCTCTGGTCAAAGACGCAGTCATGAATTTATTAAAGAACCGGGACGGCTTAATGCTCGGTATCTGTAACGGCTTCCAGGCGCTCATTAAGCTTGGCTTAGTGCCGTACGGCGAAATCAGAACACCGGAGGAAAATGCGCCGACCCTGACCTTTAACACAATCGGCAGACACGTTTCCTGCATGGCAGAAACCAGAATTGCGTCGAATCTGTCGCCCTGGCTGCGTCATACCGATGTAGGAGAAAGGCATACCGTTGCGCTTTCCCATGGTGAGGGACGGTTTATTGCAAGTCCGGAGCAGATTGCAGAGCTTGCGAAAAACGGACAGATTGCAACCCAGTATGTGAATCAAAAGGGACAGGCAACTTATGACATTGCCTATAACCCCAACGGTTCTATGGCGGCAATCGAGGGAATCACCAGTCCGGACGGACGCGTTTTCGGAAAAATGGGTCATTCCGAGAGAATCGGAGAAAATATAGCAAAGAATGTGCCGGGTGATAAGGATCAGATGTTATTCTTATCCGGCGTGGAATATTTCAAATAAGGGATAATCTATGAAACCAAGTATTGATGCGGTTTTTCCTGGTATTGACAGCGAGAGTCTGAAAGATAAGCATGTGCAGAAAATCCGGCTCTCGCGCTCCCGGCGGAGAATGGAAATTCTCTTAGAGGAGACAGCAGCGCATGACGCGCTTGCACAATTTGAGGAAAAGCTTGAAAAATATTATCATTTGAATAGTGTACAGATTCGGGAAAAAGAGGAGACGGCAAAACTGCCGTCTCCTGTTAGTCATTTCGTTCAGAAAGCGCATCCTGCTGCGTCTGAGGAATTGCCGGAAAAGAAAGAAAAAATCTCGTTAGGACGTGCCATGGTCACCGAAATGCTCTATGGAAGCGCGATCCGGGATGATCTGATGACCATTTCGGATATCAACGATTCGAGCGACCGCGTGTGTTTTTACGGTGAGATTTTCGGAATCGAAACCAAGGACATCACCTCGAAGAAAACAGAAAAATCCTTTCATCTGTTTGTAATTGACGTTACGGACTATCAGGATTCTATTTCGATTCAAATCTTTTTGGATGCGGATGAAAAGCATGAACCGGTTTATGCGGATTTGACGAAAAAGCTGAAAAAGGGTGTCCGGATTGCTGTGCGCGGACGTGCAAAATATAACGATTATGCGCATGAGGTGGTTGTTTCTGCAAATGCAATCGGTTTAGCACCACCGGCGGCAGTGCGGATGGACAACGCGCCGGAAAAGCGCGTGGAACTGCATATGCACACGCAGATGTCGGCAATGGACGGTGTTTCTGCCACAAAGGATTTAGTCAACCGCGCAATTTCATGGGGACACAAAGCAATCGCCATCACCGACCACGGCGTGGTGCAGTCCTATCCGGATGCGATGAAAGCATCGGATTACAACGAAAAAATTAAAATCCTCTACGGTGTGGAGGGATATCTGTTAAATGATGATGTGAAAATCTCCTACGATATGGGCGAAGAAACAATCGACCATGATTTTGTGGTGTTTGATATTGAGACAACCGGACTTTCCAATGAAAAAAATCATATCACGGAAATCGGAGCGGTCAAGGTCAGCGGCGGCGAGGTGGTCGACCGGTGGTCAACCTTTGTCAACCCCTGCGAGCCGATTCCGAAAAAAATTGTGGAATTGACCGGCATTACCGACGATATGGTGGCAGACGCTCCAAAAATTGAAGAAGTGTTTGAAAGCTTTCTGGAATTTTCCAAGGGCTGTATTTTGGTTGCGCATAATGCAAAGTTTGATATTGGCTTTATGAAAAAAGCGGCAAAAACCCACGGTTTTCCGTTTCCGTTTGCTTATATGGATACGCTCCAGCTGGCGCGGTGTCTCTATCCGGAGCTTCCGAACCATAAGCTGAACACGCTATCCAAGCATTTAAAGGTTGTTTTGGAAAATCATCACCGTGCTGTGAATGACGCGAAAGCAACGGCAGATGTGTTTATCAAAATGCTTGCAGAATTAAAAAGCAGAGGACAGGAAAAACTTGCAGAATTAAACGATCTCTACGATATGGCAGACGCCTGCAAGCGGAGCAAGGCATTTCATATCATTCTGTTAGCGAAAAATGAAACTGGAATACGGAATATCTATGAGATGGTTTCCGCGTCGCATTTGAAATACTTTTTCCGTACCCCGAGAATCCCGAAAAGCATGCTAAAAAGAAAGCGCGAGGGATTGATTATCGGTTCTGCCTGCGAGGCAGGAGAGCTGTTTCGCGCTATGGTGGACGGACGCTCCACCGAGGAATTAAAGCAGATTGCGGAATTTTATGATTATCTGGAAATTCAGCCGATTGGGAATAACGCATATATGAAACGCGATCCGGATCATGAGGATGTGAATACGGATGAGGATTTGCAGAATTTAAACCGCCGGATTGTAGAACTGGGCGAAATGATGCAAAAGCCGGTGGTTGCTACTTGTGACGTGCATTTTTTAGACCCGGAGGGGGCAAACTACCGGAAAATCCTGATGTATTATAAAGGCTTTAAGGATGCGGTGGATCAGGCGCCGCTCTATCTTCGGACAACCGAGGAAATGCTTGCTGAATTTGCTTATTTAGGAAAGGAAAAGGCATACGAGGTTGTGGTGACAAATACGAATCTGATTGCAGATCAGATTGAATCGGTGCGTCCGATTCCGAAGAAAAAATGTCCGCCGGAAATTGAGGGAGCGCAGGAGGGTATCATTGCCGATTCGCACCGAAAGGCAAAGGAAATCTACGGCGATCCGCTGCCAAAGCTGGTGCAGGAGCGGCTGGATAAAGAGCTTTATTCCATCACCACCTACGGCTTTTCTGTAATGTACAGAATTGCGCAGGAGCTGGTGCGGAAGTCCTTAAAGGACGGATATCTGGTTGGTTCAAGAGGATCGGTCGGCTCGTCCTTTGTCGCGTTTTTATCGGATATTACCGAGGTAAATTCTCTTCCGGCACACTATATCTGTCCCAACTGCAAAAACTGTGAATTTATAGACGACGGTTCGGGAATTTCCGGGTGCGACCTGCCGGACAAGGTTTGCCCTGTCTGCGGAACACCCTATAAAAAAGACGGACACGATATTCCGTTTGAAACCTTTTTGGGATTTAAGGGCGACAAAGAGCCGGATATTGACCTGAACTTTTCGGGCGATTATCAGCCGGTGATTCATAAATATACCGAGACGTTTTTTGGCGAGGGACATGTATTCCGTGCCGGAACAATCGGAACAGTGGCAGAGAAAACGGCGTTCGGTTATGTGAAAAAATTTGCAGAGGAAAACCATATTAAAATCCGGAATGCAGAAATGAAACGGCTGGCAGCCGGCTGTGTTGGAGTAAAGCGTACAAGCGGACAGCATCCGGGCGGTATTATTGTTGTACCGTTTAAAAATGACATTCACGAATTTTGCCCGGTGCAGCATCCGGCAGACGACCCCAATTCCGACATCATCACCACGCATTTTGACTATCACTCCATTGACCAGAACCTTTTAAAGCTGGACGAACTCGGACACGACGATCCGACCGTTATTAAAATGCTCCAGGACTTAACCGGACTCGATCCGCAAACGATTCCCCTGGGTGACCCGGACACGATGAGTCTTTTCACGTCCACAAAAGCGTTAAAGCTTTCGGAGGACATCGGAACAACGGTCGGCACATTCGGAATCCCGGAATTCGGAACGGCATTTGTCCGGCAGATGCTGCTGGATACAACCCCGAAAAGCTTTGCGGAATTGGTTCGCATTTCCGGACTTTCGCACGGTACAAATGTGTGGCTGAACAACGCGCAGGACTATATCCGCGCCGGTGTGACCACGCTTTCGGAATCCATCTGTACGCGTGACGATATTATGATCTATCTGATTCATATGGGTGTTGAGGCAGGGCATTCCTTTAAGATTATGGAAAGCGTCCGAAAAGGAAAGGGACTTTCCGAGGCGGACGAGGCGGCAATGCGCGAGGCGAATGTGCCGGATTGGTATATTGAATCGTGTAAAAAAATCAAATACATGTTCCCGAAAGCGCATGCTGTTGCGTATGTTACCATGGCATTCCGGATTGCGTATTATAAGGTTCATTATCCGGAAGCATTCTATATTGCCTATTTTTCTGTACGTGCAGACGATTTTGACGCGGCTTTGATGGCGCGCGGCATGAAGGTTGCAAGAGAGTCTATGCAGATGCTGTTGGATAAGAAAAAGAATAAAACGATTTCGCCGAAAGAGGAAAACCTTTTGCCGATTCTGGAAATCTGTATCGAAATGTATGCAAGAGGGATTCAGTTTGTGCCGGTTGATTTGTACAAATCGCATGCGGTGAACTTTTTGCAGACTCCGGAGGGAATCCGTCCTCCGTTAAATGCCTTAAACGGCATGGGTGAAAATGCGGCAAAGAGCATTGCAGAGGCAAGAGAAAACGGTCCGTTCCGGACGGTAAAGGATCTTTTGCTAAGAACCGGCATTACCAAAACAAATGTAGAACTTCTGCGGGATAACGGATGCCTGGACGGACTCCCGGAGGAGGATCAGGTGGATATTTTTGCAAATCTGTGATAAATATATGGAAAAGATTTTCTTGACATGTAAAATTGACGTTTATAAAAGGCTCCCTTGAGCAAAGGGAGCTGTCGCCATAGGCGACTGAGGGATTGTTCAGGTATTTGAAGATTGAATAAGGAGCAGACTTGTGAAAATTGGAGCAGTTACAATTGAAAATCCGGTATTTTTAGCGCCGATGGCAGGGGTGACGGACCGTGCGTTCCGGCGCATCTGCCGGCAGTTTGGATGCGGCATGGTGTATACGGAAATGGTGAGCGCAAAGGGAATTTACTATCAAGATAAAAAAACCGCGTCGCTCATGCGGATTGATCCGGAGGAGCAGCCGGTGGCGGTGCAGATTTTCGGGAGCGATCCGGCGGTGGTCGGAGAAACGGTCAAAAAGGCGGAGGAGAGCGGTGCACTTTTGATTGATCTGAATATGGGATGTCCTGCTCCGAAAATTGTCAATAACGGAGACGGCAGCGCTTTAATGAAACATCCGGAGCTTGCCGGAAAAATTGTTGCCGCTGCTGTGAAAAATACAAAACTCCCGGTTACGGTAAAAATCCGCAAGGGGTGGAATTTTGAAACAGCAGTGGAATTTGCAAAAATTCTCGAAGAAAACGGCGCGGCGGCAATCACCGTCCATGGACGAACCAGAGAACAGTTCTATAGCGGCAGGGCAGACTGGGACGTGATCCGCCGGGTGAAAGAAAATGTATCCATTCCGGTGATCGGAAACGGAGATATTTTCCAAGCCGCAGACGCAGAACGAATGCTTTCCGAAACCGGGTGTGATGGGATTATGGTTGCACGCGGCGCACAGGGCAATCCATTTTTGTTCCGCCAGATTCAGGAACAGCTTTCAAAGGGTGAGGTGACCTATCATCCGGACGAGCGTGAGCGGCTTTCGGTTGCGTTAGCACATATCCGCGGCATTGTGGAGGATAAGGGCGAGCGGATCGGCATGAAGGAGGCGCGCAAGCATATGGCATGGTATATGAAAGGCATGCGCGGCAGCGCGGCATATAAATCCCGGATTTTTGCAATGACCACCTATGCGGAATTGGAAACGCTGATTCGGGAATATTTAGGATAAAACGCTGGATTCAGTGCAAAAAAGCAGGTAAAAAACATGCAAAATCCTGTTTTTTTGCAAATTTTCTTGAAAAAAAGGTCATTTTGTGGTAAACTAATAAGGTGAGACTTTAAGAAAGAGATGAGAAGATGACTGAAAGAGAAAAAATCAGAAATATAGCCATTATTGCACACGTTGACCACGGAAAAACGACCCTGGTTGACGCAATGCTCAAACAAAGCGGAACATTTCGTGAGAATGAGCAGGTGGAGGAACGCGTGATGGACTCTAACGACTTAGAGCGTGAGCGCGGAATCACCATTTTAGCGAAAAACACATCCTTATATTATAAGGATATCAAAATTAATATTATCGATACCCCGGGACATGCCGATTTCGGCGGCGAGGTAGAACGCGGACTGGAAATGGTGGACGGTGTTCTGCTTTTGGTGGACGCATTTGAGGGATGTATGCCGCAGACGCGTTTTGTTCTTTCCAAGGCATTGGCGCTGAATTTAAAGCCGATTATCGTGGTGAATAAGGTAGACAGACCGAATGCACGTCCGTATGAGGTTGTGGATGAGGTGTTGGAGCTGTTTATTGATCTGGGTGCAACCGAGGAGCAGTTAGACACTCCGGTGATCTATGCATCCGGCAGAGACGGCTGGGCAACGGCTGAATATAATCCGGAGCAGCCGAACAAGGACTTAAAGGAGCTTTTTGAGCTGATTATCAACGAGATCCCCTGTCCGCAGTGCGAGGATGACGCACCGTTCCAGATGTTAGTTTCTAACATTGACTATGATGATTATACCGGAAGAATTGCAGTGGGTAAGATTGAACGCGGATCGATTCAGGTCAATATGCCGATTGCAGTCTGCCGGGAGGACGGTTCGGTTACGCGTGCAAAGGCAACCAAGCTTTATACCTTTGAGGGACTCAATAAAGCGCCGGCAGAAGCGGTAGGCGCAGGAGATGTAGTTGCAATTTCCGGCATTGCAGATATTAATATCGGCGAGACGATCTGCTGTGTCGATCAGCCAGAGGCGCTGCCCTTTGTCAAGATTGACGATCCGGTGCTGTCTATGACTTTTAGCGTTAACGACAGTCCGTTTGCCGGCAGAGAGGGAAAGTATGTTACCTCGCGCCATTTAAGAGAACGTCTTTTCCGGGAGCTGGATTCCAATATCAGTCTGCGCGTGAGCGAAACAGACACAACAGAGGCATTTGTCGTTTCCGGACGCGGTGAGCTGCACCTGTCCGTTTTGATTGAAAATATGCGCCGTGAGGGATACGAATTTCAGGTATCAAACCCGGTTGTAATCTATAAAATGATCGACGGTCAGAAATGCGAACCGATTGAACGGCTGACGGTAGACGTGCCGGAGGAATTTACCGGAACGGTGATGGATGGTGTGATTCAGAGAATGGGCGAACTGGTCAATATGATGCCGACCGCGCAGAATTATACCAGACTGGAATTTTTGATTCCGTCCCGGGGACTGATCGGTTATCGGAGCGAACTTTTAACCGCTACAAAGGGAACCGGAATTTTAAACAGTATTTTAGAGGATTACGAACCGTATAAGGGCGATTTCAACAGCAGAACCAGAGGATCGCTGGTTGCCTGGGAAACCGGAGAGAGTATCACTTACGGTCTTTATAATGCACAGGAACGCGGAACGCTCTTTATCGGTGCAGGCGTCAAGGTGTATGAGGGAATGGTCGTTGGTGAGAATGCGCGCCAGGAGGACATCACTGTGAATGTCTGCAAGAAAAAGCACGCAACCAATACCCGTGCGTCCGGCTCGGATGATGCCTTAAAGCTTGTTCCGGCAAAGGATATGAGCCTGGAACAGTGCCTGGAATTTTTAGCGGATGATGAACTTTTAGAGGTTACACCAAAGCATCTGAGAATCCGCAAACGCATTTTGCAAACAGACTTAAGAGCAAAAGCAAGAAACGGAAAATAATCCCTGTTTAATTTATAGAAAAGCACATATGAAAGCAGAACTTTCGTATGTGCTTTTTTTGTTGCGCTGTAAAACATTATTCTTCACATTGACTTATCTCCGTTGCCTTTCTAAAACGTAGTGTAAATAAAAAGACTTTACATATAAAAGAATGATAAAATGTCATCTTGTAAACACAATACAGGAATGATAGAATAAAAGAAAACATAATCAGGAGGGCAATTTATGAGATTAAACAAACAATGGTACTGGGACAAGGTTTATGCATGCTGGCTGGGAAAGAATATCGGCGGCACGCTGGGCGGACCTTATGAGTCCAAAAAAGAAATTCTGAATGTGACCGGCTTTACCACAGAGCCGGGAACACCGCTGCCGAATGATGATTTGGACTTGCAGCTGGTGTGGCTTTTTGCACTGGAGAAACAAGGGGTTGCGGCAATGTCGCAAAATCTTTTAGCAGAATACTGGATCGACTGGATTTCGCCGCACTGGAACGAATACGGTCTTGCAAAGGAGAATCTGAAACAGGGGATTTTACCGCCGATGTCCGGGGAATTGGACAACGAGCATTGGAAAAATTCAAACGGCGCATGGATTCGATCGGAAATCTGGGCGTCGGTTGCACCTGGATGCCCGGACATTGCTATGAAATATGCGGCAATGGATGCAATGGTTGACCATGGAATCAGCGATGGGACTTATGCGGAAATGTTTACAGCAGCGCTTGAGAGTGCGGCATATTTTGAAAGTGATATTGAAACGCTTATCCGGCTGGCGCTTCGTAAGATTCCGGCAGAGAGCAGAATGGCAAAAGCAGTCAATCTGGTTCTGGATGGCTGGAAGAATGGGAAAGATTATATTGATGTCCGGAATGAACTTGTGGAGCAGAGCAAGGATATCGGATGGTTCCAGGCGCCTGCCAATGTCGGCTTTGCAGTGATCGGATTATTATATGGTGAGGGGGATTTTAAAAAGTCCTGTCTTTATGCCATCAACTGCGGAGACGATACCGACTGCACCGGCGCGACGGTTGGCGCAATTTTAGGAATTATCGGCGGAACAGCCGGAATCCCAGAGGACTGGAAAGCCTATATCGGCGACCGGATTTTAAGCATTGCAATTAACGGGCAGTATCAGATGTTCATGCCGAAAACCTGCACTGAACTGACCGACCGCGTTTTAAAGCTTGTGCCGCAGATGATGGAGTATCATAAGATTCCGTTTGAATTTTATGACGGGGAGAACGAAACGGCTGATCTGAAAGAATTTTCGGAAAAATCTGCTGATGAGATTCTCTGGCTGCACAGCGGATATTCTTATGAAATTTTAAATGCTGCACAGTTAAAGGTGCGTGTGGAATACCGTGAGACGCCAAAGGTAGTTGCAGGAGACATCCGGCATTTAAAGCTGACCTTTGAGGATATCTGGGAGGACGCAAAGAGAGTAAAGCTTCGCTTGCTGCTGCCGGATGGCGGGGGACCAAGCGGATACCGGAAAAGCCTGTATTTAGAGCCGTTCTGGAATCAGCCGAAGGAAGGCTTTCCGATTGAATTTGATATCATTGTCGGAGATCAGCTTCAGGCAATCAACCGGGTTTATATGGAGGTTACCAGTCCGTGCATGGTGCAGCCGATGATGATTCCGATTGTTTTTGTTGGATAGTCACAAAAAAATGATAAAATATCATATCGACAGATGTATAAATTTGCGATACAATAGAAATAGCAAGTCAGACAGACATCAAAAAAATAGTTAGGAGGGTTTTAAAAAATGAAAAAAATGACAAAGAAGCTTCTGGCAATTCTGTCGGCAGCGACAATGCTCGGAAGTACGCTTCCGCAGGCGCTTGCAGCGTCCACACCTGTGACGGCTTATGAGGAGGATTTTGAAAGCCGCACGACAACAGAACTCATCAGAGGAATCGGGTCAACTGCCACAAACGGAGACTGGACGGTTTCTTCTGTCCATTCCGGTTCTTCGTGGGCAGACGGCAATGGCATCAAGTATAGCGGAAGCCAGGTTTTGGTAGACACAAAGACGGACGAAAGCGGCAACAAGGTATTAAATCTGTATGGATACGGTAATGGCTTTCAAACAGCTTTAAATCTGAATCCGGAGAAATACAAAGGGATTGGAAGCAATGCTAAGTTTTCCGCATCCTTTTCAACAAAAAACTGGGAGCAAAAAGCAAGTATTCGTTTTATGGTGTCCGCAGACGAAAAAAGCTATTATGCGGTAGAAACCGGAACAAACGGTCAGTTTGTAGATTTTATTAAGGTTGTAAACGGAGAAAGAGTGATAGAAAATCACCTTTTCTGGGGCTGGGGATGGACAACATGGTATGATGTATCCATTTCCAATGTCGGAAACCGCATTTATTATTCCATTTGGAGCCGTGACAAATCAAAGGGTGATGAGGGATATATCGAAGATAACGAAATGTTTGCCTATCGGGGCAGTGAAGCAGGATATCAGCTTGCACAAATCGATAACGGACCGACCTATTTTGACAATGTCAAGCTTGAGGGATATGAATTTTCCGATATTTCAGATGATTTTTCAGGTTATGATGAAAAAGAAGAAATGGGAAAAGGAACAAGCGTCACAAACGGACTTTTCACAATGTCTAAAGAATCAGCCGGTTCCGGTTGGAATAACAATTATGCAAAAAGCAGAATTGCAGCGGCAGACGGAAATAAAGCTTTGGAGCTTGTAGGCTACGGCGGCGGAACTTATGCTGCTTTAAATCTGAATCCGGAAATGTATGCCAGCTGCGGTAACAATGTTGAAATGAAGGTTACCATGGAGCAGACAAGTCTGCCGGAGAATGACAGCGGTATCCGGTTTATGGTTTCTGGTGATGAAAAGAGCTATTACGCACTTTATGGCAGCACTGACAGTAATCTGATTTTAGAAAAGGTTGTCAACGGAGAGGCTGTTTCTGACTGGGGCTTTATCAGTGAAAATACTTATGGAAAATGTGAAATTTCCCTGGCAAATATCGGAAACAAAATTTACTACAGCATGACCGATCTTGAAACAGGAGTCAAGGAAAGCGGCTCGGTGAAGGACGCTGCGATGTTTGCAAACCGCGGCGGCAATGCCGGGTATCAGCTGTTCCGGGCAAATGACGGAACAACCAGATTTGATAATTTCAGCTTTAAGCGGTCGGTTGATTTCAAAGGCTATGTTGATTCCTTTGACGATTATGAGGTCGGTCAATGGATCACAGGTCCGGGCAGCAGCTGTACAAACGGCGCCTGGAAAATGTCTGAAAAAGAAAACGAGTGCGGTCAGGACAACGGGAGCGGCACAATTATCGAAACAATTGACGGAAATGATAAGGGTCTGCGCTTTGCAAACGCCGGCGCATGGGGCGACGGCTATAACAGCGCTGTTTATCTGAATCCGGAGATGTATGCCGGAATCGGAGACGATATCGAAATGAAATTCTCACTCCGGATCGGTACATGCAGCCAAAGTCTTAGATTCATGTGTTCTGAGGATGGAAAAAGCGGGTACAGACTTACCTTTGGCTGGGATGCCGGAACTGGTTTTTATAAATTTAATGAAGGCGAAGCAGATACTGTCATGGGATGGAAAGACGGTTTCCTGAATGTCAACAACAGAGTCTATGACTGCGTTATCCGATATAATGGCGGAAGAATCAGCTGGAGTGTGAAGGACACTGAAACAGAAGAAGTTTGGGAAGGAGATTATTTAGATCTATCCCCAAAGGTTCTTCATTGCAGTGATGCAGTATATGGCTTTGCCATTAAGGGTGAAGCACACATGACCATCAACGATTTCAGCTTAAAGAATGTTCAGTCCGGTTTTACAGCAGATACAAGCGCAGAGCCGGCAAACATTATCTATGTAGACGCAGGCTATCACCGTCCGCAGTATATGGTTGGCAATGAAAAAGTAATTGACATGATCGATTCCTATCAGATTCGCCGGCTGAGTGCAGAAGGTATGACCGGTGAGATAACCGTTTATGCATCCAAGAACGGAAAAGCATGGAGCGAATTAACCAAGCTTGTTCCGGGCACAGATGGAAATGCAAAAATGGTTCAGGCAGGAGTGGCTTCTGATTATCGGTATGTGAAGCTGGCTGCGGCAGGCGGAGCAGACATTCCGGAGGTTCAGATTGCGGCAATTCCGAAAAAAGGAACGGTTCGGTTAGATTCCGATTTGAAGCTGATCGCACATTTGGACAGCTTTGATGTAAGTGAGGCAGACTGGGCATCGGGTGATGAATATTGTCTGAGCGTAGAAAACGGAATCGTAACATCTGTGGACCTGACCGAAGCTCCGATTGCGATTACAGCATCGGATATGGATAATACAGCAAGTATATTCCTTTCGGTTACAGATAACTGTGAATTTCTGGAAAATGCTGACGGCAGCTTGACAGCAACCCTTGGAACGTTGTATTATGAGGATGGAGCAAGCTTTGTGGCAGCAGGATATGCAGAAAACGGCAAACTGCTCGGTACACAAGCCTTAGAGCTTGCAGGTGAAAATCAAACCAGCCTGCAGAGCTTCCGTCTGAACATGCCGGAGGGTACAAAGAAAGTAAGAATTTTCTGCTGGGGCAATGGCTACCAGGGCATGAAACCGTTATTTGACGGAGCAGCATTTGCATTTTAATAAAACGCGGGGAGCGGCTTTTTCCGCTCCCTGACAGATACATAAAAAGGAGATTGAACATGAAAACAAGAACAAGAATCATTGCAGCAGTTCTTGCAGCAGGCTGCGCACTTCCGCTTATGACCTCCTGCGGCAAAAAGCAGAACGGTTATGACGAAAAGACCGATACCTGGACCTTTACGGTTTGGAGCGGAGATTCTCATTCTAAGAGCACTATGGAGCGGCTTGTGAATGAGTATAATGCAGGCGAGGGCAAGCAAAAGGGTATTCAGATTGAATATAAGGTGCAGAGCGACAGCGAGTCGCTAAAGCTTGCAATCGAATCGGACACCGCACCGGATCTTTTCAGCAACTCTATTTCGGAGGACGCAGAAAAAGGCCGTATTATCGCAATTGAGGATATGCCGGGCGGCAAGGAGTTTTTGAAAAAGTATGAGGGCAAGGTGGTTGAAAACCTTCATACCTATCAGGGAAAAACCTATAAAGTGCCTTACTATGTAACCACATTCGGACTGGTTTATAACAAGGATATGTTTAAAAAGTACGGGATTGTGGATGAGAACGGCGAAGCAAAGCCGCCGAAAACCTACGATGAAATGCGTGAGTACGCAAAAATTCTTACTCATCCGGAGAATCAGGAATACGGCATTATGCTGCCTTTGAAAAACGAGTGGTTTGCTTTAACCGATATTCAGGTGGCAAGCTCTGCAAACCAGGGTTTCGTAGAATTTAATCCGGAAAAAGGGTGCTTTGATTTTACCGGTTATCAGCCGATTATCGACATGTACCTGGGCATGAAAGCGGATGGCTCTTACTATCCCGACCCGGAGGGTATCGACAACGACCCTGGACGCGCACAGTTCGCAGAGGGAAATGTCGGCATGAAGCTTGGCGCGTCTTATGATGTCGGCGTTTACAACGATCAGTTCCCGGCAAAATGCGACTGGGGTGTTGCACCCTATCCGACCGCGGATGAGAATGTTGTTTATCCGACCGATATGACCAATAACGGATATCTCTGCATTAATAAGAAGTCAGCTGAAACCAAGGACGCGGAAAAGCTCTTTGAGGTGTTCAAGTGGATTCACGGCGATGAGGTTTTAAGGGCTCTGTATGAGGAAGGAAAAGCAATTCCTTATGATAACAAGATTGTTGAGGACGTTGTTTTAGATGAAAATTCACCGCATGGCTGGAAAGAGTTTGCGGCGTTGGTGGCAACCAGTCAGAACAGATGTAAAGCACCAGGCTCCATCACAGACGGAAAGAAGTCCTTTACTCAGGTATTTAACGAGGATATTTGGCCGGAAAAGGTTCCGGCAAAGGATGCCTTGGCAGAGATTACAAAATATACCCAAGAGGGAATGGATCAGTGGTTCTCAGAACATCCGGACAAGAAATTAGAAGATTATATTGTGCCGGGCGCGCTGAAAACGATTCAGTAACAAAAATGGGGGAGACTGCAGGACTGGCAGCTTCCCCCGACTTATATATCACGAAGGGAATGGTTTCAACATGAAACAAAGCATACAGTCCGGGACAAAACGGACTGGAAAATATTTCGGATCGTCTCGGCAAAAGCATGATGCGATCTGTTATGGAATGCTTGCTCCGCAGATTATCGGATTTTTCGTCTTTACGCTTTATCCGATTTTATGGGCAGTAAAATGGGCATTTTATCGTTACACAGGACTCCCGTCCGACACAAAATTTATCGGTCTGGCAAATTTTAAAACCTTGTTTACGCAGGATACGCGCTATTGGTCGGCGCTTTTAAACAGCTTTTTGTTTGCTGTGTGCAAATTACCGATTGAAATTCCATTGGCGCTGATATTAGCGTTGATTTTACAGAAAAAAATGAAGGGAAGCAATTTCTTTCAGGCAGTCTATTTTCTGCCTAATATCATCAGTACCGCTATTATCGGCATTATGTTTTCCAGCATGTTTGCGCATTTTGGCATTATCAATGCCATGCTTCAGCGCTTTGGAATCATTGCGGAAAAAATCAGCTGGTTTTCTGAAAAGAAAACAGCAATGTTTGTTATTGTTATTGCAAGTGTCTGGAACACATTCGGTATTAACGTGCTGTACTTTATGTCTGCCCTGGCAAATGTGCCGGAGGAGATTTACGAGAGTGCACGCTTAGACGGTGCGGGAACGTTTCAGCAATTCTTTAAAATTACAATTCCGCTGATCAGTCCTGTTATGCGTATTATCATGATGCTTGCGATTTACGGAACGCTTGCCACAAGCGATTTCATCTTAATGCTTACAAACGGAGGACCGGGCGGCACAACAGAGGTTGTTATGACCTATCTTTTGAAGAATATCGTACCTGGCTTTGTGAAAAACGGTGCAAGCATCGGCTACGGAACATCAATGGCGGTTGTTACCTCGATTGTTCTTGCGTTTACCTCGCTTATGTATCTGAAGTTCAGCAAGAATAAAATGGAATAGGAGGGGACAGCATGAAGAAAAAGACATTGGGAAGGGCGCCGGCATATCTGTTTTTGATCATTATTTTTGTGATCACCGTTTATCCGCTGGTTTATACAATTTGTGCGTCCTTCAAGACAAATCATGAGATAATGACGGCAAATTCACAGCTTCTTCCAAAGCAGTTTACTTTTGAAAATTACTTTATTGCCTGGCACAGCGAGGATTTTTATGTTCCGGTTCTTTTGAAAAACAGTATCATCTATTCTGTCTGCGTGGTGCTGTTTCAGCTCGCATCAGCAGCAATGGGCGGATATGTGTTTGCAAAGGGTCATTTTTCAGGGAAAAAGATTGTGTTTGCCATTATGACAGCATTAATGTTTGTTAATCTTGGCGGCGCAACCACCGTACCGGTTTTAAAAATTGTTAACGCGCTGCATCTGGGCGGAACAATCTGGGGTCTTTTGATCACCAAAATGTTTGGGATTAATATAACTGGAATTTATCTGATCATGGGATATATTCAAACGCTTCCAAAGGAGCTGGATGAGGCTGCCACGATTGACGGATGCGGATTTTTCAAGGTATTTACCGCAATTACGCTTCCGCTTTTGCAGCCGGTTTTAATTACAATCGGAATTCTGGCGTTCCAGGGCTCCTGGAATGAAACCCTAATGCCGACCATCTTCACCATGAGCCGGCCGGAGCAAAGAACCTTAACAGCAGGACTTTATGCTCTAAAAAATGTCGGCGAGTCCGCATCGCAGTGGAATCTTATGATGGCAGGCTCAGTTATTTCCATGCTGCCGGTTTTGGTGGTATATATGTTTGCAAATAAACATTTTGTTACGGGAATTGCCAGCGGAGCAGTAAAGGGGTAAGACATGAGCATTGCAATTTCATTTGTTTTGGTATTTATAACGGTATTGCTGATTTTTAAGTATAAATCAAAGTATACCTGGGGGTACGTTCTGGCGGTATTGAGCATAGGACTTTTGATGGGTGCGCTCATTTTATTCCGGGAGAAATTCCCAATCTATCCCTCTCACTATCTGTGGGAGCGGCAGATATTCGGATGGCTCAACCGTTTTAAATTCGGATTTTATGAAATTGCAAATCTTGTCACCGTTGGAGTCGGCATTTATATGCTGGCAATGTGTATTTTTCTGCAAAGCTTACAGGGAAAAGGCGGAACACGGATTCCAAGACTGATTTTAGAATTTGTTCCTCTGCTTTTATTCCTTGTGATTAATTCTTCGCAGTTTTGCAGAAGATTGCACGGATATTTGTATTGGTCGCAGATGACGGCATACGGAGGAATTTTCCGGATTCTTCTGAAAATTTTCCGCATTATCAATTTTTCTACGGTAATTGCCTATCTTCTGCTTCCGATCATTGCCGCAATCAAGCAGTACCGGCAAACAAGAATCATTTATATCAAACGCATGATGCTGGTGATCGGCGTTACCCTGTTTATGATTGACGTATTCTTTGTTTATATGCTGTATCTTGCAAGCTTTCAGTTTTCGCTTTTGGATCTTGAGAATCTTCTGAAATTCCAGAATGTGAAAACGCTTGAGGCAGACTGGTTTTACACGGTAATTCCCTTTGTGGTGTTCATTCTCTTTAACAGCAGTATTTTCTTTCTGGTGCATTATCATGCGCTGGACGGCGTGGACTTTTTAAAACGGGTAACCATTTCTAAAAAGACAAAGTTTCTTTTTGAGGATATTCGCCCGATGATTCATTCATATAAGAATATTCTTCTGAGCCTGCAGTTTCTGGGAGAGGATATTGCTGAAAACTACGGAAAACCAGAGGCGCTGGAGGATATTTCCGAGCTGGTTTCTATTTGCAGAAAAGAAAGCTATAGCATGGCGAACCTTTTAAATGTGTTCAACGTATCGGTGATTGAGGTAGAAGCGGTAGATTTGGTAGAATGTATAAAGGACACTGCAGAGCTGCTTTCCCTCCGGAAACGCGCAAGTGTGGAGCTGGCCGGATTGGATCAGCCGGCGCTGGTTCTCGGAGATGCGATTCATTTAAGGAGAATGTTTGAAAGTATGTTCTATAACTCTATAGAGGCAATGGAGGAACAGAACGAAAAAATAATTCGGATTTCAATTGAGAGGGAAAGAGAATGGTACTGCGTATCCATTCGGGATAATGGCGCCGGAATTGAACGCAAGAATCTGAAAAGAATCTTTAAGCCGCTTTATTCCACAAAGAGAACTTCAAAAAACTGGGGCATCGGACTTTCTTATGTACACGAGGTTGTCCGGGCGCATAATGGAATTATCTTTGTAAATAGTGAAGTCGGAAGCTTTACCGAATTTCAGATATTATTGCCAGTCTATGAGGAGGAATCGCGAAATGAGTAAAATCAGGGTTGCAATCTGCGATGATATGCCGCAGATTTTGAGACATTTTAAAAAGATCATTCAAGCTGCCGGAGATATGGAGGTTGTTGCCGAAGCGGAAACCGGAAAGGAGATGGTTGCTCTTGCAGACAAGCTGCAGCCGGATATTATCCTGATGGATATCCAGATGGAATCGGAGGACGCCGGAATTTTAGCAACAAATAAAATCCTTTCGGAGCATCCGGATATCAAAGTCATTATACTGACGGTACATAAGGAGGATGATCTGATCTTTCGGGCATATGGCGCAGGGGCAATTGATTATATTATCAAAACAGAAGAGAGCAATGAGATTGTAAAGTCGATCCGAACCGTTTACAACAACGACGTGTTTATCCGTCCCGGAATTGCAAAGAAAATTTTAAATCAGTTTTCAGTCATGCACAAGCGACAGGAGAGCGTGATGTATACGATTGCTGTGATTATGAGCCTGACCAATTCCGAGCTGGAGGTTTTAAAGCTGCTTTTGAGCGGAATGAGCCGAAAGGAGCTTGCTGATCAGCGAAATGTGGAATATGTTACAATCAATACCCAAATCCGCAATATTATGAAAAAGCTTGGCTACAGCTCAACCAAAGAGATGATTGCAAGCATGAAAGCAATGAAAATTTTTGATATTATAAAATTTTAAACAGAACGGAGACGAAACTATGGAAAAAAGATTTTTAGCTGTGATGCTGTCAGCCGCAATGCTGGGAGGCATTTGCCCGGTACATGCGGCAGACGGGGAGGATGTTATCATTTCCCCGGATCAGCAAATAGAATCGGAGGCAACTGCTGAAAACGATCTTGTTTTATATGATGACGCAGACTGGAACGGTTTTTCGGATGATTTTAACGCTTATGAACTTGCTGACAAAAAAGAGGGCATTGGATCGAGTGTGACCAATAACGTCTGGACAATTTCTAAAGTCAATTACGGCGGCAGAAGAAAGGGCGCAAGCTCGGTTGATCTCATTGAGGGAGAAAACAAATGTCTGACGCTCTATGGCGGCACAAATGTCACAACGCCGGCAGCTGTCAACCTGGCAAAAGTGCAGTATTCCGGTTTGGAGGATTCCGCAGAGCTTCAGGCATCCGTCCGGCAAAACGGGAACGATCACGGCGGTATCCGGTTTATGGTTTCCTCGGATGAAAAAAACTATTATACAATTTATGCAGGAGATACCGGCGAGGGATTTTTCCTGGAAAAAATAATCAAGCAAAAGCCTGTCTGGACAAAACCGATTGCCATTGACAATAAGGAAAATGCCTGGTATCGGATTTCGTTAGCAAATTATGCTTCCTCTCTGATCTGGTCGGTGACCGATCTTTCAGACGGCACAGAGAAAAAGGGCGTTACAGACGATCCGGAAATGCTGGAAACTGCCGGAAAGGATGCCGGATATCAGCTGTTTATCCAGGGGATCAGTTCTTCTGTCAGCTTTGATGATGTTTCCTTAAACAGCGCAACTAAAAAGTATCAGGACTTGTTAGAACAGAATGACGCATTTTACCTGGACGTTTTAGGAAACGCAAAAGGACAGAAAGAGGATGCCGGAATGACCTGGACTCTCTCTGAACCGACTGCCATTAAACGAATCCGGCTGACCTCAGAACAGGAACAGTTCCCGGATGGAATCAAGGTTTACTTTGCAAATCAACCGGATTTTTCTGATCAGGTTCTGATTGGAGAAAGCAGCAGTGTTTTGGGAACGGTGTGGAATTTATATAACTATGTAACCACAGATTCAATCCAATATATCCGGATTGAGGGACAGGAAATTTCCGACCCGGCGGCTTTTGCAGCAGCAGACAGCAGCCAGGAATTAAAGCTGATCTTAAACGATCATCAGAAAATTTTCCTGAAAATGAACGGAACATGGGAAAACCTTTCCTGGACGGTGGAAAATCCGGAAATTCTGCAATTTGAAAACGGAACAATCCTTGCGCAGGAAAAAGGAAGTACCACGCTTACGGCTGAATCAAACGGTGCAAGTGTTGTTTTAAGTATCAGAGTGGTCAGCGAGATGGAGGATGCAGTTGAAACAGGGACAACCGCAGAATATGTGAATCGGAAAAAACCGCTTGTAGAAATGGTGAATCAGGCAATCAAATCATCGGATGCACAAAAAATGCTTGATATTCTGCAAAATGATATTTCCGGACTGAAAGATTCTCCCTATCGGGTTTTAGAGACGTTAAGCACGGAAAAGCTGCAATTCGTGGCAGCAGGAATGCTGACCTATCCGGAATTCGGAACAAACGGTTTGATTGATTTAGCGGCAATTCAAAATCTGATCAATGCATTAGAGCAGGAAATTGCAGCGGCAGTCTTGTCCAATGTTTCCGATCCGGTCAAGGTGCAACAGCTTTTAGAAACCTATGGCGCGTGGGCAGGCTGTGATGTGACAAATACCTACTATCAGACCTATGCAGACGCAACTGCAAAGCTTTTAACAGATAAAAGCTTTCAAAACGGAGCGGCGCTGAAAAAGGCATTCTGCGAAGGATATGTCTGGACTGCATTTTCTTCCAATGAAATTTCTTTAAAGTATAAGGAGATCTTAGAGGACAACCAGGAAGTTATCGGATATAACCAAAAGCATTACCAGGAATTGAAAGATCCGAGCAAGCTTTATGATAATATTTTAAGAAATAAGTCGTCAATTACATCTCTCCGGTAGTTAGCCGATTATATGGATTCCTATAAGGAAACAACATCGGGCGGCGGAACTGGCGGAGGCGGCGGAAACAGCAGCTCGGGCAGTACCGGATCAGGCGGAAAAAAGGGAAACGGCAATATTATTGCTCCAAGTGTTCCGCAGAAAACGGAACAGGAACAAAAGAGCAGTTTTTCCGATGTTCCGTCCGATCATTGGGCATTTGCAAGTATCGCGGTGCTTTCTTCAAAAAAGATTGTAAATGGTTATGAGGATGGAAGTTTTCATCCGGATGACTCTATCACAAGAGCAGAATTTGCCTCCATGCTGGTTACTGCATTTGCTTTGACCGGTGAGGAAGAAGCGGCTGAGTTTACTGATTGCAGAGAGGGAGACTGGTTCTATCAGAACATGAGAATCGCATCCTCAAACGGTGTGATCAAAGGTGTGGACGGCGCTTGTATGCCGAATCAGAAGATAAACCGCGAAGAAATGGCAGCAATGATTTACCGTCTTTTAAAGGATCAGCTTGGAGAGGCAACCACAGCGGTTGTACAGTTTACAGACGAGGAGGAGATTTCTGATTGGGCATTCCCGGCAGTGAAGAATTTGCAGACAAGAGAGATTATCAGCGGTATGCCGGATGGAAGTTTTTCACCGAAAACCGCAGTCACGCGTGCACAGGCGGCAAAGGTGATTCACACAGCAATTCAAAAATAGGAGGAACGCTATGAAACATTATTTTTCTCATATCATTCTCTTGGGTTGTATGCTTGCTGTCACGGCAACAGCACAAGCCGCTGTTTCTATTACGGGAACGGTTCGAGTGGAGGAGGATCAGATCCTCCGCCGTGCCGATCCGGAAATTCTGGGCAGCTGCTATGAATGGGGAGACTATAATTCTGAAACTATGGAATCGGTCGACAGTCTGAATTTTTCGGAGGAATTTACCGAGACTGCAAAACAGATTAAGCGTTTTCCGCTTTCCAGAACTGCCGGGGGTTCTGCAAATTATTTTTTCTGGAAAAATAATATCGGCGCATTTTCAGAGCGTCAGACACCGGGAAAAATGTGGTGCTATAACCGGACGCAGAATTTCGGTCCGGCAGAGTGGATTCAGCAGGGAGAAATGATTGATCCGGATTGCCGGTACATTGTCGGTATCAATATCGTTACCGAAGAACCCTGGCTGAACGGGGAATATGCAGAGTATTTAACAGGTGATCCAAACACTTCTGAGCTTGCAGCAATGCGTGCAGATGCCGGACTTCCCGATCCGGTAGACGTTTATGCTTATGAGATCGGAAATGAATTAGACTATACCCTCTCCGCAGAGGAATATGTCAGGCGGGCAAAGGCAAGTATCCGGGAGATCAAAAAAGCAGATCCCAATGCAAAATTTATTGCCTGCGGCATCTCTTATCCGGTAAGATTCGGCGACGGCGGAGGTCTGTACGCTGAGGAATGGAGAAAATGGCATAAAACCATTTTAAGAGAGATCGGAGACGAAATTGATTATATCTCTTATCATATGTATTATGGCTGGTCGGTTGCCTCTCAGAAGAAGTACATTGATATGATTACCAACGATATTCAGGAGATTACCGGAGACGACCGGATCAAAATTGTGATCACAGAGCAGGCGGTGTGGACAGAGGTGGTTGGAGAAAAGAATGAAACCAACACCTTAAAAGGCTGTCTTTCTACGGCAGATTTTGTGCAGAGAATGTATGAATCGGATAACGTTTCCGGTGCAAACTACTTTGCTTTTCCCGGACTTGGACGTTTGAATGATACACTCTGGGCATATATGGGAAAAGGACAAAATGAGAACGCCTGGTATCTGTCTGGAATTGGAAAAATGTATAATGATTTTCTTGAGAATCTGGGAAAAACAGTCCTAAAGAGCAGCCTTACCTTAGATACCTCAACCGACGCAGTCACAGCAGTGGCAACAACAAACAACGGGGATGAGTTGATTCTGTCTCTGAACAATAAATACTCCAATTACGACTGCACGCTGAATTTTGAGTTTCAGAATGATTACACGTTAGTGTCTGAAACGGTATTTACCGCTGATGATGAAATGACGCGAGTGTTGGGAAAGGATACCGAGCATGCGCTTGACAGCGTTGTAAACGAGAAAAACGAGCCGCACTTTACAAGCTATGAACTAAAAAACAACCATTTGGTATTCTTAAAGCTAAAGCGGACAACACCTTTGGAACAAAAGCCGAAAAAAATCATTTCCGACACGATGGATAATTCGGCACAGACCGATTATCTGACCGGACCGGGGCAAGTTGTCGGAAATTGGAAAACCTCGGCGGTTTACCCAAGCTGGAATAACAGAATCAAGGTTCGTCCGACTGTTTATCAGGAGAAGCCTGTTTTAGAGATCATCGGCGGAGCAAATCCCGGCTGTACCGCATGCGTGAACTATATCGGTGACACAAAAGAAATTTCAGCACGGCAGGCGGTAACGGCTGATTTGGAGGAATCCTATTATAATTATAATCTGGGACTTCGCACCATGGTGCATGATGGGGAAAAATCCTATTATGAGCTGAATCTTTCGCCGGATTTCTATCATGCAGAGTTCCGAAAGGTACAAAACGGGGAAGTGGTGTATGAAAAAACAATCACGCCGCCCAGACCGCGCCGGCATGATGCAATTATGACGATCATAACGGACGGAAACCGAATTTCCTACGGTATCAGCTCAGAGGGAAAGAATCTGTTCTTTGAAACCTATTATGATGACGCGCCTTATGAATATGCGCTGTCCGATGCAGGCATCAGCCTGAATGCTGCCGGAGAAGGCGGATCGGTTTACTTAAAGCAGTTTACCGTGACAGATCTGAATGCGGAAAACACCCTGGAATATCAGAAAAGAAAGGGAACGCAGGAGGAATATATTTCCGGAATCAACACACTTTTAACGCAGTATCAACAGGCTTCGGAGTCCGAAAAAATCCCGGCGCTTTTTGCCCTCCGGGAGATTCTTCCGGAATCAGCTTATCAGCTTCTCTGCCATATGACGGAGGAGCAGCAGGCAAGGCTTTCTAAAAAGCTTTCCACCTACTCTGATTTTGCAGTCAGAGAAGTGAGTGTGGACGAATTTTTGGAAAATTTAAATGCGGAGATTCAAACCACGCTTTTTGAGGAAATCACAACCGGTGAGCAGGTGCAGAAATTTATCGGAATCAACGGCGGTGCGTTAAAGCTTTCTTTGGTGAGACTGCAAACCAATCCGGTGCTGATTGCAGACGGCTTGTGCGGCAAGCAGTATGAAAATGTAAAAGAACTGCATAAAAAGCTTTGCGCGTGGAGTGTTTTGGCAATCTTAAAAGCGAATCCGACACCGGAAAAAGTGTGTGATGAAATCTACAATTGGGCAGCATGGCTGGATTTTGATCCTGCACTGTGGCATCGGTTTGTGGAGAAAGAAAGCACGGCAGAGGCTCTGATTGCAGCAGCGGCAGAAATGAGCAGTCCGGAGGAAATCGGTACATGGCTGTCGGAATACGATCCGGGCGAGGAATCGAGCATTATTTATATCGAGGACTTTCAGAATTGTGATATTATGTCCGAGCCGCTGGTTGGAACGGGCAAAACAATCGGCACAATGCGTAGTTCCTATCAGTTCTATGGCTGGGAGGGAAAAAACACAGCCCAGGTCATTGCCGATCCGCAGAATGAAAATAATCATGTGCTAAAGCTGATGGGCTGGGGCGCAGTCGGCGGATATCCGGTTACGATGGATATTACATCAGACATCAGCGCACTGGGAAAAAATCAGCAGATGGATGTGGATGTTTACAAGCCGGCAGAAAATGTCGTCCGGGTTGGCGTCCGCATGATGGCAAACCGCTATGGGTATGACTATTACGAATTGCTCTTTATGGAAAATAATCAGAAACCTGTTTTGCAGCAGGTCATTGACGGAAAGACTGTAAAAAGCGTTTCCCTAAGCGGAAAAATTTCTGCCGGAGCGTGGTATCACGTTACAATGACCGTCTGTGGAGATCGTATCTCCTGCACCGTTTCCGACCGCGCCGGCGCTGTGGTTTCAGAAGCAATTTTATGGGGTTTTGAACCGTTTTCGTATGCGCCGGAGGACTGCAAGGCACAGCTGACAATCCAGGGACACGGAACGGAGGCTTATTTTGATAATGTTGTTCTTTCGCAATATCCGGGGAATAACGAAATCCTGGCAGACTTAGCATACCGCGCAGCGATTGATACGGTTCGGAACGCAAAAACAGCGGCAGACCTTTTGGTGGACGGTGATCCGGAAACAGTCTACCAGTCAGGCGGATCGTATGTTTTGGTGGATCTCGGTGCAGAATACCCGGTTTCCGCACTCCGGTTTACGAATCTTACCCTGGGCGGTACGCTGACGGTCAAGGGATATGACAAAAATAAGAAAAACGGAAAAACAATCCAGGAATTTTCGCAGAATGATATCAAAGGCGGAGGTGTGGGTGTCTGGCTGAACAGCGCACCGACCTGCCGGTATCTGCAAATTAATTCCACAAAGGAATACAGTATCGGAAATCTGGAAGTGTTTACGAAAATTGATCAGCTTTCCTGGAGGGCAAACGAGGAACTTCGTCTGCTGATTTATCAGAATGGTGAAAAGCTTAGTACAAAGGAGCTTTCCTGCACAGGCAATCCGGTTTTGTGTACAGACAACGGAATCATGACTGCAAAGGCAGGAGAGAGTATTCTCTCCGCCGGAACGGTAAACTTTACATTAAACACAATTGGATGTACCCATGCAATCAGCGGAAATAAAGTTACCTTTACGGTTGGAACAGGAAAACAAAGCGAGCGGTTTATGATTGCATACTATGATGCAGAAAACCGGCTGATTTCGGTAAAAACGCTTTCCGGTTCAGAAAAAAATCAGAATGCCCGGACGCAAAGCCTGTCCGATACGATTCCGAATGGTTGCAGAACCTACCGTCTGATGCACTGGAACGATCAGACGCTTGCTCCGCAGTCGGAGACATATCAATTTACATATGGAGGTTAAGAGATGAAAAAAAGACTACTAAGTGCATTCCTTGCAGCAATGCTCCTTGCTCCGGTTTGCTATGCGGATGATCCGTATTTGTATATTCCGGTTTATAAAACGGAGGATAAGGAGGAGGCGCTGGATATTCCGGAAACAATTGAGGCAGAGGTACATGCGTTTGAGAGCAACGTTGTCCGGACAACCGAGGACCGTTCACTTTTAGGCTATTGCCTGGAATGGGGCGACCGCAACAGCGGTTTTATGAAAAGTAATGACAGCTTGGAATTTAACGACGATTACCTTGCGCTGACTCCGGAAATTAAGGCGGCGCATTCAACCCGTACTGCCGGCGGTTCTTTGAATGTTTTTGACTGGAAAAAGGCAGTCGGACCAATGAGTCAGCGAAAGATTGCAGGAGAAATGTGGTGCTATTCCAGACCGTCTAACTTTGGACCGGCAGAATGGGTAAAACAGTTTCAGCATTTAGATCCGGACTGCACCTTTATTGTCGGATTGAATGTCCTGACCGATACACCGGAGGATTTGGCGGATTATGCAGAATTTTTCCTGGGTGATTCCAGCACAACCTATGGCGCGCTAAGAGCGGAAATGGGAATCCCTGATCCTGTCAAGGTCGGCGCATTTGAGCTGGGAAACGAAGTGGATTACTATATTGATATTAAGTCCTATTCAAAAAAATGCCTGGATGCGATTTTAGCAATCCGGGAGCGTTTTCCGGATTCCAAATTTATGATGTGCGGCGTATCCTATCCGCTGGAAAAGCCGATTGACGATATGGGCTGGAGAAACTGGACGATTGAGGGCGTCAAGGCATTGGGAGAATATATTGATTATATGTCTTTCCACGCTTATTATGACGGACAGACCATGGCATGGACAGAGCGTTATTTAAATCAGATACAGGAGGATATCAAGAGCATTGTCGGAGATAAGCCGATTCAGTTTGCGTATACCGAGGCGGCGGTCTGGCCGGCGGATAACGGCTACGGCGATCCTCCGGTGGAATCGCAGACGCAGATGCTGACAGGAGTTCTTTCCACGGCAGATTTTTTAAGCAGAATGTTTAAGCGTGCCGATTCCTGGGCATCCAGCTATTTCTGCTGGTCGGCAGAACCGAACCTGACCGGGGACTGGGGTGTTCTTGGAACAGGCGATAATGAGCAGAAATGGTATGCCAGCGGAATTATCAAGATGTATAACATTTATGATGAAATGCTTGGTGAAAAGGTTTTATATTCCTATGTAAAATCGGACAATAAATACGCACTCCACGAGCATGAAAATTCAAAGTATTCTGTTTTGGTCACGCAAAACGGCGATGACGAATTAATGCTGATTCTGATCAACAAAACGGAAGCGAAGAAATTCCACACAACCTTTAATTTTGAAAACAAGTATAAGCTTGTGGAGGAAACAATTTTCACAGCGCCGTCCATGTCCTCAAAGGTCTATGGAAAGAACACGGATGATGTGTTTACCACAACAACGACGCCGATGAATGTAAATAATTTTTCAGAATACACTGCACAGGAAAAGAGTCTGATCTTTTTAAGATTAAAGAAAATGGGCGGAACAGCTGCCGACGTTGTAACCTTTGAGGGTGAAACTCAATTTAAGGATTTGGACACCTTCTGGGGCAGAAATGAAATTAATAATCTTGCGAAGGATGGAATTCTGAGCGGAATGGAGAGCGGAGTATTTGCTCCGGACGCACCTCTTACACGCGCACAAATGGCACAGATGCTTTCATCTGCGCTTGCACCGGAGACGGAAAATGCGGATGGAGAGGAAACAGAGAACCCGGCAAAAATAGAGCTGCCGGAAAAAAGCTTTCAGATGCCCTTTACCGATTGTCAGAAAAACGCGTGGTATCAGAATGCTGTCTATGACGCATACAGCAGCGGATATATGCGCGGAGAATCGGACGGAAAATTCTATCCGGAACGGAATATCACCAAGGAAGAATTAGCGGCAATTGCAGTCCGCGCAGCAAGAGCCTTGCAGCCGGAGGTGTCCGGTACGGCGGATGATGCCTGGATTTCCGGTTTTGCACACCAGGATGAAATTTCAGACTGGGCAAGAGAGCCGATTGCGTATGCGGTGAAAAGCGGTCTTTTCCGCCAGTTCTACGAAAACGGAAACTTTGAACCGAAAGCTCCGGCAACACGCGGCGAGGCAGCAGTGCTGCTGTACCGGATCAGGGCAATGAGATAAAGGAGGCAGAGGAATGAAAAAAATAATCAGTTTATTGCTTGCCGGATGCATGCTTTGCTCCGGAGCGGTTTTTGCAGAACCGGAGGAGGAAGCAAAGCAGGTTTCGGAGCAGGTACAGGAGACGGCAGAGCTTTTATCTGCCACAGGTATTTTGGATTTATCGGACTTTGACTATTTCAAAGATATGACGCGTGCAGACGCTGTGAAAAAGCTGAACAGACTTCGGAATGCCGATGTTTTCCCGAATGCAGGCGGACAGGTTTTTTATGATCTGCCAGCTACATACGAAAATTATCAGGAAATTATGACCGCGTATAGTCTTGGTTATGTTTCCGGCTATTCCGATAACACATTCCGACCGGATCAGGAAATTTCTGCAAAGGAATTTGGTGTGATGGCGGTTCGGATGCTTGGTTACGGACAGGGCGCAAAGGTGGATTCCGGATTTTTAAGCCTTGCTTATGATTTGGGAATTTTCGACGGCGTGGAAACGCAAAAGCCGGCGATGAACGGCGAGGACTTTGTGAAGATGGCAGAAAACATTTTTGACGCTCCGGTTTATAAGGTGGAGATCAAGGATGGAAAATATACCATCTCCAGCGACAAGGACAACAACGCATTAGCAGAATTTCACGGGATCTACAAGGAAAAGGGCGTGATGCAGAAAAATACGCTGACTTCAATTGTCGGAACAGAAACGTCATCTAATTCGATCACGGTTTCGGGTGTTGAGTACGCAACGGATTCTCATGAGTTTGATGATTTATTAGGCTATGAGGTGGAAATCTTCTATTATGAGGATGGCACAAGCCGTGAGGCGGTTTATGTCCGTGCAAAAGGAAAAACGGAGGAAGTAACGGTTTCTGCATATGATATTGACGGCTATTCCGACAATCTCCTATCTTATAGCACAGGCAGCAGAAAATCAAAGAATGCCCGGCTTGACCCTGCATTTAAAGTTATTTTGAACGGGAAAATCACCACCGATTACGTCACAGATTATAACAATCCGGAATCTATCTTCAGAGAACCGAACGGAACAGTCCGGCTGGTGGATACCGAGGGAAACGGAAGATACGATGCGGTTTTTGTAGAAACCTATGTGAATGCAATTTTACTAAAGGCTTATACAGAAGACGATAATACGATCTTAAAGCTTTCCATTCAATATGAAGCAGTGATGGAATTTAACCTGACAGATGATAATATGCGGGTAGAGGCATATGCTGCAGACGGAAAAACCTACACCGGAAAGGATATTACCAATCTGACTGCCGGCTCAATTCTCAGCATTTATGCAGATCAGATTACCGAGGAAAACGGAAAGCGTTTTATTTCAAATGATTCTGAATATGTCCGCATTTATGAGAGTATGCAGACGGTTTCCGGAAAGTTAGAGGCAATCAGCGAGGATGACGGACTGACCACCTATACCATTGCCGGAGAAAAGTATCTGCTTTCAGACAATAACTATTTGAACGAGATTCAGACACAGCTGGGAGACATCAGAGACTTTCTGTTAAACGTGTACGGAGAGGTTGTCGGCGTAACGCTGCCGGAGGAAGATCCGGAAAGCTTTCAGTACGGCTATCTGATTAAGGCAGTGGTAGACGATAGCGGAGACACCGAAAAACTTGTTGTTCGTATGCTGATCACCGACGGTACAGTGAAGAAATTTAACTGTGCAGAAAAGCTTTCGGTCAACAATAAGAGGGTTAAGAACTTTGACGTTTTGCTTGATCAGCTGGAGGATTCGGCAAAGCTGATTGTGGCAGGAAAAACTGACATGTCACAGCTGGTGAAATACAAGCTGAATGCTGAGGGCGAAATTACAAAAATAGAAACCGTCATAGACAGGGAACATCATGACGACCGACTCAGCCTGGATAACCGGAAAAAGCATCTGATGGCAAGAACAAAGGGCGGTGTCATGTCCTCCTGGTCATGGGAAAGTGTTGAAATGGACGACGGAACAATGAGCGGTTATGTGCGGACGATGTATTTCATCCCGGACACAGTATTTTTAGTTCCGGAGGATATGAGAACAGAGGATGCGTATTACGGTAAGTTAAAGCTTAAGGACGAGCAGCTTGTGTATGCCGAAGCATGGGATATTGGAAATGATATCAGACCAAAGGCAATGGTTGTCTATGCGTCTGCATCGAATGAAGATATTGGAATCACACCGAATGTGATCCGTGAAATTAAGGAGGCAATTGATGATGACGGCAGTATCGTCACAAAACTATACGCACACAATGGAACGAGCGATAAGGAATATGTGATCGAGAAACGGGATGATGAAGAAGCATACAATCGCGTCATGTCCCTGAAAAAAGGCGACATTGCATGGCTCTACGGAGATGATGCGCACGATATTGTACGCGATGCAAATATTCTTTTCCGGATTGACGATCCGCCAAAGATTTATGAGAGAACCCCGATTATTCACGAGGTTTCCAGGTATCAGTTTATGGAGCTATATTATGTTGACCGTGAACGCTATCTGACAACTCAGCGAGGTGCGATTGTTTCCGGCAAAAAGCGTGAGGAACAGTTCCCCTGGTGCTGGAGCGGCGACAGTTCTATGATGCGTGGAGCGGTACTCTATGACGCAACTGGCAAAAAGCCTGTGATCCGTACCGCAACACCGACAGACTTAAAGCCGGCATATAGCTACGGAAATAAGGAATGCAGCAAGGTGTTCACCTGTGAAGGGTTTGGATCGCCAACCTTTATTGTGGTGTATAACGGATTGGAGCTATAGGCACAAATGAGGCGCATCGCCGGAAAGTACGTCAGTACGCTGTCGGGCGGTGCGCTTTATGCATTCCGCTAAGGGTTTCAAAACCCCTCTCCGAGAACCTCACGGACATCCTCCACCACGATAAAGGCAGACGAATCTGCTTCGCGCACCAGCTGAACTAACAGGGGGAGTTCTTTTGGTGAGACGATGCACAAAAGCATTAGTCCCTGTTTCCGGGAATACATTCCCTGGCAGGACAAACCGGAAACACCGCGTTCTAACCGCGTCATGATATGATCTGCAATGTCTCGGTTTTTCTCTGAGAAAATGCGGACAGCCTTTGCCATGGTACCAAGGCTTAATGTCAGATCGGTAAGCCGTGCGGAGACGAACAGGGAGCAAAGCGAGTAAAACGTTACCTCAAGGCTTTGAAAGATGATTCCGGATACCAGAATGACAGCACCGTCAATCATAAAAATCAAACTGGCGAGCGACATATGGGGGATATGCGCTTTTAGAATCAATGCGGCAAAATCACTTCCGCCGGTGGATGCACCCGACCGCATCACAAGTCCGACGCCTGCTCCGCAAAGTACCCCTCCGGAAACCGTTGCGATCAGTAAATCGCCGCTATAGGCAGGAAGAACACTTGTAATCTCCAGAAAAAGGGAAAAGAAAAGAATCCCAAGTACCGTTTTTTTCACTGCTTGTTTCCCGAGATACCGGTATCCCAAAATAAACAAAACGGCGTTCAGAATTAAATTGGTCACCGAAAGCCGGATGCTAAAAAGGTATAGGAGCATCGTTCCGATTGAGGTGATTCCGCCGGTGGAAAGTTTATTGGGCGTTAAAAACAGATTCACACCAACGGCAAGCAGAAATGCCCCAAATACAATTCTGCCCTGTTCTTTTAAAATTTTAAAAAAGCGTTCCAAACAATCAGAGTCCTTTCTGTGAAGCCATAATACATGACAGTATTTCCTTTTTCGTTTCTTTTTCCTTTTTCTTTTTTATTAAGGGACTGAAATCGGCACTGAAACCGGGACTGAAATCGGTGCTGAAATCGGTACTGCAATCGGTATCGTATGAGTACCACCCCCGGTCTTCTTACAGACCCTGCCTCGTACTGTATATATTATACCACATAATGGACGAAATGTCAATAGTTTATGCAAAATATAAGAATTTTTCTCAGTCTTAAAATTGCTTTTTTTGTAAACTGGGCGGATATCCGACTTTTTTGTGGAACAGGCGGGAAAAATATAATGGATTTTCAATTCCGACGGAAAGGGCTGCCTCTTTGATGGATGTGTTGTGATTTTTCAAAAGATTCTTTGCGCGCTCCATTCTGACCGAAAGCAAGTATTCCTGCGGCGGCACACCGTATTTCTTTTTAAAGGATGCTGTCAGGTGGCTTTGTGAAATATGAAATTTTTCTGCCATTTCACAAATTTTGAGCGGACGCTGATAATTTTCCTCAATCAGTCTTGCCACGTTTTCCGAAACGTCATAGTCCGCAGCCGGCTTTTTCGCGCTGCCCATATGAATAGCGAAAAGCTCCCATAAAACAGCCTGCATTTTTGCCGCCTCGGCAAAAAAATTGGGTGGTGTCTCTGCTAAATTTTTTTGAATCAGCGCGGCACATTCCGCGGTATGTTCAAAGGAGAACACAGCGTTGTGACGTGGAAGTCCGCATTTTTCGAGCAGGGAATATGCGCCTGCTCCGCGAAAGACAACCCACGCACATTCGTGCGGGTCGGTCGGATCGGCTTCTACAATTTCTTTTTCGTTCGGAACAACGATATAACAGTCCCCGGAAGAAAACGATTTATGCATAAACCGCCCTTTTCCGCTCAGGACATAATGAATTACAAAAATATCCCGTGTTGCCACGTATTGATTGCCCGGACAAACCTTATTATATCCGATTTCTAATACAAATATTCCGTTTTCGTTCCAAACGGACGGAACGCGGTAATGGGTTTCATATCCGGGGGAACGGCAGATTGTGTTTAACATAGCATGTCTCCTGTTCAAAAAATAAGATCGTTGATTTGTGCATATTATAGCATGATTTGTGTATGGTGTCAAGAGGAGGTTCATGCTATAATGAAAAAAAGAGGTATGCATATGAAAAAAACAAACATGAATTTGATTCCGGACTGTGAAAATCAAACGCCGGATTATTACTGTACCTGGCAGACACAGCTTTACGCTACCAATGACGGAAAACCCAAAATGCAGCGGCAGATTCTTGGCGAAAAAGCTCTTTTTGCGCAGGAAAAACCCTTTGGCTGGGCATATTTTTATCCGGATGCAAGGAGAGATTTATATTTTGTGATGGATGATAGCTGGGATGTGCCGCCGGATGGGGATGAAAGCTATTATGGAAGTCTTGTTTTGAACAAGGAGAAATTTCCGGAATCGGTCGGTGGAAAACAATCGAATGCCGAAGCGCTGTTATCGCTTACCGAAAGAATCAAAAGTCTTGGCTGGAAAGGCTTGGGAGGATGGGTTTGCGCGCAGGAATCCGAACGGTTTGACGGCAAAAAATACTGGGAAACACGGTTTCAGGATGCGAACTTTTCCGGCTTTTCCTATTGGAAAGTAGACTGGGGAAAGCATGCAGACGATCCGGATTTCCGGAAAATGCTGACAAAGCTTGGACATGAACTTGCCCCTAAGCTTACCCTTGAGCATGCAATTATCCGGGAATTGATACCGGTATCGGATGTGTTCCGTACTTATGATGTTCCGGCGATTATGTCGATTCCGATGACGATGGAAAAGCTTGCGGCTTTTTCCGATCTTCCAAAGACCGAACCGGGATACCGCGGATTGGTGAACTGTGAGGATGAGGCATATATTGCGGCTGCAGGAGGCTTTTCCATGGGCATTATGCGCCATCCGTACCAGGGAAATTTTATGAACGGAAAAGCGGATCTGTCCTTTCCGGCAGTACACCGGAATTTAAAGTCCAAAATCTGTGAGGTCACAAGAGCGGCAAGATGGCATCGGATTGCCCCGGCATTTGCGATGGATGGGGTACATGTTTCGGAAAAGCTTTATTCCGATTCCTGGCGGTTTGAAAATACAGAAGAAGAAATGGAACAGTGGTGGTTTTCTCATCCGTTTATGGAGGGGTGTATCCGGGATTGGGTGCTGACGAAGAAAGCGCCGGCGGCAATTTCACGAAATATGGAATTGCCGCAGGTTTTAGAGAGTGAGCATGGCATGGAACCGTATCTTGTCGCATCGAAAAATTCCAATGGGGTGTGCGCTGTTGCCGCTTTGGGAAGAACGAGCGACCGAACCTACCGGATTCCGGCATGCGATGTTTTGATTGACTGTCACGGTGCAGATACTGTTGGTGTTTTCGGAGAATATCGCACACTTCATATAAAGGGTGTTAAGCCGCTTTCTGCTGTCTTGATACAGGATTTAGCAGGAGAATGTGCCTTTGATGTGACAGAAAAAATTCACATAGAATCGGATCGGATCATCATTCCCGGTGAGCTGATCCATCAGATTGGGACAAGCTGCAATCCGGCAGGTGACACCTCCGAGCCGGGTGTAATTATAAAACTTATTTAAGAGGAGCGTGTTTGAAACATGAAAAAAACAGATTGGTTCAGAGAAAGAAAATGGGGGATTTTTAATCATTATCTCTCGTGTACAGAGCGCGGCTGCGGTGTGGGCAGCAGAGGAGAAACGGAGGTTTTGAGAAAGTTAAAAACGCTGTAAATTCCGTATAAAAAATTTTTTCTTGCCGATGCTATTGACAAAACAAGCAAACTGTAATACAATGTATTACAGAAAGGGGCGTTTGATATGACAATTTCGTTAAGATTAAACGATCAGGAAATGCTGCTGATTAAGAAATATGCACAGCTGAATCAGCTTTCCGTATCCGAATTGATTCGTCAGGCAGTCATTGAAAAAATTGAGGATGAATATGATTTAGAGGTATTTCAAAAGTCCTTGGAGGAATATCAAAAAGATCCGGTTACCTATTCGCTGGATGAGGTGGAAAGGGAGCTTGGACTCCAATGAAATACCGGGTTGAATTTTCACAAAGGGCATTAAAAGATTTAAAAAAATTAGATCGTCATACCGCGGCGCTGATTTTAGGGTGGATACGGAAAAACCTTGAAAATTGTGAAAATCCGCGGCTGTTTGGAAAGGGATTGACAGCAAACAGGAGCGGAGAATGGCGCTATCGCGTGGGAGATTACCGTCTGCTTGCAAAAATTGACGATCAGAAAATCATCATTCTGATTCTGAATGTAGGGCATAGACGGGAAATTTATCAGTAAAAAGTCAAATACCGATCTTGACAAAAAGGAAACATGGATGATAAAATATAAAAAAACACAAAAAGGCAGGAATGAATATGGCAATTATTTTTGATGAAGAAAAGAAAATTTTTTATTTACATACGAACAACACCAGTTATATTTTGGGGTTGATGGACAGTTACCTGGTGCATGCTTATTGGGGAAAGCGGATTGATGAGATTCCGTCTCTGGAGTATGCCGCACCGACCATCCGCTATGGATTCTCGGCATATAACGAAAGCGGACTTTCCTCGGAGTGTCTGCCGATGGAATACCCGGTTTACGGCAACACCGATCTTCGGAGTCCGGCATTTCATGCCATTTATGAGGACGGCTCGTCGATCACGGATTTCCGTTACGTGTCGCACAAAATCATAGACGGAAAGCCGCGCCTTTCGGGGCTTCCCTCCACCTATTCGGAAGATGGAGACGCAGAAACCCTGGAAATTACCCTGCATGACGAAAAGACCGGCGCAGATTTTGTATTGGTGTATTCGGTGTTTTCCGAAAAGGATGCGGTTACCCGGAGTGTGCGCGTGGAAAATCACGGAGACAGCGTGATCAATATCAGCCGGATTTTATCGGCAAGCGTGGATTTCCACGGCATGGATTTTGAGATGATCAGCCTTTGGGGAAAATGGGCAAGAGAGCGTCAGATTCAGCGGACACCGCTTTTCCATGGCGGTATGACGGTGGACAGTAAGCGCGGTGCGTCCGGACATCAGATGAATCCTATGATTGCTCTTGTGCGAAGGAATACCACCGAGGAGTCGGGGGAGGCATATGGCATGAATTTTGTCTACAGCGGAAATTTCCTTGCCGGCGCAGAGGTCAGCAATAATAATCTGACCAGAATGTTTATGGGATTAAATCCGTTTGACTTTAACTGGCGGTTAGAGCCGGGCGAGGACTTCACTGCACCGGAGGTTGTCATGGTGTATTCCGACTGCGGAATCGGCGGTATGTCGCGGATTTATCACAACCTATACCGCAATCATCTCTGCCGCGGGAAATATAAGCTTGCAGAACGTCCGGTACTGATCAATAACTGGGAAGCAACCTACTTTGATTTTAACGAGGAAAAGATCTTAAATATTGCAAAAAAAGCAAAGGAAATCGGCGTGGAGCTGATGGTGCTGGATGACGGCTGGTTCGGAGAACGGAATAACGACGACTGCTCCCTCGGAGACTGGTTTGTGAATTTCAAAAAGCTCCCGGACGGCATTTCCGGACTTTCGGAAAAAATTGAACAGATGGGTATGAAATTCGGACTGTGGTTTGAGCCGGAGATGGTTTCGCCCATCAGCCAGCTTTACAAAGCGCATCCGGACTGGTGTCTGCATGTTCCGGGACGGCATCGCTCTGAGCATCGGAATCAGTTGACGTTAGACTATTCCAATCCGGAGGTTTGCGACTATATCTTAGAGGTCATGACAAAGCTTTTGTCCGAATCGAAAATTTCATATATTAAATGGGATATGAACCGCCATATGACGGAAATCGGATCGGCAGCGCTGCCGGCGGAACGACAGAGAGAAACGGCACACCGCTATATTTTAGGACTTTACCGCGTTTTAGAAACACTTACCGAGCGTTTCCCTGACATCCTGTTTGAAAGCTGCTCGGGCGGCGGCGGACGGTTTGATGCCGGCATGCTCTACTATATGCCGCAGGTTTGGACAAGCGACGATTCGGACGCGGTAGAGCGGCTCTATATTCAGTACGGAACAAGCATTGCCTATCCGGCAATCACCATGGGAGCGCATGTTTCTGCTGTTCCGAACCATCAGGTGGGCAGAACCACCAGTATGCAGATGCGTGCAGATGTTGCCATGATGGGGCAGTTTGGGTTTGAGTTGGATTTGAATAAGCTTTCACCGGAGGAACTGGAAACGGCAAAAAATGCGATTGAACAATTCAAGCGTTATCGCAAGACCATTCAGTTTGGAAACATGTACCGCCTGCGTTCCCCCTTTGAGGGAGAGTGCGCCGTCTTTGAATTTGTTTCAGAGGATGGGGAAGAAGTGCTGTTCTGTGCGTACAGCCTGATGAACCACGCGGAGAATCCGTATGAATATATCCGTCTGATGGGATTGTGTGAGGATGCAAGTTATCAGAACTGTGAAACCGGGGAGCTTGTTTCCGGAAAGACGCTTGCCAATATCGGTGTGCAGTACCGGAATGAGGCGGATTTTTCGAGCAGAGTGATTGCGTTCCGAAAGGTAAAGTAATGGAGCATTATGTTTATCTGATGGAGTGTGCGGACGGTACGCTCTACTGCGGCTATACCACCGACCCCAAGCGGAGAGAGCAGCAGCATAATGCCGGACGCGGCGCAAAATATACCGCCGCCCGCCGACCTGTGAGGCTGGTTTATACGGAAGTCTACAAAACCAAGCAGGAGGCTATGCACCGGGAATGGGAGATCAAACAACTCGCCAGAACAGAAAAATTAAAACTGATGAAAAAACGGCAGGAATCCTGAAATTCCTGCCACTTTTTTATTCATCAAAAAAATGTTCTTCACATGCCGCGCATAGATAGTGATAAACCGGAAGATGTAATTCCTGCACCTTGTAGGTTTCTGTTTCCGGCACGCGGACGGTCACATCCGAGAGTTCGGAAAGCTTGCTTTCTCTTGCTCCGGTCAGCGAAATTGTCCGGATGTTCAGAGCCTTTGCCACGCGGACGGCATTGACCACGTTTTCCGAGTTTCCGGAGGTGGAAATGCCGATTAGAAGATCGTGCTCCTTTGCATAGCCGTAAACCAACTGTGCATAGGCATTTTCCGGCGCAACGTCGTTAATAAATGCCGATAAAATTGCGCACTGACTCGGCAGAGAAATTGCCGGGAGAGAGCCTTGCAGTTTTTTTTGCAGATCCTCCGGAATCCGCTCATCTGTCACCGGACGCTTTTTCAAAAAGCCTTTCATCAGCTCGCCCACAATATGCTCACTGTCTGCCGCACTTCCGCCGTTTCCGCAAACCAGCGTCTTTCCGCCGTTTTCGTAGGTGTCAATGATCAGACAAAGCGCCTTTTGGATATCCTGCCAACAGACCGACAGAGCAGGGTATCGTGTGAATAATTCTTTCATTTTGTTTCCTCCAGATATACATTTTCGGCAGTGGCAATGGCTGCCCAGTCGCCGATTTTGTCTCCTAATTTTGCCGGAACAACCTCGCAGACCTCGCGCGCATAGGAGAGTGTTTCTCTTGCGATCACCTTTTCCATTTCTGCACGCATCAAATAGCCGCTGCGCTCAAACACACTGCCGATTACAATTCGTTCCGGATTCAAAAGATCAATCAGAATCGAAAGTCCTGCACCCAGCTTTTCTCCGCAGATTTCATACACGCGTTTTGCTGTCGGATCGCCTGCTGCTGCACACTCGGCAATGGATTTTGCCGTGATGGATTCGAGCGCGGCATAGTCCTTGCAGTAGGCAGGGGCGCAGCCGGTTTGCAGTTTTTCGCGTGCCAGCATTTTTCCTAATTCCGCAATGCCTCCACCAGAGCAAAAACCCTCAAACGATCCGCGCTTTCCATAGCCGACCGGACCGAAGTTTTCTAAGCGGATATGCCCTGCCTCGCCTGCCATGTCGTTTGTGCCGGAATAGAGCCTGCCGTCTAAAATCAGCCCTGCGCCAAGTCCTGTGCCGAAGGTCAGAAAGATCATGTTTTGTGTCCCTTTTCCTGCACCGTATTTCCACTCTGCAAGCGCGCATGCGTTCGCGTCGTTCTGGATGCCGACAGGGACAGAAAAACGTTCCCGGAGCAGCTTTACAATCTCAATATGATCCCATCCGGGCAGATTCGGGGGAGAGAGAATCACACCGCGCTTGGAATCCAAAGGACCTCCGCAGCTGATTCCGATTGCATTTTCTGCGCCTAATTTCTCCACACCGGAAATAATGTTTGCAAGCGTTTCCTCTACGCTTGTTGTTTCAAATTTAATTTTTTCGGTAATGCCGGTTTCTGCACTTCCAGTCATGACCGCGCATTTTGTGCCGCCAATATCAATTCCTGTATAGTTCATCATATTTATCCCTTTATTTATTTGGAACGCTTTCCCAGTCCTTCAGGAAACGTTCAATGCCGGCATCGGTCAGCGGATGAGAAATCATCTGGCAGATTACCTTGTAGGGAATGGTGGCAATGTGTGCGCCTGCGCGTGCCGCGTCCACTGCGTCCTCCGGACTCCGGATGCTTGCAGCGATAATTTCAGTCTGAATATCATGAATCGCAAAGATATCTGCAATTGCCTCGATCAGACTGTTTCCGTTTGCGGAAATGTCGTTTAAACGTCCGATAAAGGGGCTTACATAGCTTGCGCCTGCACGTGCAGCCAGTAATGCCTGTGCCGGACTGAAAATCAAGGTGACATTCGTTTTGATTCCGAGTGCGGAAAGCTGCTTTACAGCCTTTAATCCCTCTGCGGTCATCGGAATTTTGATCACAATGTTTTTATGTATTTTTGCTAATTCCTTTGCTTCAGAAACCATCTTTTCCGATTCTAAGCTGATGACCTCGGCAGAAATTGGACCGTCTACAATAGAAGTAATCTCGCGGACAACCTCCTCAAAGACGCGTCCCTCTTTTGCAATTAAGGACGGGTTGGTGGTAACGCCGCAAACCACCCCTAAATCGTTCGCAGCCTTGATTTCTTCTACATTTGCAGTGTCAATAAAAATTTTCATGTTCGTTCCTCCTAAGTTAGATTTCACTTTCATTATAATCCCCCTGTGTGAAATTACAATAGATTCTTCGGACAATTTCTTTTGAAATTTATACTATTCTGCCATTTACAATAAATATTTTTTGTTATATAATAAAAAATGGCAATATGTTTTAAGGATTTTGTGACAATCCCTCAGTCACTGCGTGACAGTTTCTCGCTGCGGCTCGGTCACACCGCGGTTCTGACCGTCCCCC
>CAKSJF010000008.1 GCA_934462945.1 uncultured Clostridia bacterium | reverse complement strand
CGGGGATTGACGGTTTTGAGGTTTGCCGCCGTGTCCGGGAAAAATCCATGGTGCCGATTATCATGCTGACTGCACGTGAGGAGGAAGTGGATAAGGTACTGGGTCTTGAGCTTGGCGCAGACGACTATATGACAAAGCCTTTTTCCATCCGTGAACTGACGGCACGCGTCAAGGCAAATCTCAGAAGAACGATGCCGGAGCCGGTGTTAAAGAAACAGAGTGTGCAGCAGGGAAATATGATTATCTCCGGCGATCTGGCAATCAACACCGAGCGGTATGAGGTGTTAAAGCGCGGAAAGGTGATTGAAATTACACTTCGGGAATTTGAATTGCTGAAATTTTTAGCCACGCAGCCGGAAAAGATTTTTACCAGAGAGAATCTTTTGGAAAATGTGTGGGGTTATGAATATTACGGAGATGTCCGGACGGTGGACGTGACGGTTCGGCGGCTTCGGGAAAAGATTGAGGATGATCCGGGAACACCGCAGTATATTATGACAAAGCGCGGTGTCGGGTATTATTTCAATCAGCACGAATGATGTTCCGGAGTATTCAGCAGAAGATAGTACTCATTTACGGCTTGCTGATCCTGTCGATCACCATTGTGATCGGCTCGTTCCTGTTAGTGAATCTGATCCGTTTTTACGACCGGGAATTTACCGTCATGATGGAGCAGGTTTTTACAGACGATTTTGCAGGACAGCTGGATCAGCTGGCAGAGGGTGAGGACGGACTGGAAAAGCTGACTGATGCGGTGGCATCCTATATCGGACCGCTGGGAATTGACACCTACCGGTTCTATTGCGTCCTGGATGCGAAAACCGGAGCGGTTTTAAAAACCTCCGACCCCTACCGCAGTCAGAATCTGACAAAGAGCGACAATATTATTCTTGCCATGACCGGGAAACGCGGCAATCTGACCGATTTTAACCGGGATTACATGGATTATGCCGTGCCGGTTTTAAAAGAGAAAACGCCGGAATATGTGGTTTATGTGAAAGATACCAAGGATGAAATCTACAGCATCACCAAAAATGTTGCGCTGATTATTTTAGAAGCGCTGCTTTTGGGAATCCTGATTTCAATTGTAATCGGATTCTGGCTGAGCCGGACGATTTCCGTGCCGATTATTAATCTGACAAAACGGGCGGAAAAGGTAGCGTCCGGAGAGTTTGAAACCATGCCGCTTTCCAAAGCAAACGACGAAATCGGCAGACTGACAAATACCTTCCAATACATGTCCACTGCTTTAAAGACAACGCTTGAGGAAGTGGAGGCGGAAAAGAACAAGGTGGAAACCATTCTGCAAAACATGACCGAGGGGATTCTTGCGTTTAATCTGCGCGGTGAGCTGATTCATATTAACCCGGAGGCAAAGCGCGCGCTTTCCTATGAGGATCAGGAAGTATTTAATTTTGATTCCTTTGCAAAGCGGCTCCATGCAGAAATTTCTCTGGGGGATCTGTTGTATATCCGGCAGGAAAAACCGGAGGAACGTCAGGTAGAAATGGACGGAAAGGTTTTGAGACTGACCTTTGCCACATTCCGGTTTGAAAATAAAATCGGCGGCGTTTTGGTGGTGATGCATGATGTTACCAAGCAGGAAAAGCTGGAAATGTCCCGCCGGGAGTTTGTAGCAAATGTTTCGCATGAACTTCGCACACCGCTGACAACGGTAAAATCCTATGCAGAAACACTTCTGGATATGTCAGAGGAAAATGAAATGCAGCAGAGGTTTTTAAAGGTGATTGTTTCTGAGGCAGACAGAATGACGCGCCTTGTCAAGGATCTTTTAACGCTTTCGCGTCTGGATGAGAAACAGGGAGAAATCAAAAAAGAACCGATCGAAATGCGCAGCTTTGTTTCTGATTTAGTGGAGCGGATGCAGATCAATGCCGGAAAAAAACAGCAGCTTTTAAGCTATACTGCTGTGAATGAGGTACCGGTCTTTTTCAGCGACCGTGACAAGCTGGAGCAGGTGGTGGTGAATATTTTATCCAATGCCATCAAGTATACCTCGCAGGGCGGCAGAATTCAGGTATTTTCCGGAAGAATGTATGGCGAGGTTTATATCAAGGTGGCAGATAACGGTATCGGGATTCCGCAGGAGAACCTTTCCAGAATTTTTGAACGGTTTTACCGCGTGGATAAGGCAAGAAGCCGGGATACCGGCGGAACAGGCTTAGGACTTGCAATTGCAAAGCAGATTATGGATCGTCTGGGCGGAAAAATCACCATTTCCTCTGAATACGGAAAGGGCACTGAGGTTGTTTTGTCTTTGCCGGTATAAATGTAAATGCATTTTAATTTTGATGTAATGGTGTTGTAACATGAATGTGTTATAATAGAATTATCATAAAAATGGATTAAGTGTCTTAGATAGATTGGGGTTATTAATTATGAAAAGAAAATTTTTTGTGCTGTCGTGCCTGGTTTTGCTTTGTACCATGCTGCTTCCGGCAGTCTGCTTTGCAGATTACGGGACAACAATGCCGTTAGGAGCAAAGGGAAGCTCAAATACGATTGTGTACATAAAGCGTCCGGAATCGCATTCTGCCTCCACCTCGGATCAGACTTATACGATTTCCGCAGTAGGTCCGCAGGGAACCAAAATCAAGCTGTACCAGTACAGTCCGGCAGAGGGAACCTGCAAGCTGATTAAAAATGAAATTTCCATTGGCGCAAGCGGTCTTTACAGTACGGTTGTCAGCTTAAACGGAGATCAGAATATCTTTTTGGTGTATGCAAAGAACTGGAACGGAGATCAGGTAACCCGGATTGATATTTCCAAGATCAAAAAAAGCACAGTAGACCGCTTAAAGAGCGTGACTGTGACGATGAAGAACTTTATATAGGCGTCCATTTTTGAACGGAGTGAAGATATGAAAGAGCGTTTCAAGAGTATTCTTTTAATCGTGCTGGTCGGATTGAACTTCGTTTTAGGCGGCAAAATACTAAGCGATAAAAAATTATGGCCATCCGGCTATAATTTTTTTATTACCTCGGAAAATAAGCTGCTCCAGCTGCTGTTTCCGTCCGGCGGCGCAGATTCCACCAAAACGCATCTTGGCGCGCCGACTGAGATTATGGTGAATACCGGAGATCAGACGACACGTTTCTCTGTCAATGCAAATGCAGAGGCTTTTGACGAGTTGTTTCGGGAGATTTCAAAAATTCTGGCGGATTCGTTTCGGGCAGAGGAAAAGAGCATTGCAAAAATCAGTAAAAGCGAATGGAATAATGTTTTAAACAGCCGGAGCATTTATTTTATGTATCCGGCAGAATATCCGGCAGAGCTTTTGGCAGGCTTTTTAGGAACGGAGCATTCTGTGCTGCCGGTTCGTTCTGTCTGCCGGGTGGCAATTGCAGCGTCTGCACAGAATGCAAATGTCTATTTAGAGGACGCATCAGACGGAACGCTTTACCGGATTGAAACCAACCAGGAGGCAAAGTTTTTTCAGCAGACAATTGCCGGCATTTCCGTTCCGCGTGATCATCCTATCATCAACTATTCCTTTGATTTACAGTTTGATAAAGCATTCGGCGAACAGAAAATTGTTTTAGCGTCGTCTGTTCCGGTCTATTCCAGTACGGTCAGCGTACCGTCGCTGTCTGCATACAATCCGGTTGCGGAGCTTTCGGAGGAACAACTGGATCAGCTTCTTTTGGCATTCCGGATGAATCCGGGAAGTGTACGGCAGTATACCGAAGCAAACGGAACGCAGGTGTTTGTGGATAATACGGGCATTTTAAAGCTGAGCCAGAAAGGGAAAATTGCATATCAGTCCACCACGCTGGAAGGTATGTCCTTAACCTCGGTGCGGTCGATGGCGGCGCAGATTAGTGCGGCAGCAGATTTTGCCGATAGAATTACCGGAATCTGCGGTGCAGAACCGTCACTTTATTTGTCAGCGCTGCCGGAGGGGGACGGCGTCTTAGCGGCATTCGATTATTGTGCCGGAGGAATCCCGGTGGTACTCGGACAGGAGGAGGGCATCCATGCGGTGTCAGTACAGCTGGAAAACGGAGCGTTAAAAAGCTATATCCAGTTTGCACGGAGCTATGAGCCGGGAGATCATGTAGATGTGCCGGGATATATCGAAACACTGGATCAGGCGATTGCTGCTTATGCAGAATCGATGAACGAGGTGGAAATACGGAATATTTCTCTGATTTACCGGGACGATCCGAAAGAACAAAAAATTGCGCCGGACTGGCAGGTTGAGGTTAAGAGCGTCATTGTGGACGAGAAGCAGGAGGATGCAGAATGAACTGGAGCAGAGTCAAAACCATTTTAATTTTGTTTTTTCTGTGCACAAACCTGTTTCTTGCGAGTGTGATTGTGATGTCCGGAAACAGAATACATACGATTTCGGATGAAATCATACATTCAACCGGGGAGATTTTAAAAAATAACCGGATTTTGATGGATGAGACGCTGATTCCGAAACGTGTCAGCTTTTTGCCGGAGGTTGCCGGCATGCCGGCAGCGGAGAATGAGGATTGGATTTCCAGGGTTCTGGGAGGTCAGGCGGAAAAGATCGGTGAGAGCGAGTACCGGGGAGAGTACGGAACGCTGACCGTCCAGGATCAGACGGTTTCCTTTTCCGGAAAGATTCCGCTGGAAAAAATGCCGGAGGGCGAAGTAAATGCAATTATGAATTTTATGCAACAATGCGGCACGGATCGAAGTCAGATCCGGATACAGCGTGCGGCAGAAAGCGGTGTCTGGCATCTTACGGAACAGATGAATGAGGCGGAGCTGTTTGACCAGGGATTTGATCTGACGGTGGAAAATGGTGTAATCGTGAAGATTTCCGGGTCGTGGCTTGTTTCCCTGAAACAAAAAAAAGAAACGGCAGAGCAGAAAAATGCGGCGGAAATTCTTCTGGACTTTATCGGACTGGAAAGCCGTCCGCAGGGCGAGGTGACGATTGTTGCATTAGAACCTGGCTATGCTTATTCGGAAACGCTTTATCCGGTATGGAGGATATCCTTATCGGATGGGAGTGTGTATTTGATGGACGCACGGGAAAAATAAAGAAAATTTTAAAAAAGTATAGACGATTCAAAGAAAATATGATAAAATAAAAGAAAAAACAAAAAGGAGCAGAAATATGAATTACATATTGAAAAAAATGACTGCTGTATGCGGTGCAGCGTTGATTTCCTTGGGATGTGCGGCGAATGTATTTGCGGCAGACTTTATCGACATGCCGGATAACTGGACGACACAGGCATTAGAAAATGCTGTGAAAAACGGTTTGTTGTACGGTGAGGAAACGGAAAACGGTATGAGGGTGAATCCGGACGATAATATCACCCGTGCGCAGATGGCGGCAATTATTGTGCGTGCGTTCGGGGCAACGGAAACCTCGGATATTTCGCGTTATGTAGATGTCGATCCGGATGCTTGGTATTATACCGAGCTTTCCAAGGCGGTTGCGATGAATGCATTCCAGGGCGACGGAAAAAACATGAATCCGGAAAAGAATATCACCTTTCAGGAATGTTTCACCGTTCTTTCCCAGGTGCTGTTTTTAGAAATTGATGATGAAAGCTCGCTGGATCAGTTTACAGATGTGGCAGAGGTTGCACAGTGGGCGCGTCCGTATGCGGCAAAAATTGTCGGAAACGGTTATTGGGACGGAATTGACGGAAAACTTCTTCCGACCGAATATATCACACGCTCGCAGTTTGCGGTTTTAATGGATAACCTGGTAAAAACCTATGTAAACGAGCCGGGTACTTATTCCGAATTTGAGGACGGGAATGTGCTGGTACGGAGTGATGATGTTGTTTTAGAGGGAACGAAGGTCAAGGGTGCAGTCATTGTCGGTGACGCTGTTTCAGAAAAAGGCTTCACGCTTTCAGATACCTATGTGGACGGATATTTGTATGTTCGCGGCGGTGGACAAAACGTGCGCGTGACCAACAATTCTTCAGTCGGCAGATTGATTCTGGTAACGCCAAATCTGAAAGTTTCTCTGGACGAAACCTCCCAGACCCGAAAGGGCGGCTGGACCTGTCATAAAACCGATACGATTTCATTATTCTTAGATATGAAATAAATGATAGAAAACGGCAGACGTTTCATTCGTCTGCCGCTTTTTGCATATGAAGCTGCGGATAATCCTCGCACATTTTCCCGGCAATTGCAGATGCCTCCTCGGACGCTCCGCAGTCGGCGATATAAATTTCTGAGGACGGATATTCCAGCATCATAATCCGCAGTTTGACCTCGATTGATTCTGCGTCGTCCTCCGAGCCGATATAAAGCACCGGAACATCCTTCCCAGGCTTTTCCAGCTCAATAATCTTATGTACAACCAAAATCATTGCGATGGTCAATAGAATATAAATGATACAGCATAGGATGGAATAAATCATTTTTGACAGCCTCCTTTCATATATATAGTATGTTTTTTGCAGTCTTTTGTGAATTTCCACAAGATTTTATGGAAAAAAGTGATTGTTTTGTACGGCTAACATTCGGATAACGATTGACAAAACGCGAATTTTCCGATAAAATAATAGATATAGGAAAAAAATAAACTGGCATGGAGGGATTTCAAATGGGAATGACGTTAACGGAAAAGATCCTTTCCGCACATTTAATTGACGGAAAAATGGAAAAGGGAACTGAAATCGGAATCCGGATTGACCAAACACTCACGCAGGATGCGACGGGTACAATGGCATATCTGGAATTTGAGGCAATGGGTGTTCCGCGTGTGAAGACGGAGCGTTCAGTTGCATATATTGATCATAACACGCTGCAAAGCGGTTTTGAAAATGCGGACGACCACCGTTTTATCGGCAGTGTCTGCAAAAAGCACGGCATCTATTTTTCACGTCCTGGAAACGGTATCTGTCATCAGGTACATCTGGAACGCTTTGGTATTCCGGGAAAAACGCTGATCGGTTCAGATTCGCATACACCGACTGGCGGCGGAATCGGTATGATCGCCATTGGTGCAGGCGGTATGGACGTTGCAGTGGCTATGGGCGGCGGCGCTTATTATATCACCTGTCCGAAAGTGGTAAAGGTGGAGCTGACCGGAAAGCTACAGCCGTGGGTTGCTGCAAAGGATGTTATTTTAGAAGTGCTGAAGCGTCTTTCGGTAAAAGGCGGTGTCGGCAAGGTGATTGAATATGTCGGCGAGGGTGTAAAAACGCTGTCCGTTCCGGAACGTGCAACGATTACAAACATGGGCGCAGAGCTGGGCGCAACCACCTCTATTTTCCCGTCTGATGAGACAACCCGGGAATTTTTAAGAGCGCAGGGCAGAGAGGATGCATACACGCCGCTTTCTGCTGATCCGGATGCGGTTTATGATGAGGTTGTGGAAATTAATCTCTCTGAATTAGTGCCGCTGGCAGCTTGTCCGCATTCTCCGGACAATGTAAAGTCTGTAGAGGAAATCGGCAATTTAAAGATTGATCAGGTTTGTATCGGTTCCTGTACGAACTCCTCGCTTTTGGACATGCTCAAGGTAGCATATATCTTAAAGGGCAAAACGGTTCATCCGGATGTTTCTCTCTCGATTGCTCCGGGGTCAAAGCAGGTGCTGAATATGCTTGCGAAAAACGGCGCACTGTCTATCTTAATTGATGCCGGTGCAAGAATTTTGGAGAGCGCATGCGGACCGTGTATCGGTATGGGACAGTCTCCGAATTCCAAGGGTATTTCACTTCGAACCTTTAACCGTAACTTTGAGGGACGTTCCGGAACAAAGGATGGACAAATCTATCTGGTTTCTCCGGAAATGGCGGCAGTTTCTGCCCTGACCGGTGTTCTGACCGATCCGCGTACCCTGGGTGAGATGCCGAAGTTTGAACTTCCGGAATACTTTGATGTGAACGATAATATGATTGTTCCTCCGGTATCCGAGGCAGAAATGGATTCTGTTGAGGTGTTAAGAGGCCCGAACATTAAGCCGTTCCCGGTGGCAGAACCGCTGGCAGAAACGATTGATGCAAAGTGCAGCTTAAAGGTGGGTGACAATATCACCACCGATCACATTATGCCGGCAGGCGCAAAAATTCTGCCGTTGCGTTCTAACATTCCGGAAATTTCAAAGCACTGCTTTGCGGTTTGCGATGAAAGCTTCCCGGCACGCGCGCTGGAGCTTGGAAAGTCTGTGATTGTGGGCGGATCAAACTACGGTCAGGGATCGTCGCGTGAGCATGCGGCATTAGCGCCGTTATATCTCGGTGTGAAAGCGGTTCTGACGAAATCCTTTGCCCGGATTCATATGGCGAACTTAGTCAATGCCGGAATTGTTCCGATGACATTTGCGGACGAGGCAGATTATGACCGGATTGACCAGATGGATGAGCTTCGGATTGAAAAAATCGGCGAGCAGCTGAAAAAGGGTGATGTGATTACGGTTACCGACGTAACAAAAGGTTTCACGTTCCAGGCAAATGTCAATCTGTCAGAGCGGCAAAAAGAAATGCTTTATGCCGGCGGACTTTTGAATTATACCAAAAACAAGAATTAAGAAAGGATGAACAAAATGGGATATGATGCAGATGTAAAGGCAGCTGCGGAAAAATTTGCAGACCTGTTACAGGAGCAGAAACTTCGTGTTGCAAAAATGAAAGAGGAAAAGGACTTTGTAGACTACAAAACACTGGATCAGATTGTGATCGGTGTATGCGGCGGAGACGGAATCGGTCCGGCAATTACGCATGAGGCACACAGAATCCTGGAATTTCTCTTAAAGGATGAGGTGGAAAAGGGAAAGGTTGCATTCCGCGTGATCGACGGACTGACAATCGAAAACCGTGTGGCGGCGCATAAGGCAATTCCGGATGATGTTTTAGCAGAGCTGAAAAAGTGCCATGTGATCTTAAAAGGTCCGACCACAACCCCGAGAGCCGGCGATCCGTGGCCGAATATTGAGAGTGCGAATGTGGCAATGCGAAAAGAACTGGATCTTTTTGCGAATGTGCGTCCGGTAAAAGTGCCGGAGCAGGGCATTGACTGGACATTCTACCGTGAAAACACAGAGGGCGGCTATGCGGTTGGCTCAAAGGGTGTGCATGTGAATGACGATTTGGCAATCGACTTTACCGTTACCACCCAGGAGGGTTCGGAAAGAATCGCCCGTGCGGCATTTGAATATGCAAAGAAGAACGGCAAAACAAGAGTGACTTGTGTGACCAAGGCAAACGTGATCAAGACGACGGACGGAAAGTTTTTAAAGATCTGCCAGGAGGTTGCAAAGGATTATCCGGGTATTGAGCTGGATGACTGGTATATTGATATTATGACTGCAAAGCTGGTTGACCCGAAGCGCAGAACCCAGTTCCAGGTGGTTGTTCTTCCGAACCTGTACGGCGATATTATCACCGACGAGGCGGCTGAGTTCCAGGGCGGTGTCGGCACAGCAGGCAGTGCGAACATTGGTAAAAAGTATGCAATGTTTGAGGCTATCCACGGCAGTGCGCCGAGAATGGTGTTAGAGCATCGTGATCAGTATGCAGATCCCTGCTCGATCATCCGCGCAGGTGTGATGCTGCTTTCCCATATCGGCTATCAGGAGCAGGCAGACAAATTAGAGCGTGCTTTGGATATCTGCATGTATGAGGAAAAGAAGCTGACGATTACCGGCAGAGACACCGGCTGCACCGGTGCGCAGTTTGCCGACTATGTCATGGAGACAATTCAAAAGCTGTAAATCCTACGGACTGCTGAGATGCATGTGCTTTCAGCAGTCCTTTTTATCAATTATATGTTCTTTTTAAGGCGTAATTTTAAATAAAATGTGAAAAAATAAAATAAAGCTTGATTTATATAGCAAAATGTATTAAAATAGAAGTAGGATGAAACAGAATTAGGAGGCATTGTTCGATGGAACAAATCACATTTGATTACAAAAAGGCGCTGCCCTTTGTTGGACAGCATGAAATTGACTATATGCAGGACGCAGTCTCGGCAGCGCATAAAATGCTGCACGAAAAAACCGGCGCCGGCGCAGACTTCTTAGGCTGGGTACACTTGCCGTCCGATTATGATAAAAAGGAATTTGCAAGAATAAAAAAGGCAGCAGAAAAAATCCGTTCCGATTCAGATGTTTTAATCGTGATTGGAATTGGCGGATCGTACCTGGGTGCAAGAGCTGCCATTGAGATGCTGGGTCATTCGTTCTATAACGCAGTAGACAAGGAAAAGAGAAACGGACCGCAGATTTTCTATGCAGGAAACAGCATCAGCGCAACTTATTTGAGCGAGCTTTTAGAGGCAGTGGAGGGAAAGGATATCTCGGTAAACGTTATTTCCAAATCCGGCACTACCACCGAACCGGCAATTGCATTCCGGATTTTTAAAGAGCTTCTGGAAAAGAAATATGGAAAAGAGGAAGCAAAAAAGAGAATTTATGCAACCACCGATAAAGCGCGCGGCGCATTAAAATCCTTAGCAGATGAGGAGGGTTATGAGTCCTTTGTCATTCCGGATGATGTCGGCGGAAGATATTCTGTTCTGACCGCAGTCGGACTTTTGCCGATTGCAGCAGCAGGCATTGATATTGATCAGATGATGCAGGGTGCGGCAGCCGCAGAAAAACGCTACGACAACCCGAATTTGAAAGAAAATGAGTGCTATCAGTATGCCGTTGTCAGAAATGCTTTATACCGCAAGGGAAAGACAGTAGAAATGATGGTAAACTATGAACCGGCGCTACATTACTTTGGTGAGTGGTGGAAACAGCTGTTTGGCGAAAGCGAAGGAAAGGACAATAAGGGTATTTTCCCGGCAGCAGCAGATTTTTCAACTGACCTTCATTCAATGGGTCAGTATATGCAGGAGGGCATGAGAATCCTTTATGAAACTGCACTCCGCGTTGCAAAGCCGAGAAAAAATGTCACCATTGAGGCAACACCGGACAATATTGACGGACTCAATTTCTTAGCCGGAAAGACCTTGGATTTTGTCAATGAAAAGGCAGCTGAGGGAACACTTTTGGCACACACAGACGGAGATGTTCCGAATCTGATTGTCAACATTCCGGAGCTTTCTGCTTATCACTTTGGTGAAATGGTTTATTTCTTTGAAAAGGCATGCGGTATTTCCGGATACCTTTTGGGAGTGAATCCGTTTAATCAGCCGGGTGTGGAGGCATACAAGAAAAATATGTTTGCTTTGCTTGGAAAGCCGGGTTATGAGGATGCAAAGGAAGCTTTGGAGAAACGATTAGGAAAATAAGGTGTAAAAACACTTTATATAACCAAAAATTAAAAGGAGGAAATGAACATGGTGGAATTATTGATTGGAAAAAAGGGAACAGGAAAGACAAAAACTCTGATTGACAACGTGAACAGTGCAGCATCTGTTGCAAGCGGAAATGTGGTATTTATCAGCAAGGACAGCAGCAGAAACATGTACGATATCAAGTCGCAGATCAGAATGGTGGATACAAAGGAATTTGAAATTGATTCCTGGGATAAATTCTTAGGCTTTGTATGCGGAATTATCAGCGGAAACTTTGATATTACCCATATCTTTATCGATGGCATTTTAAAGATTGTGGATCATGATTTAAACGGTTTTGAGGAATTTTTAAAGGCAGCAGAGGACATCTCTGCAAAGCTGCATATCTCCTTTGTGATCTCTGTCAGCATTGACACAGCAGAGGCTCCGGAGTATATGAAGCAGTATATCTAAAATCAGGAAGGAAATACACAAATCATGCAGTATCATAGTACAAGAAATAAGACAATCAGTATTTCGTCGGCAGAGGCAATCAAAAAGGGTCTTTCTGCGGAGGGCGGACTGTTTGTGCCGGAGACAATTCCGGCAGTGGGGTATGAGGAAATCAAGAGCCTGGCGGAAAAAAGCTATCAGGAAAGAGCCTTCTTTATCCTGAGTAAATTCCTGACCGACTTTACCGCGGAGGAATTACAGGGATGTATCGAAAAGGCATATACAACCGAAAAATTCGGAACAGCCAATATTGCGCCGGTCTATAAGCTCAATGCCCAGAATTATTTTTTGGAGCTTTGGCATGGTCCGACCTGTGCTTTTAAGGACATGGCGCTGCAAATACTGCCGCATCTTCTGACCACCTCGATGAAGAAAACCAAGGAGGACTGCGAAGTCGTGATCCTGGTTGCTACCTCGGGGGATACCGGAAAGGCTGCATTAGAGGGCTTCCGGGATGTAGACGGCACAAGAATTGTGGTGTTCTACCCGAACCATGGTGTCAGCGAGATTCAAAAGCTGCAAATGGTGACGCAGGAGGGAAATAATGTCGGTGTGGCGGCAGTGGAAGGAAACTTTGATGATGCGCAGAGCGGTGTGAAGAAAATTTTCACCAATGAAGCATTTGCAGAGGAGCTTTCCAAAAACCACTTTAAGCTTTCCAGTGCAAATTCTATTAACTGGGGACGTTTAGTACCGCAGATTGTGTACTATTTCTCTGCTTATGCCGATCTTTTAAAGGGTGAAGAAATTGCGATGGGCGATCCGATCAATGTGGTTGTACCGACCGGCAATTTCGGAAACATTCTTGCAGCATACTATGCAAAGAAAATGGGTCTGCCGATTGCAAAACTGATTTGTGCATCAAATGAAAATAACGTTTTAACCGATTTTATCCGGACAGGAGAATATAATAAAAACCGTGCATTCCATACCACGATCTCTCCGTCTATGGATATTCTGATTTCCAGTAATCTGGAACGGTTCTTGTTTGATCTGTCCGGCGAAAAGGACGCTTTGGTAGCAGAATGGATGGAAACCTTAAAAACGACTGGTGTTTACCAGGTAAGTCCGGAGATTAAAGAGAAAATGCAGGAGCTGTTTTATGCAGGCTGTGCAAATGATGACGAGACAATGGCAATGATCAAAAAATGCAAGGAAGAATTTGATTATGTCATGGATCCGCACACGGCGGTTGCGAAAGCCGTTTATGACGGTTATGTAGAGGCAACCGGCGATCAGACAAAGACGGTAATAGCGTCTACTGCAAGTCCGTTTAAGTTCAATCAGAGTGTTTTGATTGCTCTAAAGGGTTATCCGGCAGTTGCCGGAAAGGACGAATTTGCACTCTTGGATGAGCTTCAGGCGGTGAGCGGAATGGATATTCCGGCATCCCTGGCGGCATTGAAAACCAAGCCGAGAATTTTTGATCTGGTTTGTGAAAAGGATCAGCTGCAGCAGATTGTCGGAGATTTTTTGAAGATTGATTAAAAAGGCAGGACTTGCTCATTTCTGAGCAAGTCCTGTTTGATATCCGCGGGGTTAGATTGTTCCCTGAATCACCAAAGTGCTGACACCTGGGTTTGCATTCCATGCACCGGTGGTCTGGTTTTGCGTAAAGGTTGCCGCCGGGACGGTGATTTTACCCGGAACAGACTGGAACAGTCCGTTCTGATAGGTGTAGTCGGTGGTTAATGCCCACGCTACCCCATTAAAGGTAACCGTCAGATTGGAAAGTGCCGGGGTAAACTGATCGGAAATCTGAATCAGATCTGCGGCAGTCACAGCAGTGTTTCCATGGTTCTGAATGATAAACGTGTAGGTGACCTGACCGCTTTCTGTCAGAACAGACGGCGACATAAACTTTGTGATGGTCAGATCCGGACGGGAGCATGTGCCGATGGCTTCGGAAGCAGTCAGCTCTGTGATTGCCTCGCCGGAAAGCGTCGCGGTATTTTGAATTTCACTTTCTGTGTCAAGCGGTGCATATTGACTGATTGCAGCCGCATAGATCAGTGTGGCAGCTCCGTTTGCCGGAACGGTGATGCCGGAAAATGCCAGCGGAGCTGTGGAAGCTGGCTGCGGCGGATTCTGAAGAACACCGTTTTGCAGATAGCGTACCGAGCCGGCGGCATAGGTCAGCGGATAAAGCGTTTCTCCGTTAAACGTGTACGCGCCTAAATTGTCGCTTACAGTCAGACCGGAACGGGGGACAGCTCCGGTGTTTCTGATGGTGATCATATAGGTCACGTTTCCACATTTGGAATAACAGTTGGTCAGGGCGGTTTTCTCCAGCGAAAGCGTCTGGGTGATTTCGCCTGTGACCGTGTTGGAGGAAATTAAATTTCCGTCATACAAGAGAGTTGCTTTGTTTGTGAATTGAGCCATAAAGATTGTTTCCTTTCTACGCTGTATTGAAAGAGCAATGCCCTTTCTCTACAGCATATTCAGAATACAGAATTAAGGTGACAGAATATCAGATCAGAATTATAAAAACATGGAACAATAATGTTTTTTGATGTGTTTAGTTTACATAATATCAATTCAATATCAGGATGACCGGGCAGAGCGTCTGACAGGATACATCCAGCTGACAGACATTTTCACAAGCAGTAAAGGAAACGGATTTCCAGCTGCCGTCCGGCTGGAGCTGCCTGATGTCTGAAACAGGCTTTTCGCAAACCAGTATAAGGTGTTCAATCGGATCAAGACTGAGATTAAAGACTGCAACAAAACGCTGTCCGTCCGGGAGAGCGGCAGTACGGAAATAAACCTCCTCATCGCCCGGATAATAAATCGGAAGTGCATCCGAATCTTTTAGAATCTGTGTGAGAATTCTTTTTCGCGTCTCATTCAAAAAGGAAAATGCGTCAACAATATTATAGCTTGTATTTGGTGTTCCGCAGCAGGTAAAGACCGTTCCGCCCAAAGAATTGTGATATTTTGTGACGCCGGGGAACAGCCGTTCCGTATGAACTCCGTCAATGGTGTGATAGACCCAGGAGAGTGCAAAGACCTGGTCATTTTGCGGAATCAATGCGCAAATTTCCTGTTGAACAGACATTTCATTCCCGTTTAAATCTGAAATTTCAATGCTTGGAATTTTTCCTGTCCATTTGCAAACCTCCACTCCGAGATATTCCCCAAAACCGCGCCGGATCAGTTCTTTTGCAGAATCGGCAGCAAGCAGAACCGGCTTTTTCAAAGCTTCCTGAATTTCTCTGTCTGAAAGAAATACCGCCCCCTCCAGACAGAGTACCCCCTCTGTTTTCGGAGAGAAAAAGACCGGCAGACCCATGCGCTCTAAAACGCAGGTACTCCAGGCATTTGTTCCGTCAACTGAACGGTCAAATTCGTTTCCTGACTGAAAATTATAAATGGCATGATCGCATACCGGAATCCGAAACCCATCCCATGTCAAATCCGGAACAAGCTCGGAAAGCGTCTGATAAAAGCCGGCATACTTGGAGAGTGTTTTGCGATATGCCTTTCCGCTTGCCGGTTCAAATGCATGCGTTCGGGTGATCCAGTGCTTTGCGCCGGCTGCCCCTTCTAAAATTGATCCGGTAAAATGGGAATGCAGCTGCATAGCGCCGGTAGAATAACGGTTTTGCGGGCAGGTGTCTGTTTCTGCTAAGAGAATATCTGCCTTTCCCTTTAGCTTTGCGATTTGTGCCGCGGCTTTTTGAAAGGAGCGGCTTATAAATCTTGCTCCGCCGGCGGTATAATTGGCATTGTTGACCCGAACCACCACCGGGTTTCCTTCTCCGGCAAGCACAGATGCAATTTCATATGCAAACTCGGCATTGTTTCCTACACAACAAAAGCTTCCCGGAATGGTCGGATCAATGCTGTCGATTCCTGCACGCATTGCCTTTGCAGCAGCAACCACTGCTTCACACTGCGTTTTCAAATAAATTTCCTGATATTCCGGGTGACTGCCCGAAAGCAGAATTTCGTGCAGCTGTTCCCGTGTTAAACTGGTGTTTGCAAGCTCGTTAAAGCGTTTCATATGCAATTTGCATCCGCATCCGTCGCTGCCGCGTCCGATCAGGCGGAGGTCATCATCAATCATAATGCAGTCAGGCGCACAGGAGGCGATTTTTTGCAGGGCGTGGAACATGTAGTCTTGAAAATCCGTATCATACGGGCAAACGACCTCGCGCTCGGACCCATCCTTCAAAAAGATCATTTTCTGATAGGGGGACGGTTCGGACAGCTTCCAGTCATGACCGATGGATGCCTGCACTAAAACACCGCTTGGAATTTCCTTTTCCATCAGTTTTTCGCGGATTCTCCGGTATTGCTCACAGTAAATAGCGGCTTTGTCTGCCGGAGGCGTTCCCTCCGGTGTCAGTGTCATGATAAAAAGCGGAAAATTGGAAACTCCCTGTTCGTACTGCTCCTGAATATCCTGGCAGATTTCATTTATATGTGTTACATCCAGCGGCATGATCGAATATAGCTGTAATTTCGGCATAAAGACAACTCCCTTTTCAAATTTTTTTCATCATATCACAGTTTGTTTTGCTTGTCAATGGATGAAGGTACGAATTTTATTCTGAAATGTTTTCTGTGTATTTTTTATGAATTTTTTTCCTTTTTTAATTTTTTTTCATGAAAACCATTGTTTTTTTCTGAAAAAGATGGTACAATGGAATGTGTATATATTCTGATGAGCCGATAAAAGCGGCAGATTGGAGCATGATATGATTAGAAAATCGCTGATATCTCTGATTTACGAGGCTGCGTCAATCCAGCGTTGGAATGACCATATCCGTCCATGGGCAGGATTTACTGAGCTGGATAAGCAGGCGCATAAAATGTTTTATGCCTATGTGCTTGCAAAATGCGAGGGAGAGGGAAGCTATGATCCGCTCCTGCTTTTGGAGGGCGGTATTTTTGAGTTTCTGCACCGTGTGATTCTGACCGATATTAAACCGCCGATCTACCACAAGCTGATGCAGGAAAAGGGTGCGCAGATCAACGACTGGGTGCTGGCAGAATTAAGAGGTCAGCTGGAGGATTTAAAGGGCGGCTTTTATGAGAAAATGAAGCGGTATTTCCGCGAGCCGGACTATGCAAAGCGTGAAAAGCAGATTCTGCGTGCCGGGCATTATTATGCCACGGACTGGGAATTTCGTGTCATTTATCCGCAAAACCTGACCACCTATGGAATTGAGCAGGTCAAAACCGAGGTAACAAAGGGGCTTGCGCGCTGCAACACTTTTTCCGGATTTCAGAAGTTTGCGGCAGATCCGGATTTGCAGGAATTTTTGTCTCTGATCGGAAAGCTTCGGTATCAGCAAAGATGGTCTCGGGCGGTGCGGATGCCGCAGACATTTGTAATGGGGCATATGCTGGTGGTTTCTGTGCTTTCCTATTTTGTGTCGCTGGAAATCGGTGCATGTGAAAAGCGGCTTTCCAATAACTTTTTTGCCGCCCTGTTCCACGATTTGCCGGAGGTGCTCACAAGAGACATTGTCTCGCCGGTAAAGGCATCGGTCAGCGGACTGGACGATCTCATCAAGGATATTGAGGAGGAGCAGATGCAGACAATTATTTATCCGCTGCTCCCAAAGGAATGGCTGCCGGAATTTGAATATTTTGTCCGGGACGAATTTCATTCCAAGGTCATTTTAGACGGCAAAATCTGCACCACAACATCGGAAGAAATTAACCGTCAGTATAACGATGCAGAGTATTGCCCGGTGGACGGACAGCTAATCCGCGCGTGCGATCATTTGTCAGCCTATCTGGAGGCGTATTTATCGCTCCGGTACGGCGTGCAGTCCGAGCAGATTCAGTCCGGGTATCACAATTTATTTGAAAAATATGAAAATAAGGTCATAGCCGGAGTAGATTTCGGACAGCTCTTCGACTATTTCAGAATTTAGAATATGGAAAAGAAACTAACATTTGAACAGGCAAAGGATAAGGCACTTCGCCTGATTGAATTTCGCTCGCATTCCGAAAAGGAATTGAGGGAGAAACTAAAGCATGCCGGAGCAGAAGCAGAGGATATTGATTCGGTTGTGGAGTTTCTGCTGCACTATCATTTTCTGGACGATCAGTCCTATGCGTGGCGGCTGGCACAGGATCTCAAAAACCTGAAAAAATTCGGCAATCAGAGAATTGTGCAGGAGCTGCGGCGAAAGGGCATTTCAGAGGAGTATATTGAAGAAGCGGTGTCGGAACTACAGGACGAGGAGGATGTGCTTCTTCCCATGGTGGAAAAGCGACTTAGGGGTGACTTTGAGAAGAAAAGCGTCGATCGGGTTCTGCGCTATTTCGCAAGTCATGGCTATCAGATCCGAGATATTCTCCGGTGTGTGGAGCAAATAAAGGAAAAGGAAGAATCAGATGGGTTATAATATAGGAATGATTTCGCTCGGCTGTGCAAAAAACCAGACCGACGCGGAGACAATGCTGGGGATTCTGGCTGACAGAGGACACCGGCTTGTGGCAGATCCGGAGGAAGCAGATATTCTTGTGGTTAATACCTGCGGCTTTATTGAGGCGGCAAAGCAGGAATCCATTGACACAATTCTGGAAATGGCACAGTATAAAGAGGGACGATGTAAGCTTTTGATCGCAAGCGGCTGTCTGGCAGAGCGCTATCATGATGAAATTATGAAGGAACTGCCGGAGGTAGACGCAGTGGTCGGAACGGGTGATTATGAAAAAATTGCCGAGGTGATCGACCGCACCCTGCAGGGCGAAAAGCCTGTATTGTATGGGCATATCGATCAGACGGCAGAGGAGGGACTCCCCAGAGTTCTGACCACACCAAGCTATACGGCTTATTTAAAGATTGCAGACGGATGCGATAATCGGTGTACCTATTGTGCAATTCCGATGATCCGCGGAAAATTCCGGAGCAGAAAAAAAGAGGATATTATAAAAGAGGCAGAGAGTTTGGCAGAGCAGGGTGTCCGCGAGCTGATTTTAATTGCCCAGGACACAACCCGGTATGGAATTGACCTTTACGGGCATTATGCGCTTTCCGAGCTTTTGGAGGAATTATGCCGGGTGGAGAAAATTCAGTGGATTCGCGTGCATTATTTCTACACAGAGGCAGTAACGGATGAGTTGCTTTCGGTGATGGCACGGGAAGAAAAAATCTGCAATTATATTGATATGCCGGTGCAGCATATTTCCGACCGGATTCTCCGGCGAATGGCACGCAGAACAAACCGGCAGGAAATTATAGAAAAGCTTACAAAAATCCGGGCATTGATGCCGGATTGCGTCATTCGAACCTCTCTGATTGTCGGATTCCCAGGCGAGACAGAGGAGGATTTTTCCGAACTTTCTGCATTTGTGGCAGAGGGCTGGTTTGACCGGCTGGGCGTTTTCTCCTATTCTCGGGAGGAGCATACTCCGGCGGCAGATTTCTCGGATCAGATTCCGGAGGACGTCAAAGAAAAAAGACGGCAGGAGATTATGGAGCTTCAGCAGAAAATTTCTCTGGAAAAAAATCAAAAGAAAATCGGAAGTGTCCTTGAGGTTCTGGTTGAGGGTTATGAGGAGGAGAGCTATCTCTATTTCGGCAGAAGCCGGGGAGATAGTATCGGTGTGGATTCTACCGTCTATTTCGGTGCGGGAGAGGAACTTTTTGCAGGCGATCTTGTCCGCGTGAGGATTTTAGACGCGGACGAATATGATCTGACGGGAGAACAGGTACTCTAAAAGGAGGAATCAGTATGAACACAGCAAATAAACTAACGCTTCTGCGCGTGTTATTAGTGCCGGTATTTATGGCGTTTATGATGATCGAAGAACCGATCTACCAGGCGATTGCGTTAGGAATCTTTATTTTAGCGTCGGTGACAGATGCGCTGGATGGCTATATTGCCAGAAGCCGTAACCAGATTACAAACTTTGGAAAATTTGCCGATCCTCTGGCAGATAAAATGCTGACAACCGCAGCATTCATCGCCATGCTTTCCTGTGGAAGAATGTCGGCATGGGCGCTGATGCTGATTTTGCTGCGCGAGTTTATTGTCAGCGGAATCCGGCTGGTTGCGGTGACCGAAGGAAAGGTGATCGCAGCGAGTCTTTTGGGTAAAATCAAAACAGTTTCACAGATGGTAGCCATCATTGCTGCCATTTTGATGTACCTGTTCTTTGAGCAGGAGACGGCAAAGCTGGTTTCCGATATTCTGATCTGGTTTTCCACAGTGGCTACAATCATTTCCGGCGCAGATTATGTGATAAAAAACTGGAAGCTTTTAGAGCTTAAGTAAGGAAAGGAAGAATGCTATGGATTACCTGGAAAAGGCGGCGCTGTTTCAGACGAAAAGAAAGGGAAGTCTGATTGCTATTACCATTGTCGCAACCATTTGCTTTGTCGGGATTGTTTTAGGCGTGTACAGCATTTTTTTGAAAAGCTATCTTTTTGCAGCACTCTATTTTGCGGCGGCTGTGTTAGGGCTTGGATATGTGTTGATCCGGATTAATGCAATCACCCCGGCATATGTAGCGGCGGATGCGGAGCAGCTTTGGATTCAGCGATGGAAAAATGGAGTGTTCCCCTATCGGGTCAGCTTTCGCCCGGCTTTTTTAGCAGATTTTATTCCGGATCGTGTTGTGCAGGATCACTTTCTGATCAGAGATGTTTCGGCAGTATATTTGGGAAGCAGGAATTTTCTTGCCCGGAATATGGAGGGAACAGATTTTGAAACGCGGCTGGAGGAAATCGGGTCGCATCGCAGGAGTGACGCTGACGTGATTCGGAAAATGGACTTTTTGTGCTTTTTAACCAAAGACGGTCAGCTGTTCTTTTTGCCGGTACTTGGAATGGAGCCGGATGCGCTTGCCCGCGTGATAAATCTGGTACACCGGAAAAACGAAGAAGCGCAGATTCGCTGCAATTTAAAAGAAATCCGGAATCGGCTGACGATTCAGTGAAACAAATAATTGTGCATGTTGCATAGTTTTTGTTGTAATAGTTATACAAAACTAACGATACAATCGATTGCAGACAGTGAAAAATATACAAGATTCGATCTTTTATATTGACAATCGCACAAAATTGTAGTATTATTTTTGTTATAAAAAAACAATTTGGTTTTTTTGATGAAACATTAGGAGGGTTTTTTATGAAAAAGTTTGTTTCAGTAATGCTTTCAGCAGTTTTAGCGGCTTCTGTGCTGGCAGGCTGCGGCAATCAGGGAACTAATCCGGCAGACAATGGCGAAAACACCGCATCGGGCGATACCATTAAAATTGGCGGAATTGGTCCTCTCACCGGCGCAGCAGCTTCCTATGGAACATCCGTAAAACAAGGAGCGCAGATTGCGGTTGATGAGATCAACGCAGCAGGCGGTATTTTAGGCAAGCAGATTGAGTTTATGTTTGAAGATGATGAGAACAACGAGCAGAAGTCTGTAAACGCATATAACACACTGATGGATAAGGACATGCAGGTATTGATCGGTTCTGTAACCAGTAACCCCTGTATCGCAGTTGCAGATGAATCCGTAAAGGATGGCATTCTGCAAATCACACCGAGTGGTTCTGCAAAGGATTGCACAAAGAATGACAACGCATTCAGAATCTGCTTTACAGATCCGCAGCAGGGTGAAAAGATGGCAGAGTATATCACAGGAACTGCCGGTCTTAAAAAGGTTGCAGCAATCTATGATTCCTCTGACGCATACAGCACCGGAATCCTGGACGCTTTTGAAGCAAAGCTGACCTCCTTAGGCGGTGAGCTGGTTGCAAAGGAAGCATTTGTAAGCGGCGACAAGGACTTTAAGGCACAGCTTACCAAAATCTCCGGAACAGACGCTGAATGCCTGTTCATGCCGTTCTATTACACAGAGGTTGCTTATGTAGCAGAGCAGGCAAAGAGCCTGGGTATTTCACTTCCGTACTTCGGATGTGACGGCTGGGACGGCGTTATTAAGCAATTGAACGGTGACACCTCCTCTATCGAGGGCGCAGTATTCTTAACACCGTTTATCGCAACATCACAGGATGAGACAGTTCAGAAGTTTGTAAAGGCTTATGAGGAGAAATATAGCGCAACACCGGATCAGTTCGCAGCAGATGCTTATGACGCAGTTTATGCAGTAAAGGCAGCAGCAGAAAAGGCTGGTTCTGTAGAAAATGATGCACTCATTAAGGCAATGGCTGAAATTACAGTGACCGGCACAACCGGAACCATGACATTCAGCGCAGAAGGTGAGGCAGACAAGACTGCATACTTTGCAAAGATTGAAAACGGAGAATATGTAGCGTTATAATCGGTGCACTTTTAGCAGTATATCGCGGTTTTTCTGCGAAAAAGGAGAAGATAAAAAGATCTTCTCCTTTTTCCACTATATATAGATAGATTAAGAAGTCATATCATTTTTTTGTATTTGCGGAAAAAACACATAATGTTTTTTCCAGGCAAAACAGATTTAAAATCATACACCTTTCAGTTCAAGACAGATCGAGAGGTTTTCAGAAAGCTCAAAAGGCAGTTTTTCAAAATTAGTTAAATTGATTACGGGGTGGAGAAATGTTATTACAACAATTTATTAACGGCCTGAACATGGGAAGTATCTATGCACTGATTGCGCTTGGATATACCATGGTTTACGGAATTGCAAAGATGCTGAATTTCGCGCACGGAGATGTCATTATGGTCGGCGGCTATGTCGTCATGCTTTCCTTGCAGGCATTTGGTGCAAATCCGGTTTTGGCAGCATCCATCAGTATTATTGCCTGTGCGGCAATGGGTATGCTGATCGAAAAAATTGCCTATAAGCCTTTGAGAAAGGCATCGCCGCTCGCAGTTTTGATTACTGCAATCGGTGTATCTTATTTTTTGCAGAGCTTATCTCTCTTGCTGTTCGGATCAAATGCACAGCAGGTTCCAAACTTTATTAATTTAGGCGAAGTGAACCTTGGCGGAATCCGGATTAGCGGAAACACAATCCTGACGCTTGCAGTCACAACCGTTCTGATGATTGCGCTGGTGTTGTTTATCAATAAAACAAAAACCGGTAAAGCAATGCTGGCGGTTTCAGAGGATAAGGGCGCAGCGGAGCTGATGGGAGTGAATGTAAACCGGACAATTTCGGTCACATTTGCAATCGGTTCGGGTCTTGCGGCAGTTGCAAGTATTCTGTATCTTGCATCTTTCAATTCCTATGTCGATCCGTATATGGGTCAGCTGCCGGGTATCAAGGCATTCGTTGCAGCGGTGCTGGGCGGTATCGGCTCGATTCCGGGCGCGATGCTCGGAGGCATCATTCTGGGAATTATTGAAACCTTTGCAAAGGTTTATGCGTCTCAGATTACGGATGCAATTGTGTTCAGCGTTCTGATTATCGTATTGCTGGTTAAGCCGACTGGCTTGTTAGGAAAAAAGAAAATGGAGAAGGTGTAAGAGATGGCGATGAAAAAGAAAACAATCAATCTGATCCGGAATCTTGCAATTATGATTGCAGCCTATGCAATTTTGTTTGCACTTTCTGCATCGGGAGTATTATCCCGGTCTATGCAGAATCAGTTGATTCCGATTGGAATTAATATTATATTGGCAGTTTCCCTGAATCTGACGGTAGGATTCCTGGGAGAACTGACCCTGGGACATGCCGGCTTTATGTCGGTGGGAGCATATGCAGGATGTATTTTTGCTGTCAATTCCGGCTTGCCGGATTATCTCACAATTCCGCTGGCAATGCTGATCGGCGGACTGTTTGCAGCAGTATTTGGTGTGATTATCGGTGTTCCGGCGCTGCGCTTAAAGGGTGACTATCTTGCTATTGTAACGCTGGCATTCGGAGAAATTGTCCGTTCGCTCTTTACAAGTCTCTCCATCACAGGCGGTGCGCTGGGGTTACAGAAAATTCCGAAGCATGCAAACTTTACACTGGTTTATGTTGTGATGGTACTGACTGTGATTCTGATTGCAAATCTGGTTCATTCCCGGCACGGGCGCTCCATTTGTGCCATCCGGGATAACATTATCGCGGCTGAGGCGACGGGTGTAAATGTCGTTTATTTTAAGCTCCTGGCATTTGTCATTGCAGCATTTTTTGCCGGTGTTGCAGGAGTTTTATACGGCTTTAATATCGGACAGCTGAAACCTGTCAATTTTGACTTTAATAAATCAATCGAAATTCTGGTTATGGTTGTGCTGGGCGGCATGGGTTCTATCCCGGGTTCGATTATTGCGGCAGTCATTATTACACTTTTGCCGGAGCTTCTGCGCGGATTGGCAAAGTATCGTCTCTTGATCTATGCAGTGGTTCTGATTGCGATGATGATTCTGAACGCTTCACCGAAATTCCTTGCCTTTAAGGAAAAGCTGTTTCGGAGAGGACAGGCAGAGAAAGGAACGGTGAAGGAATAATGGCACTTTTAGAAGTTAATCATTTGGGTATCACCTTCGGCGGTCTGAAAGCTGTCGATGACTTTTCACTCTCGATTGAAAAGGGTCAGCTCTACGGACTGATTGGTCCGAACGGAGCAGGAAAAACAACGGTTTTTAACCTTCTGACCGGTGTATATAAGCCGACTTCCGGAAATTTTCTGTTAGATGGAGAAGATCTGACCGGAAAAGCGCCGATTGAAATTAACCGGAAAGGAATTGCAAGAACCTTTCAGAATATCCGCCTGTTCCACAATATGTCGGTAGCGGATAATGTCAAGGTGGGACTTTCGCATCATTATCAAAACTCCTTAGCATCCAGTATGCTCCGACTTCCGGCTTATTTTAAAACTGAAAAGCAGATGAACGAGGAAACGGATACGCTTTTAGAGGTTTTTGATTTAAAATTAGAAAAGGACTTTTTAGCAGAAAATCTTCCTTACGGAAAGCAGAGAAAGCTGGAAATTGCCAGAGCGCTGGCAACGCATCCGAAGCTTTTACTTCTGGACGAGCCGGCGGCTGGTATGAATCCGAACGAAACAGCCGAGCTGATGGACACAATCCGGTTTGTGCAAAAGGAATTTAAGATGACAATTCTTCTGATTGAGCATGATATGCGCCTGGTCAGCGGAATCTGCGAAAAGCTGACCGTTCTGAATTTCGGAACAGAACTTGCGTCCGGGGAAACCAGCACAGTTTTGAACGATCCGAGGGTTATCGCAGCATATCTTGGAGAATAAGGAGGAGATTTTAAGATGGCAATGCTTACAGTTGAGGATCTGCATGTGCATTATGGCATGATCCGGGCGATTAAGGGAATCTCCTTTGAAGTAAATGAGGGAGAGGTTATCGCGCTGATTGGTGCAAACGGCGCTGGTAAAACCACCATTCTGCACACCATTACCGGTTTGATTACTCCGAAAAAGGGATCAATCACCTTTGAGGGAATCAACCTTTTAAAAACACCGGCGCATAAGATCGTATCGCTGGGAATGGCACATGTGCCGGAGGGAAGAAGAATTTTTCAGGAGCTTTCTGTTTATGAGAATCTGAAGCTTGGCGCATTTACGCTGAGTGATAAAAAGCGTATTTCCGATAATATCAGGATGGTTTATGAGCATTTTCCGCGCTTAGAGGAACGGAAAAACCAGATTGCCGGAACGCTTTCCGGCGGTGAGCAGCAGATGCTTGCCATGGGACGCGCTCTGATGTCCAATCCGAAAATTATTCTGATGGACGAGCCGTCTATGGGACTTTCTCCGCTTTTGGTCGGAGAGATCTTTGATATTATTGAAAGCGTTTCCAAAAGCGGAACAACGGTTCTCTTGGTGGAACAGAATGCGAAAAAAGCGCTTTCCATCGCAGACCGTGCTTATGTTTTAGAGACAGGAAATATCGTCATGAGCGGCGACGCAAAAGAAATGATGAACAACGATCAGATCAAAAAAGCATATTTAGGTGAATAAGTTTTCAGGAATCAATTGACAAATGCGTTGGTTCATGATAAAATTAAGTCAGAAGCAAGGGGGTTTCAAATTCATTTTGATACCCTCTTTTTTTGTAAATACAATTTCCGGAACAGGGCATATGCCGGGAAAGGAGAAGAATCTATGTATACAAAGCAGGATATATTGAATTTAGTTGAGGAGGAAGACGTCCAGTTTATCAGGCTGCAATTTACCGATCTGTCCGGTCAGATCAAGAATGTAGCCATTACGGTTTCGCAGCTGGAAAAGGCGCTTGAGAATAAAATCACATTTGACGGCTCAGCATTTGACGGATTTGTCTCGGTGGAGGAATCGGATATGTATTTGTATCCGATTTTAGATACCTTTGCAATTTTCCCGTGGCGGCCGCATCAGGGAAAGGTTGCCCGGCTGATTTGTGATATTTATACTGCCGACCGCAAGCCTTTTGCCGGCGACCCGCGTTATATCTTAAAAAAAGTGATGCTGGAAGCTTATGAGATGGGGTTTGACTGTCAGGTTGGACCGGAGTGTGAATTTTATCTGTTTAACACAGATGATTCCGGCGCACCGCTTGCAAGCACGAATGATGAGGGCGGATATTTTGACGTTGCTCCTCTGGATAACGGCGAAAACTGCCGGCGCGAAATTGTGCTGACCTTAGAGGATATGGACTTTGAGGTGGAGGCATCGCACCATGAGTCGGGCAGGGGACAGCATGAGGTGGTGTTTGGAAAGGATTCCGCCCTGGTGACTGCCGATCGGATTACAACCTTTAAAATGGTGGTGAAAACAATTGCAAAGCGGCACGGACTGCATGCCACCTTTATGCCGAAACCTTTGCAGACAGAGGATGGTTCAGCGCTGCATCTGAATTTCAGTCTTTTGCAGAACGGAAAGAATATTTTTGCGGAAAACGGTGTTTTGAGCGATACTGCAAAAAGCTTTATTGCAGGGATGCTTGCGCATGCCAGAGAGATTTCCTGCCTGACCAATCCCACAGTCAATTCCTACAAACGGTTTTTGATGCAGGAAAAAAACTGCGTCAATTATCTTGCATGGTCGGAAAAGAACCGCAGTCTGGCAATCCGTGTTCCGTCCGATTTAGAAAATTCCGCAAGGATCGAATTCCGTGTTCCGGATTTGACCTGCAACCCGTATTTCGCTCTGGCTGCTTGTATTAAGGCAGGACTGGACGGAATCCGTCAGGGCATGCAGCCACCGGAACGCGTGGATCACAATCCGTCCGTTCTGTCGGAGGAAAAACGCAGGGAGGAGGGCATTGATTCCATGCCGTACAGTCTGATTGAGGCGATTGAAACGGCGAGATGCTCGGCATTTGTCCGTGAGCTGTTGGGAGATGCACTTCATGCACGTTATCTGGACGCAAAGCAGAGAGAATACGAGGACTATTGCCGCCAAATTACCCAATGGGAGCTTTCCCATTATCTGATACGCTATTAAAGCATACAATAGGGGTAAAGGAGGTGACAGCTTGGAGAGGATCGTTTTAGGATTTGCAAAGGATGAGGTACAACAAAAGCTTCAGCGGATGCTCGGCGGAAGCGGCTATGAAATTGTGGCAGGCTGTCATTCCGGCGCGGAGCTGATCCGGACGGTGCGCCACCGGGGCGATTGTATTGTCATTATGGGCTTTAAATTGCCGGACGCAACCGCGGAGGAAATCATGGAGGATCTCCCGGAGGGGTGTCCGATGATTTCGCTGATCCGCCCGGATCAGCAGGCGTTGATTTCCAATTGTGACATTGTGCTGATGCCACTTCCTGTGAATCATGTGCAGTTGATTTCCACAATTGACATGCTGACCGGCAGGGCGAGAAAAAAGAAAAAGCCAAAGCCGGAACGGAGCGAGGAGGATCAGCGGCTGATCACACAGGCGAAGCAGGTATTAATCGAAAAATACATGATGACGGAGGAACAGGCACACCGCTTTATTCAAAAGCGCAGCATGGACTCCGGCAGTAAATTTACAGATACGGCAAAATATATTTTAAGTGAGTTAGGAGTGTTCTGATGAAATTTACAAAAATGCAGGGATTAGGCAACGACTATATTTATGTCAACTGCTTTTCGGAGCAGATGCCGGAGGAGATCGGCGCGCTGGCAAAGTGTGTGAGTGACCGGCATTTCGGAATCGGATCGGACGGTTTGGTGCTGATTCGTCCGTCTGACTGTGCGGATTTCCGGATGGATATGTATAATTCGGACGGAACACAGGCGGAAATGTGCGGCAATGCGATCCGTTGCGTGGGAAAATATGTACATGACCGCGGACTGACCCAAAAAACAACCGTCACAGTAGAAACGCTTGCAGGAATCAAAACCTTAGAGCTTTTTTTGGAGCAGGGCAGTGTGAAAACGGTGCGTGTCAATATGGGCGTTCCGGAGCTGTTCCCCAAAAAGATTCCGATTGCGTCCGAACTGGAACGTTTTATTGAGCAGCCGGTGGAGGTGGACGGAGTGACATATTCCGTCACAGGTGTTTCAATGGGAAATCCGCATGCGGTGGTGTTTTACGGAGATCCGTCGGATTTAGAGATTGAAAAATTGGGCCCGAAATTTGAGCATCATCCGCTTTTCCCTAAAAGAATTAATACAGAGTTTATTCAGGTGATTGATCCGCACACGGTAAAAATGCGCGTGTGGGAGCGCGGAGCAGGAGAGACGCTTGCCTGCGGAACAGGCGCGTGTGCTGTCATGACAGCATGCCGGCTTTCGGGCAAGGTGGATCAGGAGGCAGACATTATCTTGCTTGGCGGAACGCTGCATATTGAGTGGGAAAAAGAGGGCGCACCGGTTTATATGACAGGTGCGGCAGAATTTGTGTTTGACGGAGAAATAGGAGGAAATGATGGCAAATATTAATGAAAACTATAATAAGCTGCCCGGCAGCTACCTTTTTTCAACCATTGCGAAAAAGGTTTCAGAATATCAGGCAAAGCATCCGGAGGCAAATCTGATCCGGATGGGAATCGGAGATGTTACCCGTCCGCTTGCCCCGGCAGTGATTGATGCCATGCATAAGGCTGTGGACGAAATGGGAACGTTCGAGGGTTTCCATGGCTATGGACCGGAGCAGGGCTATGACTTTCTGCGTGAATTGATTGCAAAGCACGATTATGAGGCGCGCGGTGTGAACATTGATACGGATGAAATTTTTGTATCAGACGGCGCAAAATCAGATTGCGGTAATATTACCGATATTTTTGCTGCGGAGAATATTGTTGCTGTCTGCAATCCGGTTTATCCGGTTTATATCGACACCAATGCGATGAGCGGGCGGGCAGGTGATTTTATCGGCGACCGCTGGTCAAAGCTTGTTTATATGGACTGTGTGGAGGAGAATGGTTTTTTGCCGGAAATTCCAAAACAAAAGGTGGATATGATCTATCTTTGTTTCCCCAATAACCCGACCGGTATGGCGGCAAGCCGGACAGAACTTCAAAAGTGGGTGGACTATGCAAGAGAAAATGACGCGGTGATTCTCTATGATTCTGCTTATGAAGCATTTATTACCGACCCGGATGTTCCGCATAGTATTTTTGAAATTGAGGGAGCAAAGGAATGTGCGATTGAGTTTAGGAGTTTTTCCAAAACAGCAGGCTTTACCGGTACGCGGTGTGCCTATACGGTTGTTCCGAAAGCGCTTGTCCGGAACAATACCTCTTTGAATGCACTCTGGAACAGACGGCAGTGTACCAAGTTTAACGGTGTTCCGTATGTAACCCAGCGTGCAGCAGCAGCAATCTATACCGAGGCAGGAAAAGCACAGATCCGGGAAACGATTTCCTATTATCAGGAAAATGCAAGGGTGATCCGCGAGGGGCTCAAAAATGCAGGACTGACAGTTTACGGCGGTGTTAATGCGCCTTATATCTGGGCAAAAACACCGGACGGTAAAAAATCCTGGGAATTTTTTGACACACTTTTGGAGCAGGCAAATGTTGTTACAACTCCGGGTGTAGGATTTGGTCCTGCCGGAGAGGGGTACATCCGTCTGACGGCATTTGGAGACCGTGAAAAAACTGCTGAAGCAGTGGAGCGAATCCGGGAATTTCTTTGAGAAAAATACGCATTGACAAATAAAAAAACCTATAGTAAAATAAAAATGTTGAGTGTCGACAAATAAAGAAAGGAAACTGAAAACTATGGCAGAATTACGTTGGAATCCGTTAATTAAAGATTGGGTGATGATCGCATCGCACCGGCAGAACCGGCCGCAGATGCCGAAAGACTGGTGTCCGTTTTGCCCGGGATCGGGAAAAGTTCCGGATCATTTTACCGTTTATAAATACGATAATGATTTCCCGGCATTAAGTCAGAATCCGCCCGAACCGGATGATGTGGCAACGGAGCTTTACAAAACGCGTCCGGCTTACGGAAAGTGTGAGGTGATTTTGTATTCACCGGAGCATACCGTAACACTTCCGGAACTGAATGTTCCGCATATCCGTGAGTTGGTGGATCTGTGGCAGCAGCGTTTTGAGGAAATTCAGAAAGATGAGAAAATCAAGTACGTCTTTATCTTTGAAAACCGCGGCGCAGCCGTGGGAGTAACCATGCCGCATCCGCACGGTCAGATTTACGGCTATTCCGTGATTCCGAAAAAAATTGAACTGGAAATGGATTCTTTCCGGGAGCATTTGGATGAAACCGGTCACTGCCTGATGTGCGATATGCTGGAGGATGAGAAGAAAGCCGGATCGCGTGTGATTTTTGAAAATGACGATTTTATCGTGTTCCTGCCGTTTTTCTGTGAATACCCGTATGGTGTTTATATTGCTGCAAAGCGTCATATTCAGAACCTTTCTCAAATGACGGAGGAGGAAAAGAACAGCCTGGCAAAGACCTTAAAAGAAACTGCCGGTATGCTGGACAGTCTTTTTGACTACACCTTCCCGTATATGATGTGCATGTACCAGAATCCGGTCAACAGCGGTAACACAGATTTCCATCATTTTCATATTGCATTTTATCCGCCGATGCGTTCTGCGGATAAGATCAAATATAATGCCTCCTCCGAAACAGGTGCATGGGCGCACTGCAATCCGACTGCGCCGGAGGAAAAGGCAAAGGAGCTTCGCGCAGCACACGAAAAATTCTTAAAGAAAATCGGAGAATAGAGCTATGGAGCTGACCTCACCAAAGGTAATTAAAGAGCTTGCGGCGCGGCACGGATTTACGTTCTCCAAGGGTTTGGGACAGAATTTTCTGCTGGATCCGAACGTTTTGGAGGATATTTGTGCTGCGGCAGGCGCTGCGGACGCGGCAATTGAAATCGGTCCTGGATTCGGTGTTTTAACAAAAGAGCTTGCCAGGCATTTTTCATCCGTTGTTTCGGTAGAGATTGACCGGCGTTTAGTTCCTGTTTTGGAGGAAACGCTGGCGGAATTTGATAATGTGGAAATTTTGATAGGCGACGTGATGAAGATGGATTTGGGAGCGGTGATTGCAGAGCGTTTTCCCGGACAAAGGGTGAGCGTTGCGGCAAATCTGCCTTATTATATCACCACGCCGATTCTGACCGGACTGATTGAAAAAAAGCTGCCGGTTTCGGATATTGTGGTCATGATTCAAAAGGAGGTTGCCCAGAGAATCTGCGCTCCGGCAGGAACGAAAGAATATGGAGCGATCAGTGTGCTGTGCCAGTATTACACCGAGCCGGAAATCATTACAACTGTTCCGGCAGGTTCATTTTTCCCGCCGCCCAAGGTGGACTCGGCGGTACTCAGAATGCATGTGCTGGAAAAACCAAAAATTGAAAGCGTGGACGAAGCGCTCTTTTTCCGAATTGTAAAGGCAGCGTTTGCACAGCGGAGAAAAACGCTCCTGAATTGTCTTTCGCATGCATTCGGATATGAAAAGGATACTTTGACAAGCGCTTTAGAGCGGGCGAAAATTTCGCCTATGATTCGGGGAGAAAAATTAGGGTTGGAGGAATTTGAAAGAATTACAAAAGAATTAAAGAGCATTTAAGAACGGAGGCATAAAGCATGATTGAATTGAAAAGGGAACAGGAAGCGAAAATTATCGGAGAGCGAATCCGCTGGCAGCGAAAACGTATGGACTATACACAGTCGGAGCTTGCAGAGATGATTGGAATCTCTACTCCAATGCTGATCAACTATGAAAAAGGGAGAGCAGTTCCCGGTGTTTCACTGGCGATGAAGATGTCTAAGGTTTTACATTGCCCGTTAGACGCACTTCTTTTCAAGGAGCTTTCGGAAAAGCTTCAAAACAATCATGAAGTGTTTGATCCCAAAACAGGAGAATGCTTTCTTTTTAAGAAGCAGAAAGACTGAAATTACAAAAATATTACAAAAGTCAAAAAAAGTTGTTAAAAATGTTTGACAAATTGAAAAAAATAGTGTATAATAGATTTGTAACATTTTTGAAATAACTTTTGGAGGCTACATATATGAGAAATCTGAAACATTCGCTGGCAGCTTTTCTGGCTGTCGCGATGGTAGGTTCTCTGGCGGCAAAGCAGGCGTCCTTGGTGACAAATGCAAAAGCAGACCGGGCGGTTGTCGCTCCTGCTTCCCCTGCGCCGACTCCGGCAGTTTTAGCCGGCGACGGTGAGGGAGATACCCCGGAGATAACAGAGAATCAAGAAACGCAGGAAGAAAAGAAGATTCCGGAAAAGGGATATGTTCTGATTACGGAAAACGTGCTGAATGTTCGCAGTGAAGCAAATCAGGAATCAGAAATGATCGGTCAGCTCAGCTGTGCGCAGGAGGTGCAGATTTCCGGTCAGGAGGGAGATTGGTACAAAATCTCCTTTGGCGATCAGACCGGATATGTTTTTGCAGAATTTATCACAGAATCCTATGAGGAAGCACAAAAGGCTTATTTAGACAATTTTGCTTATGAAATCGGAAGTGCAAATGCCGGCGGTGTGAATATCCGGGACGGTATCGGAACGGACGGTACAAATGTCATTGATCAGCTGGATGAGGACGACAAGATCGTGATTCTGGAACGGCTGGAGGATGGCTGGCTAAAAGTTTATTATGGAGATAACTATGATTTAGGCTATATGCTTGCTGATTATGTAACAGTGGAGAATACCGTTCCGAAAGAGACAATTTTAAGTCTCAGAAAGGATCAGATGCAGGCAATGGCAAAGCCGGGGGTAATCAGCGCACAGGGTTCCTCTGTGAATGTCCGTGCATTCCCGAATGATTCTGCTGAAATCGTGGATTCCCTTTCTGACGGTACAAAGTGTACCATTGTAACAAAGGGTTCAAATTGGACAAAAATTTCGATCAACGGAAGATATGCTTATGTGAAGTCTGATTATGTTCAGACGGAAGAAGAAATTCAGGCACAAAAGGCGGCAGCTGAAAAGGCAGCAGCAGAGAAAGCGGCAAAAGAGGCTGCAAAAAAGACTGCAGCAACAGTTAAAACGACAAAAGCTGCAACTAAGACAACCAAAACTGCTGTAGTGAATACAGAAACAAAGACAAGCGCTCCGGCGAGCAGCAAGGGACAAGCCATTGTGGAGGAAGCAAAGAAATATCTTGGAGTGCGCTATGTATACGGCGGAACATCCCCGTCTGGGTTTGACTGCTCCGGTTTGGTGCAGTATGTATGCCGGAAAAACGGAATTTCGGTCAGCCGGTCGTCAAAGGAGCAGTATCATAACGGTGCAAGCGTATCAAGAAGTGAGCTTCAGCCGGGAGATCTGGTGTTCTTCTCGAAGGGCGCAGGCATTTCCCATGTTGGAATCTACGCAGGAAACGGTTCAGTCATCCATTCTCCCAGTCCGGGAAAAACGGTTTGCTACACGTCTTTAAGTAAAATGAGCAGTTATTCTACTTATGTAGGCGCAAGAAGAGTTGCATAAAAAGAAGAAAGACATAGATTCAGGCTAAAATCTGCCTTTGAGACAGATTTTAGCCGTTTTTATGTTTTATTTGACATCCCCGCGTTAAATGAGAAAAAAATTTGTAAAAAATTTTCCGATTATTTGACAAATTTTCAAAAAACCCTTGACTTTTTATCGGATTTTTGATATGATTGTAGAAACGTGTAAAGGGGGATGAATATGAGAGGCTTTAAAAATCACCATGGGATTTTTAATATTTTCTGTTCATTTTCTTTTGATTTTGGTAAAAAGAGCTGACATTGTTTTTATCATTGCAATTGTCAGTTTTTTTATGCCTGAAGAAATTTTATGGAGGGGTAGAACAAATGAAAATTATTTATCAGGTTGAGGACAAGCCGAGGCTGGGGCAGCTGATTGTGTTTGCAATTCAGCAGCTTTTGGCGATTATGGCGGCAACGTTGGTTGTTCCGGTGATTATCGGAAACGGAATGAGCCCGGCAGCGGCGCTCTTTGGTGCAGGTATGGGAACACTTGTTTATCTTGCCTTTACGAAAAAGCAGAGTCCTGTTTTCTTGGGTTCGTCTTTTGCGTTTTTAGGCTCTATGGCGGCAGCCTTTGCAGGCGGTGTATCAATGTCGCTGGGATACTTAGGACTGATTCTGGGTGCAATTTTTGCAGGCTTGGTGTATGTTCTGATTGCGGCAATTGTAAAGGCAGTCGGTGTTAATTGGATTAACCGCCTGATGCCGGCAGTGGTAATCGGACCTACCGTTGCCATTATCGGACTTTCCTTAGCAGGAAATGCTGTTGGCGATATCGTAAGCGGAAATGTGATGATCGGAGAGACGCAGGCAGCGTCGCCGCTCATTTGCTTTGTTTGCGGCCTGGTGACACTTTTTACCGTTATCCTGGCATCTACTTTCGGAAAGAGAACGGCAAAGCTGATTCCGTTTATTATCGGTATTGCAGCAGGCTATGCGGTTTCTGCTATTTTCACCGTCATTGGAAATGCAGCAGGAATTGACGCATTAAAGGTATTGGATTTCTCTCCGTTTACCGCGCTGGTGGCAGACGGCGTCACTTTAAAAACATTCTTTGCCATCCCGGATTTCACATTCGTAACAGCTGCAAAGGGTTTTGGAGAATTAAACGGAACGTATATCGGAACGGTTGCTGTGGCTTATGTTCCGGTTGCATTTGTAGTTTTTGCAGAGCATATTGCAGACCATAAGAACCTGTCCTCTGTCATTGGGAGAGACTTGTTGGAAAAGCCGGGTCTTTCCAGAACACTTTTGGGAGACGGTGTTGGATCTATGGTAGGCGCAGTCTTTGGCGGATGTCCGAACACGACCTACGGAGAATCAATCGGCTGTGTGGCGATTACCGGAAATGCTTCGGTTGCTACGATTTTTGCAGCATCCATCGGTGCAATTCTGATTTCGTTCCTGTCTCCGTTTGTTGCAATTGTAAATTCCATTCCGTCCTGTGTTATGGGCGGTGTCTGCATGACGCTTTATGGTTTTATCGCAGTCAGCGGTTTGAGAATGTTTAAGGATATTGATTTAGATAAGAATAAGAATCTGTTTGTTGTTTCGGTGATTCTGATTGCCGGAATCGGCGGTCTGTCGCTGACATTTGGAAGCGTTACCCTGACCCCGGTTGCAGTTGCTCTGATTCTCGGTATTGTGACAAATCTGATGCTGAAAAAGAGTGAGGACTAAATTTTGGATACTGAAAAAAGCTGTTCCGCTGCGAACAGCTTTTTTTGTGCTCACATTCTGACCGCCATATTCATACTATACAGTATCGGAAATACTCCGATAGATTTCAGGAGGGATGGATATGTTTCGAACAATTTCTGTGATTGGCGGAGATCTGCGTCAGCTCACGCTTGCGGACGCGCTGGAGGCAGACGGAAACCGGGTCAGAGTCTATGGATTTGATAAAGCCGAGGAATGCTCCAAAAAGGCGGAAAGTCTTGAAGCGGCGGCGCAAAGCGACATGATCATCCTGCCGCTGCCGGTGAGTCACGACCAGATTTCTCTGAACGCACCCTTTAGCACAGAGACAATTCCGCTGGAGGAGCTTGTTGTACGCCTGACTCCGAAGCAGCTGATCTTTGGCGGAAAAATCAGCAGTCAGCTGCGGGAGCGGCTTTCCGGAATCACCTGCTATGATTATTTTGAACGTGAGGAGCTGAGTGTTGCGAATGCAATTCCGACCGCAGAGGGTGCGATTGAGATTGCGCTTTCCGAACTTCCAAGAACGCTGCACCAAAGCAAGTGCCTGGTGGTCGGGTTTGGGAGAATCGGAAAAGTACTTGCCGACCGGCTTCGTGCATTTGGTGCATGCGTCACGGTTTCTGCCCGGAAATATAGTGATTTTGCATGGATTGATGCCTATGGATACCAATCGGTTCCCACCGGGGCAATCTGGGAGTGTGCCGGAGAGTTTGATGTCATTTTTAACACTGTTCCGCACCTGCTCTTTGGGCATGACGTTTTAGCACGGCTTGATCCGGGCTGTCTTTTGATTGATCTTGCTTCCAAGCCGGGCGGGGTGGATTTCACAGCCGCAAAGGAACTGGGGGTTAAGGTGATCTGGGCATTGAGCCTGCCGGGAAAAACAGCGCCGATCACATCGGGAGAAATGATCAAAAAAACGATCACCAACATTATGAAAGAAATGGAGGAATCATAAGTGGACTTATCTTCCAAGACAATCGGCTTTGCAATGACCGGTTCGTTTTGTACGTTTCGGCGCGTTTTAAAGGAGTTAGAGACGCTTTCTGAAACAGGCGCAACGATTATTCCGATTATGAGCAGAAATGCCTATGAAACGGATACGCGCTTTGGAACGAGCGAATACTTTCAGGGAGAACTTTTAAGAATCTGCAAAAATCCGATTCTACATACCGTCCGGGATGCAGAGCCAATCGGTCCGAAAGGGTATCTGGATTTACTGATTATCGCACCGGCAACCGGCAACACGCTGGCAAAGCTTGCTTCCGGCATTGCCGATACTTCGGTTACGATGGCGGCAAAGGCGCATTTGCGAAATCAAAAGCCGGTTCTCTTAGCGGTATCTACCAATGACGGATTATCCGGCGCGGCAAAAAATATCGGAACGCTTTTAAACCGCAGCCATTATTTCTTTGTTCCGTTCGGACAGGATGACTGCGAAAAAAAGCCGCGTTCCTTAGTGAGCGATATGCAGAAAATTCTGCCGGCGGCAGAAGCGGCGCTGGAGAAAAAACAACTACAGCCGATTTTGTGCTGATCAGATAGGGATCGGATAAGAAATTTGTCCGATCCCGTTTTATTACATAGCAAAAATATGGAGTGGTGAGAATATGGACGCTTTTTGGATGGCTTTTTTCTTTGCCCTGGCGCTTTCCGCGGACGCATTTTTTGCAGGTCTTTCCTATGGCAGCAGTCAAATTCGGATTCCGGCAGGCTCTGTCTGGATTATCAGCGGTGTTGGCGGTGTGATTTTAGGAATCTTTCTGGGGTTTGGTTCAGCTTTAAAACCTTTTTTTCCGGCGCGTTTATCGTCCGTTGTCAGCTTTTTGATTTTGTTTCTGCTGGGCGTCAGCCGGCTTTTGGACGGTGCTACAAAATCGCTGATCCGAAAGCATCAGAAGCTTTGCAGTCACTGGAATTTCTCGTTTTTTCATTTGCGCTTTGTCCTGACGCTTTATGCAGATCCGGAGGAGGCAGATGTAGATCAGTCCAAAAGTCTTTCGCCGAAAGAGGCTTTCGCGCTTGCAATGTCGCTTTCATTAGACAGCGTTGCGGCAGGAATCGGTGCAGCAATCGGAAATATCGATATCCCGGCAGTGATTTTCTGGTCTGTTGTTTTCAACGCGGCGGCAATCTTATCCGGACGTTCTCTCGGGGAGCGGCTTTCTTCCAGACTTCCGGATTGGTTTTCCGGCATCAGCGGGATCATTTTAATCCTCTTAGCAGTTTTCCGGACGATCTAAATGTTTTATTTTTGTGAACAAAATGCAGGGGGTCTTGTATTTTTTATAAAAGTATGATACAATAAAGCTAAATCCGAGAAACGGAGGAATTGATATGAAGAAAAAAAAGGCGGTTAAGGTCATTTTATGGGTTTTAGCTGCAATTTTCGTGATTGCCGCCATTGGGGTCGGCGGATTATATTATTATTGGAAATGCAAAGTTGTTCCGCGGCTGATGCCCAGTGCGTCTCCGAGTGTGGCAGGAGAGGTGATTCCGGAAACGGCATTGCCGGAGAATGTCGGCGAGGTGCTGATTGAGCAGGTGGAGGCGATTATTCAGGAAAATGATATGCAGGAATACCTGAATCAGGAAAGCCCGAAGGAGGCTGGGCGGCTTTTAAACCTCTTAGAGGTGGCAAAGCAGAAAAAGGAGGCACAGCGGCAGGAACAGATTCAGGCGGAAATTCCTGCACCGGCACAGGAAACCCTTGCACCGGCGGCAACAGAGAAGCCGAAAACGGCAAAATCAGCCTATGAGAAATACAAGGATCAGATTGATCCCAGAGATTTAGCGGCTGGTTTGGCGCTTGCACGCAAGGTGGATGTCGGATATATTATGGGACTTTTAAGCGGCGGCTTAACCTCGGAGGAACGTTCCGAGCTGAAAAAGTACTTAATGCAGAGAATGTCCTCATCGGAAATTTCTAAAGGGATTCAGCTGTTTTCAAAATATTCGTATTTACTGTAACGGAGGAAACCGATTATGATTCGAGAGCTTACCCCGGAGGATTATCAGGTCTGCTGTGATATGATGGATGAATTTTATCATACAGACGGTGTACTTGCGCCGATTCCGACAGAACAGATTCAGAAAAACATACAGGAGGTACTTGCCGGGAGTCCGTATCTTGCGTTGTATGTGTTTGAGTGTGACGGTCAGCCTGCCGGCTACGGTCAGTTGTCCTTTACCTATTCCGGCGAGGCAGGCGGCTTATGTGCGCTTTTGGAGGAAATCTATGTCCGCCCGGCATTTCAAGGGAGGGGACTTGGAACAGAGTATTTGCAGTTTGTGAAAGAGGAGTACGGAAAAAAGGCGGCACGTTTTCGCCTGGAGGCATGTCCGAACAATCAAAAAGCGATTCAGCTTTATAAAAAAATAGGATTTTCCGAACTTCCGTATTTACAAATGATTATAGACAGATAAAAAAGTGCTGATGTCTTGGGTATAGACATCAGCATTTTTTTCATGTAATTATGCGTGCAGCCTGATTTGCCTCTTCAAATTGTCCCACAATATTGGAAATTGCCGCGATCTGCCCGTCTGTCAGCTTGGAGATGTCGATAAATTTATTACGCTTAACGCCTAAAAGATACTCAATGGATACATTAAATTCATAGGATAGCTTGATCAAAACAGCAACTGACGGCAAGCGTTCCTGATTCTCATAGGCAGAGATAATTGATTTATTGACCCCGATTTTTGAAGCTAACTGCGCTTGCGTCAACCCTTTTTGCTTACGGAGAACCCTGATGTTCTCTGATAAAATATCTTTCATTGTCAACCTCCTTTCCACTATTTGTTTACTTTTATTGTATCTTAGTTGTAAATACATATGGTGAATTTTGTTTTATATTATGTGGAATACTTTATAATTATTCAATCAAATACTATAAATTAAAAACAAATAGTGGAAAAAGTATTGACATATAGTGGAATATGAGTTATAATACAAATATCAGGGAGTGGTTATTCCTGATAAACCGATCATAGACCTTTGATTTGTCGATCCGCAGACACACCTGACACAACTGTTTCTGCGGAGGTGCTTGGATTTTGGTGAGGAGCGTATCCCGCGTTCCGCTGCGTATTTGCGCAGATTTTTCTGTCACGCTTTTTTATCAGTTTGAAGCATTCCGGCAAATCAAAGAAATCCCCCTGCCACACCCGGCAGGGGGATTTCTCTTTTTTAGAATTTACTTCTTGCAGTATAGTGTGTATGCAAAAGCTCATGAGATTTATGAGATCCGGGTTCTCCGAAAAACTCCTTATACAGAAGTTGAATATCCGGATTTTCGTGGCTCTTGCGGATTTTTGATGCCTCATCCTCAGCATAGAGCGCCTTTGCGCGTTCTGTCTTGATGTCAACATCCATCCAGGTCTTTGCCGAGCAGATCGGCTGACCGCCGCCGGTGACACAGCCGCCGGGGCATGCCATAATTTCTACAAATTCATATTGTTTTTCGCCGGAACGGATGCTTTCCAAAAGCTTTCTGGCATTTCCTAAGCCGTGTGCAATTGCCACACGGACATCCTTGCCGCCCAGGGTAAGAGTTGCCTCCTTGATTCCCTCTGTTCCGCGAACCTGTGTAAATTCAAGCTTTTCAAGCGGTTTCTTTTCTACAATTTCTGAAACGGTACGGAGCGCTGCCTCCATTACACCGCCGGTTGCACCAAAGATGACACCTGCGCCGGTTGCTTCCTCAAACGGCTGATCAAAGCTTTCCTCCGGCAGTTCGCAGAATTTAATGCCGGATTGCTTAATCATTTTTGCTAATTCACGTGTGGAAATAACAACATCTACATCGCGGAGTCCGTCCACTTCCATTTCCGGCCGTCCTGCCTCAAATTTCTTTGCAACGCAGGGCATTACCGAGACAACAACAATCTTTTTCGGGTCAATATTGTGCTTTTCTGCATAATAGGTTTTCAGCACTGCACCAAACATCTGATGCGGAGATTTGCAGCTGGAGAGATTGTCCAGAAAATCCGGGAAGTTATGTTCACAGAATTTGATCCAACCCGGACTGCAAGAGGTGATTAACGGGAGCTTGCCGCCGTTTTGCAGACGGTTTAACAGCTCCGTCCCCTCCTCCATAATCGTGAGGTCTGCACCGGTATCGGTATCAAATACCTTGTCAAAGCCTAAACGGCGCAGGGATGCTGCCATTTTACCGGTGACCGGAGTGCCGATTGCGTAGCCAAATTCCTCGCCCAATGCGGCACGGACAGCCGGAGCGGTCTGAACGATCACGTATTTATCCGGATCTGCAATTGCCTCAAATACTTCGTCCGTGTTATCCTTTTCTCTCAAAGCGCCTACCGGACAGACAGTGATACACTGTCCGCAGTTTACGCAGGCGGTTTCTGCTAAGGACTTATGGAACGGAGACGCGATTGTGGTGTTAAAGCCACGCTCGGTTGCATCAATTACCCCAACCGTCTGAATGTTTTTACAAACGCTCACACAGCGGCGGCAGAGAATACATTTATTGTTGTCACGAACAATTGACGGAGATAAATCGTCAATTTCGTATTCATTCCGAACTCCCTCATAAGGAATATCAGTAATACCTAATTCATCGCAGAGCGCCTGCAATTCGCATTTCTGATTCCGGGTACAGGTGAGACACTTTCTGTCGTGATTGGAGAGCAAAAGCTCTAAGGTTGCTTTTCTTGCCTTTTTTACCTTTGGAGAATGCGTTAAAACTTCGATTCCCTCGGCTACCGGATAAACGCATGCTGCCTGGAGGGCGCGTGCGCCTACGATTTCTACGACGCACATTCTGCAGGAACCGGTCTGCGATACATCCTTTAAGTAACACAGGGTTGGGATGTCAATGCCAGCCTCGCGCGCTGCCTGCAAAACGGTATAGCCTTCCGGAACGCTGACAGCCTGACCATTTATTTTCAAATTAACCATTTACGTTTTCAGTCCTTTCTTTTCGCATTTTATTTCTTGTCAATTGCCTTGAACTTACAAGCTGCCTGACAAGCGCCGCACTTGATGCACTTTTCCTGATCAATTACAAACGGAGATTTGATCTGACCGGAAATCGCACCCACCGGACACTGTCTGGAGCAGAGACTGCATCCCTTACACTTATCCGGATCGATCACATATTTCGACAGCGCCTTGCAGACACCAGCCGGACAGACATGATCGCGTACATGTGCTTCATATTCATCACGGAAATAGCGCAGGGTGGAAAGAACCGGGTTGGGGGCAGTTTGTCCCAGACCGCAGAGGGAAGAAGCCTTAATGCTGTAGCAAAGCTCCTCTAAGCGGTCGATATCCTCCATTGTTCCTTTGCCCTTTGTAATCTTTGTTAAAATTTCTAAAAGACGTTTTGTACCGATACGGCAGGGAGTACACTTTCCGCAGGATTCGTCCACGGTAAATTCTAAGAAGAATTTTGCAATGTCAACCATGCAGTTGTCCTCGTCCATAACGATCAGACCGCCCGATCCCATCATAGAACCGATTGCAATTAAGGAATCGTAGTCAATCGGTGTATCCATTAAGGATGCCGGGATACACCCGCCGGAGGGACCTCCTGTCTGTGCCGCTTTAAATTTCTTTCCGTTCGGAATGCCGCCGCCGATGTCCTCAATAATTTCGCGGAGCGTTGTTCCCATCGGAATTTCCACCAGACCGGTGTTATTAATTTTTCCGCCGAGCGCAAATACCTTTGTTCCCTTGCTCTTTTCTGTTCCGATAGAGCTGAACCATGCAGCGCCCTTATTGATAATCTGCGGAATGTTTGCATAGGTTTCTACGTTGTTTAAAAGGGTCGGTTTCTGCCAAAGTCCCTGATTTGCCGGGAACGGCGGACGGGGTCTTGGCTCACCGCGCTTTCCTTCAATGGAGGTCATCAGCGCAGTTTCCTCACCGCAGACAAATGCGCCTGCACCCAGACGAAGCTCTAAGTCAAAATCAAAGCCTGTGCCGAAGATGTCTTTTCCTAAAAGACCGTATTCCTTTGCCTGACCGATTGCAATTTCCAATCTCTTAACGGCAATCGGATATTCTGCACGGATGTAAATATAACCCTGGTTTGCACCGATCGCATAAGCGGCAATCGCCATAGCCTCAATCACGCTGTGCGGATCACCCTCTAAGATGGAACGATCCATAAACGCACCCGGGTCACCCTCGTCGGCATTGCAGGCAACATATTTCTGATCGCCCTTTGCAGCATATGTAAATTTCCATTTCAGTCCGGTGGGGAAACCGCCGCCGCCGCGTCCGCGCAGTCCGGAATCTAAAATTTCCTGAATCACTTCCTCGCGCGTCATTTCGGTTAATGCCTTTCCGAGCGCTTTATAGCCGTCGAATGCGATATACTCATCAATATTTTCCGGGTTAATCACACCGCAGTTCCGAAGTGCAATTCGCATCTGCTTTTTATAGAAGTCTACTTCGTTTAAGCTCTTAATATTATCTTCTTCAATTGTTTCCTGATAGAGCAAATGCTTTACAATTCGACCCTTTAAGAGATGTTCTTCTACAATTTCCTTAACATCCTCTACCTTGACGCGGCTGTAGAACGCACCCTCCGGGTACACAATCATGATCGGACCTAATGCACAGAGTCCGAAACAGCCGGTTTTGACTACTTTATATTCCTTTTCCAAGCCATAAGCCGCAAGCTGCGTTTCCATTTCTTTTATAATGGCTTCGCTCCCGGAGGAGGTACAGCCAGTACCGCCGCAGCATAAAATGTGACCTCTTACCATATCCATGTCTTGTATCATTCCTTTCAAATCTTTTTAATTCAAGCGCCTTATTCTGCTGCTCCGATGGTATATTCCGATACAATTCTGCCGTTTACCAAATGTTCAGCGACAACCTTTTTCGCTTTTTCCGGCGTCATTTTTACATAGGTAACCTTTTCCTGATCCGGCATGTAAATCTCCACGATCGGCTCTAATCGACAGACGCCGATACAGCCTGTCTGTGTCACGTTTACATGATCCAGTCCGCGCTTTCCAATCTCCTCTACAAATGCCGCCATCACCGGTCTTGCTCCTGCCGCGATTCCGCAGGTTGCCATGCCGACAACAACGCGGACAGCATGATCGTCCTTCCGCATTGTCACATTTCCAAGCGTTTTTGCTCTGATTGCCTCTAATTCTGCCAGGCTTTTCATAAATAATCATTCCTTTCTTTTTATTGTTAAAAAAACGTCAATCCTATCGACAGCATTACAACGATTCTTCCCCTTCGCGTAAATACTCCAAAATCCAAAGCGATACCTCCGGCGTGTGAAACGGTACGCCGCCGAGAATGTTTTTCAGTTCTCTGGTATCCATGGAAAAGCTGTTGTTATTTTTTGTGTGGGTGTACAGAAAATCAATTTCCTCATGCGCGATCACAGTTTGGTGAACTGTTTCTGCCATATCTCCGAGCGGTTCGCGGTCGATATGATGATAACCAAACCGCGCTGTAACGGTTGTTCCCTCGCCAACCTTTGAGGTTAGTGTGATTCCGCCGCCGGTATTTTCTGCTGCAAGCTTTAAAAGCGGAATCCCCAGTCCGACTCTGCGTGTGGTGCGCCCGGTGGTAAATGGGTCGATCACTCTTTTCACCATCTCCTGATCCATGCCGCAGCCGTTGTCGGTAATGGTAAAGGACAGAAGATCCGCCGCCTCATCCTCTAATACGTTCAGTGTGATGAGTGTTGCGCCGGCAGTGATGGAATTTTGCAGAATGTCGAT
>CAKSJF010000007.1 GCA_934462945.1 uncultured Clostridia bacterium | reverse complement strand
TGCTTTTTTAGCAAGCTCGAGTTTTCCGGCAGTTGCGCCGCATTCTGCTTCTGCGCGGAGGGTGAGGTTTGTTTTCGTAGACGGTGTTACAACCTCGCCGAGGAGTTCTGCAAATTTTGCAGCGTGTTCAGCTTCTTCCAAAGCGGCTCTCATATAGAACTCGCCGATCTCCGGGTATCCTTCGCGGATTGCCTGTCGGCTCATTGCGATATACATACCAACCTCGCAGCACTCGCCCTCAAAGTTTGCCTTTAAGCCTTCATAAACCTCCGGATCAACCTGATCCTTTGCACCGACACCGATTACATGCTCACAGACAAAGTTCAAATTATCGGATTCCATCACAGTAAATTTACTGCCCGGAACGCCGCACTGCGGACATTTTTCCGGAGCGGAATCACCCTCGTGAACATAACCACAAACTGGACATACAAACTTTTTCATAATGTTACCTCCTGAAATTCATTTTTCCTGACATTTTTTACAGATACCGTAAAACAATACGGTGTGAGAATGAATCACCATATCGGTTTCTTTTGACACTTCCTCTAACAGCTCCATCCGAACCGGCACATCCAGATCGATAATTGCAGAGCAATGCTCGCAGACGAAATGGTAATGCGGATCGACGCAGGCGTCATAGTGTTCTGTTCCGTTGCCGATATCAATTTTAATGATTTCATTCTGTTCCAAAAGACTGTTTAGGTTTCGATACACCGTTGCCAGGCTGATTTTCGGAAATTCCTTTTTCAGCTCCAGGTAGAGCGTATCTGCCGAGGGATGACTTTTGGTATGCTGCAAAAGAGAAACTAATGCTTCACGCTGTTTCGAATATTTCTGCATAAAACCCTCCTTGATGATAATGATAATCATTATCGATTTATAATTCTATTATACCACACTTTTTGGATTTGTCAATACTTTTTTTAAATATTTTTTATTTTTTTTTGGAACCGGAATTGTGGGGGATGTAAAAAAGAGTGCAGAACGCTACAAATGCGCCCGACGGGGTACTGACGTACTCCGTCGGGCGCGTTTGGAGTGTAGTGCAAGGGCAGCAATGGTAGGAAATAATCTGCTTTCAAGACTTTAATCCCTTGAACGGTCTGTGCCTTTTTTGGCATTCCTTTTGGTCTATATTCAGGCATTTGACTATCGTTTATCGTAGATATCGAAAATCCGCAGCTGTTCCAGACGTTTAATCACAGCCTTGATATTATGCTCGCCAAATTTTTTCAGAATTTTGTTCACCTGCGTTCGGATGGTGACATCCTCCACATAGCGTTCCGTAGCAACCTGATGATAGGATTTTCCGTTTCGGAGCGCCATTAGAACCTCAAATTCCGCGGTGGTCAGCCGTGAGACGATATTGAGTGTGTAGATGAGTGTGTCCTGGTAGGTTTTGATCCGGGAAAATTCATCTAAAATTTTTGAAGCAATTTCCGGACGGAGAGAAAGCTGATTTTCGTATACCAAATGAATGGAATTGATGATATTGGCAACCGACGCACTTTTCACGATATATTCCGAAGCGCCGGCGGCGAAGGCACGATAAATCATTTCGTCCTCCTCGTTGACTGTCAGCACGATTATTTTGACTGCCGGAAGATCTGCCTTGATTTTTTCAATCGCCTCTATGCCGGCATACTGATGCTCCATCTGAATATCCATCAGTACAATGTCCGGAACGGTTTTCTGCACCAGTTCAACACCTTTTGCGCCGCTATGTGCCATGCCGACTACTTCAAAATCCGGTTCTTTTCCTAAAACCATGGCAAAGTATTCTGCAATGTCGATCATATCCTCCACAATGGCTATTTTAATCTGATCCATATTTCTCTCCCCTTATCCTGGTATTTTTTTGCTGGAGCGTAATCCGGAAGGTGGTGGAATGCCCCAGTTCACTTTCGATGCTTACAAAGCCTTTCATATTTTTGATGCTGCGAAATACATAATTCAGTCCAACGCCCCAATTGGATGAGGAGGACTTGGTGCTGTAAAATGCACGGAACACTTTTCGGAGTTCTTTTTTCGGGATTCCGATTCCATTGTCTGTGACGGAAATGGAGATCCATTCATACTCGCGTGAAACCGAAATCCGGATTTCTCCGCGTTTTCGTTCTGCAAGCCGGATTGCGTCCTGTGCATTGTCTAAAATGTTACGGAGTGAATTTTCCAGACAGGTTCGGTCGCAGTAGGCAAAAATTCCTGACTGATAATCGCGCACAACCTGAATATTTTTATCCAGTTCCGTTCGGGAAAGCGCATGATCAATACATTCTGTCACATCCGCATAAATCGGACTGGTTTCCACCTGTTTAAAGGTGTAGAGTGAATTGGACGCGCTTTTTAATGCATTTTCCGAGATTGCTTCCAGCCGTTTCACCAGATACTCTGTGCGCTCCGGCTCCGGATGCTGGGAAAGCTGCCGGGCGAGCATGTTAATAGAGAGCATTTCATTTTTATAGGTATGTAAAATATTGCGGATTTGCTTGTTTGGTTTTAAGGCGAGCCGGGAGATGATAAAATCCCGGAAAAAATCCAGGCTGTCTAAGCCGTGAAAGCGAAATAGCAAAATCAGCATCGCATTGGAAAGCACTAAGGCTAAAATAGATAGATAGCTGTAGTTATAGGAAAAAGAGCTTTCCGGAAAACAGAGCAACGTATCCATACTGAGCGTTTGGTAGGTTTGCCGGAACGGACCGACAATAAAGATAAAAAGGCACAGCATGTTGAGGCACAGGAGACTGAAAAAGAGTGAAAACAGCTGTTTCTTTTTGGTTGTATATTCATTTTTAAATGCAAGATACAAAAGCTGCGCTAAAGGCATAATCATATATGCGCCGATCCATATGTAGTTCAGCTTATTGACCAGGATGAGCAGGCGGTGTACCCGTTCCGAGCCGGTGGCAGACATGCCGTAGAGCATGGTCATAAATTGCAGACGTGTTTGCGGATCATAAAATATGACATAAAAAACCGGCAAAAGAAAGCTTGCTCCGGTCAGAATCAGACTCTTTTTTGAGCGTTCCTTGGGCGTTAAAAACAGCGGCAGACAGGCGATAAATCCGGCAAAGCCGATATTTTGCAGACGAATAATGGTGTAGTAAGAAATTTTCAGCCTGCTTAAAAACAAATATCCGTTATAGTCCGGAAGAAAGATGGCATAGTCCGGATACTGATAATGCCCCAGCTTTGCAACAAAAATCAGCGAGGAAATGATCGCGAGGTTTAAGCAAAGCGTCAGCCCTGCCAGGATAAAGGTATAGCGGTTTGTATATTTCCGGATCAATATAATAACAGAAAAAAGCAACAAAATTATAACAGTATAAATCATCCTTTTGCTCCTTTCCGTTTTGATAAAATCAACATTATTTTAGCATGTTTTACTATAAAAGTCAAGGGAAAATATATCCGTTTTGTGAACGTTGATAAATTATCAACACTTTTGTGCAAGGATAGGTGCAAACGGGAAAAACGTTGATAAAAAATCGTATTTTGCACTTGATTTTTTTGTGCTAAAATAATAATAGATTAAATGTACCCTCGGAAAAGCGAGGGGGAGAGAAGAAAGAAAAGAGGTATCAGAACATGAAACAAACAACAAAACGGGCGGCGGCAATTCTGACGCTTGCAGCGCTCTCGGCAGGAATGCTTTCCGGCTGCGGCGAGAAAAAGACAAATGCCGACGGTGTGACAACGGTGACGGTCTGGACAAACAGCACACACACCAAGGACGTTATGACCGAGCTGGTTGCAGATTATAATGAAACAACCGGTAAGGAAAAGGGCATTAAGATTGATTATGTTGTGCAGGGCGGCGACTATCAGAAGGTGCTGGATGTTGCGATTCAGTCGAAGGAGGTGCCGGATCTGTACTATCCGATCACCGGTATCCGGGAGGCGGTAAAACAGAATGTGATTACTGCGCTGGACGATATGCCGGGAGGAGAGGAGTTCATCAAAAAGTATGACGGAAAGCTTGTGAATGTGGCAAATGTGATTGACGGGAAAACCTATAGCGTTCCGTATAACCTGACCACAATCGGACTTCTTTATAATAAGGATCTTTTTAAGAAAAACGGAATTGTGGATGAAAACGGCGAGGCAAAGCCTCCGAAAACTTGGGATGAGGTTGCAGAGTATGCAAAAAAATGCACCAACCCGGACGCAAAGGAATATGGAATTGCGCTGCCGTTAAAATGGGGCGGATATTTCGGATGGGATCTCGTTCAGCCGTTTTTCTCCTCGCTCGGAACAATCGGATATGATGCAGAAAATGATTGTTTTAATTATTCTGCACTTCTTCCTGCATTTCAGTTTATGAACCGGATTAAGGAGGATCAATCCTATTACATAGGTGCAGAGGGTCTGGATAACGATCCTGCACGTGCGCAGTTTGCAGAGGGCAGTATTGCGATGAAGCTGGGTGCGTCCTGGGATGTGGGTGTTTTGAACGATCAGTTCCCGGCAAAATGCGATTGGGGCATTGCTCCTGTTCCGACTATTACCGGTCAGGCAGAATATAAACAATGGTGCTCCACCGATCCGTTCTTAGTCATTGGAAATGTAGAAGATGACATGAAAGAAAAGGTGATGGAGGTTTATAAGTGGTTCCACGACGATCAGGTGGTTTCCAAGCTCTATCAGGCGGGAAAAATCATTCCGGCAGACGAAAAGCTGATTGAAAACACAACGCTTGAAAATCCGTCCAAGGGATGGGAGGAATTTTGTTCCTTTGTCAGCGACTCGATTGGACTTCCGCCTGCTCCGAGAATCACATTGGAAGGTGACAGCTTAGCCGCAGTCGGTATGAAAATCTGGATGGGTGAGGATGCTGAAACGCTTTTAAAGGATTTGGACGAACGTTCCGCTGCTGCACTTTCCAAGAATGTAGAGGATGGAAAGATCACGTTATCGGAATATAAATGGGACAATATTGATATTAAGGCAGAATAACAAACACAGCGCCGTCCGGCAGAATCGCCGGACGGCAAAGCCAAATGAGGGAGCATAAAATATGAATAAAACAAAAAACTGGAACCGGGGACAGATCAAATGGTGCTATCTGTTTATTGCCCCAATGCTGATTGGATTTCTGGTGTTCACGATATATCCGATTTGCTGGGCAGTCCGGTATTCTTTCTTTGATTACGATGGAATTGAGGCAAGCTTTGTCGGGCTTGATAATTATATCCGGGTATTCACACGGGATCCCGGCTACTGGCAGGCAATGGCGACAACCTTTCTGATGAGCTTCGGAAAGCTTTTAGTGGAGCTGCCGCTGGCATTACTCTTAGCAATTTTACTGAATAATGCCTTAAAGGGAAGCGGTATTTTCCGGACGATTTTCTTCCTGCCCAATATTATTTCTACGGCAATTATGGGATTGATTTTCTTCTTTATCTTTGATACGGCAAATGGATTTGTAAATAATGTACTGATGGAATTCGGGATTGAACCGGTCAATTGGTTTGGTCATAAATGGACGGCAATTTTAGTCATTGCCATTGTTTCAATCTGGCAGGGATTTGGTATTAACATGCTGTTTTTCCTGTCCGGCATTCAGGGGATTCCGGCGGATTTATATGAATGCGCGTCCTTAGACGGCGCAAATAAATGGAAAAGCTTTGTACATATCACTCTCCCGATGCTTGCACCGACGATGCAGGTAATTCTGATGATGGCAATGATCGGAACGATTCAGACGACTGACCTGGTTCTGACTCTGACAAACGGTCAGCCGGCGGGACAGAGCGAAGTGATTATGACTTATATCTTTAAATATTTCTTCAGCTATGGAAATACCGTCAATGCCTCGCAATATGGCTATGCAACGGCGGCAGGAATTGTGCTTGCTATCATTCTGGGCGGTCTGACAGCGGTATATTTAAAGGTGACCCAAAAGAGTACACAAATTTATTAGGAGGAGATACGGCATGAAAATATTGAAAAAAACACTGATTTATCTTTTCCTGATTCTATTAACCTTTATCACGCTGCTGCCGGTTTTGTATGCATTTTTCGGGTCGTTTAAGAGCAATCAGGAGCTTTTGGTATCCGGCGCAAGGCTGATTCCGGAGAAGTTTGTTTTTGATAACTATGTAGAAGCATGGAAGCTGGCAGATTTTAAAACCTACACCTGGAACAGCGTTTATATGACCTTTTTCTCGGTGATCGGCGTGGTAGCGTCCTCGGCAATGGGCGGCTATGCATTTTCGCGCGGAAACTTTCCGGGCAAGAAACTGATTTTCGGACTGTTTACCGCAACCATGTTTATCTCGCTCGGAACAGTAACGCTTTATCCACAGCTGCAAATTGCACGGTTATTACATATTAATAAGAGCCTTTGGGGCATTATCATTATGAAGATTTTCGGTGTCAGTGCGATGAACCTGTTTTTGGTGCGCGGCTTTGTCAATTCCATTCCAAAGGAAATTGACGAGGCGGCAACGATTGACGGATGCCATTTCGGCAAAATTTTTGTCTCAATTATTCTGCCGCTTATGAAGCCGATTTTAGCAACCATTGCAATTATTACTTTTAAAACCGTTTGGAATGATTATCTTCTGCCGATGGTGTTCACCATTTCCACACCGAAAAAAGCGCCGCTGGTTGTCGGCGTTGTGGCATTGAAAAATACCGGCGAGGGAGCAACCTCCTGGAATCTGATGCTGGCAGGAACGATGATTTCCATTATTCCGATGATACTTGTTTATTTAGGCTTAAACCGTTACTTTGTCGAGGGTATGACAAACGGTGCAGTAAAAGGATAAAAGGAATTTTCAGATTACCTGTTTTGGCGAAAGGAGAAAAGACAATGAAAAAAATATTTACACGCTATCCTAAAAACCCAATCCTGACAAAAGAGGATTTTCCGGTTGATACTTCGGCAGTTTTAAATCCCGGAGCAATTAAGACCGGGAACGAATATATTCTGATTTGCGATGTGACCCTGGCAAAGCGGCATATTGTGCTTTGGGTGGCACGCAGTCAGGACGGAATCCATTTTGTACCGGATGAAAAGCCGATTGAATTGGTTTCGCACCCGGATCATCCGAATGAGATATGCGTTTACGATCCGCGTATTGTAAAGCTGGAGGGACGTTATTATATCACACATACGTCAAACTCAATTGTCGGCGACCGGATCAGCCTTTTGGCAACGGATGATTTCAGAACATTTGAGCGTGTTTCGGTGTCCAGTGAATTAAACAACAGAAACTGCTCACTGTTCCCGGAAAAGATCGGCGGCTATTACTGCCGGTTTGGACGGGATGAAAAGGATTTGTGGATTGAATATTCCCCGGATCTGCATTTTTGGGGGAATCAGAGACTTGTGATGCAGACAAGAGAGACTTATTGGGACGCTTATAAGATCGGTGCCGGTGCGCCTCCGATTAAAACGGAGCATGGATGGCTGGAGCTTTATCATGGTGTGTACAATACCTGTAACGGCTATATTTATAATTTAGGTGTCGTGATGCTGGATTTAGAGGACCCTTCCAAGGTTCTTGCCCGCAGCGAGGGACCGGTGTTTTATCCGGAGGAAAGCTATGAATGGATCGGCAGAGTGCCGGGTGTAGTTTTTTCCTGTAACGCAGTTTTGGAGGATGACGGAACAGTCAAAATTTATTACGGTGCGGCTGATCAGTGTATCGGTCTGGCAGAAGCAAAATTAGAGGATTTGATAGACGCGTGCTATCATGGCTAAATTCATATAGAGAGGAGAATTTTATGTTCAAAAAATGTTTCGCAGCGGTCTTGGCGGCGAGCATGCTTGCCGGTACGGCAGTTTTTCCTGTCGGAGCGGAGGAGGAAAAGCTTTCCGGATTTTTAGTCAGCTCGGATCAGCTGATTGAGAGCAGCTCCTATTCGGCAAAAAATCTGACCGACGGAGATGAAACCACCGCCGCGCTTTTAAAAAATCCAAAAAACGCAGAGCTTTTAATCACCTTTTCGGAGCAGACGGATGTTTCGGGAGTGCGGATTTCCAAAAAAAGCTTTCCGGCATGGCAGGACATCCGGGAAATTCAGGTTCAGGCAGGAGATCAGACTGCTTTGCTGAAATTTTACGGATCAGCGGATGCCGCCGAGATCAAAACTGATTTTTCCGGCATCCGGGAATTAAAGCTTTCTGTTTCCGGACTCTCCGGAAAGGAGGGAGCGCCTGCGGCAATGACAGAGCTTGCGCTGTTTGGCGCAGGATGTGCGGAGGAGGAAACAACGTCAAAAGAGCCGAGAGAGCTGGAATTTAGCGTTGACTTCAGGCAGAACAAAAACAGCGGTGATCTGGGCGGATGGGAATATGCCCTCTCGCGCTGTTATGATAAAAACAGTACCACAGTCGGCGGAATCAGCAATGTGGCAGACGGCTTTATGATGTACCAATTCTTATATCCGACCGACGTAACCCGGCTGGGGTTCATGAACATGGTAAACGGAGACTGGGCAACCCCGAAAAACTTTCAGCTTTATGTGTATAACGAGGATGTGGTGTTCCGGAATAAGCTGAAAAATCCTGAACCGATCACAGACGGAAAAATCTACACTCTGGAAAATACCGGTGCGTGGCAGTATATCGATTTAGAGGGTGATCTCTATAAGGGAATCACACATCTGTATATCGACTTTTTAGAGGGCTATATCACATCAACCGGCGCAAAATGGGGCGGTTGGCATGAATTAGAGGTGGACGGTATTCCGTATCCGGAAAAATGGCCTACCACAGAAATTATAGCCACCACACTTCGGTCGAACGTAGATCTTTTATGTGAGATGGGGGTTGCAGACGGTGAGCCGACCGAGGAATTTATGGAGAAAACCCCGACCAGGCTGGATATGGCAAAAGCGCTCCTGCATTTAACAGGTGAGTATGAAAAGGCGCTTTCCTACTGCGGAACGTATAATTTTCAGGATGCGGATGAGGAAAACTATAATCTTCTTTCCTATATCTATGCTTATAAATGCTTTGGCATCGAGGGAGACGGAAACGACAATTTCTGCGGAAACGATCCGCTGACAGCGCGTGCATGCTACAAAATTCTTTTAAGTCTTTTAGATTATGAATGCGGAAAGGACTACACCTGGGACAACATGGAGAGCCTGCTCTATAAAATCGGAATCGGCGACATGATCTATGAGCCGACCTTTACGAATAAGGACATGTGCAATGCCATCTATGAAGCATTCACGATGAACCGGAAGGGCAGCGACAAAAAGCTTTTAGAGGAATTGCATGAGAGCGGCATTATTTCCGAGCATGTCTGGGCAGGTATTTCGGATAAGGAGGATAAGGTTTCGGTTATCACAGACGGAGACTATACCCTGCCGGAGGATACTCCGAGAGACAGCACTTTCACCTTTACCAATAATGAGGCAGAACATGAGATTGTGAGCAGCTCGTTCTGCTATAACGCGCCGTTCCATTATGCCGGTATTTATTACGGAACACTCCCGAAAAGTGATCCGCGCTCCAAGCGTGATGAGTTTGCAGCGGCGCTTAAAAAAGCCGGCGGACGTTCTCTGCGTTTTCCGGGCGGATTGCCGTGTCATCAGTATTTTATGGAGGGCGAGGAATATGCCATCCAGTACGACATGGCGCAGAAAAACGGCGGCAGGGGCGACTGGCTGGGTCTTTACAACAGCGAGGACTATAACAATGCCTGGTATGTAGATTTCTGGGATATGCTCGAATTTTGCCGGGAGTATGATGTGGATCTGCTGTTCCAGACAAATCCGGGTTTTTTCGTGGACAAGAACGGAAAGGTACGGCAGGCATACCCTTGCTTTAATGTAAAAAATACCGACAACGGTTTAATCACCAATCCAAATCTCTATGATCATAACCGGATTGAGGAGGCAATTGAAGCATTTGATAAAAACCTGGACGAAATTGTCCGGCGCGGCTATGAGATCAAATATTGGGAGATCGGAAACGAAGATAACTTCAAAAGCTATTCCAGCTTACCGCTGACCGATATTGAAAATCCCCTGACAAGAGATTTCTTACAGGCAACCGAGGGGTATATCCGGTCCATTAAAAAGCATTTTCCGGACGCGTGGATTATCGCACCGGGCGGCTTCCCATATGAAAAGATGTCAAAGGACGCTTATGCGATGCTTGATTCCACCGCGACGCACTATCCGTTCGGACAGTGGACCATTCCGCCGCTTGCGGAAAATGCAAGCGCGGCAAGGCTGGCACGAACCAACGAACAGAATTTCCCGCGCAACGGATCAAAGGAGCAGAGAAATCAGCTGATTGCTGAGGGAAAACCAATCCGTGACGATACCGAGACAATGGCATGGCGCTTTGAGGGTTGGGATCCCAATTCCTTAGAGCATACCTTTGCAAACGCTCTGAATACGGCGCATAACTGGGGTGAGCTGGTGTTTGATTCCGGTTTTACGAATGTAAATGTGATGCACGATCTGGAATCTCCGTGGTTCGGACATATCATCTATGATGTCAGCATGGATCCCGGAAACCGGTATTTTACATGGAACAGAGGTATCAATTATACGGTTCACAAGGACGATATTCCGGATCTGTTCAAATTTAAGGATGCGTATTATTTCAATCCGTCCACACGAGCCTTTGAACTTTTAAGCCGGCATATCGGCGGCAGAGTGCTGACCAATGCGGAAACAAATGTGGCAAGACGGCTTTCCGGCTATGCGTCGATCAAGGATAACGAGCTGACCTTTACGATTGTAAACCGGTTTGCAGAGCCGATGCCGGTACAGATTCAGCTGCCGAACCTCACCGTTCCGGCACAGACGGCAACGGCGGAGGTCTTGCAGAGTGATTATCTGCGAGCCGTTTTAGAACAGGAATATCATGATTATGAAGAAGAAATTCCGGTTGCCGGAAATGAGGAAAACTCGGAGGGCTTTGCAATTGAATTTGAAGCAAAGCAAAATTCTGTGGTACATTTTACAGTAACAGTAAAACAGGAGGGGATAGAATGAAAAAGAAACTCATCAGTATAGGCGCGGCTGTGGCACTCCTTAGTGCGGTTTATGTTCCGGCGGTGCATGCGGAAACCCTGGGAGCTGCACAAAAGGGAAAGATTCTACAGTTTGGTACTTATGCCGGTCAGCCGATCAATTATGTGATCGGCGGCAGCCGGGATGTGAACGGAGACGGAGAGGATGAGCTGTTTTTATACAGTAAAAATTTTGTTTCTTTTCGGGAATATGCCGCGGACGGTGTTTCAGATTGGAAAACCTCATCACTCCGCACCTGGCTGAACAGTGACCGGGAAACGGTGGCATATACCGGAACAGCGCCGACATATGCAAATCAGCCGGGATATTTAATCGGATTATCCGAAAATGAAAAAAGACTGATTGTGCCGGAGGAACACAAAACGCTGATCAACAATGCCTTAAATCCGGACGGCGGCAGCAATACCATCGGCTGGAACGACCGGTGGCCGGGTGTGCTTGATTCAGCAGTCGGGGACTTGGATATCAACACCGCCTACTATCGGTTAACCTCTGATTATGTGTTTATTCCGTCTCTTTTGGATATGAGAGATTATGGGATTCTGCCGAGAAGCGGCTTTAACGGCTATGAAAAGGCATGCATGGACGTATACGGAGAAACCGTTACCGGAAACGGCTATGGATGGATTCGGGACGGAAGTACCAAAACAGCTTCGCGCATGTGGTATGCAAACGATTCTGTTTCAGCGGCAGAGGTAAACAACTCCCTGGGAGTTCGTCCGTGTATGTACATTCAGCCGGGTGCAGAAGTAGTCGGCAGCGGAACGGAGAGCGATCCTTACAGCATTGCGTTTCCGTTTGAAGCAGGAAGAACCGCCCTGTCGCAGGACGGCGCAGAAATCTCTGCACTGTCAGACGGAGAGATACTAATTCAGGCAGAATATACCGCCAGAAATGCCGGAGAAAAAATCACCTTTTATGCAGTTCGCTATGAGACGGCAGACGGAAAAGTCCGGATGGCAGATTGCAAACAGCAGGAGCTGACCGCAGAGGGCGGCAGTGATACGGTTTCGGTTTCTATGAAGATTGAAAATGCGGAAAAATCTTGTCTCAAGGTATTCTTCTGCGGTGAGGACGGAGCGGCTAAGGCTGCGCCCTCTGTATTCGGAAACGAGCCGGCAGGAACGGCTGTTTCGGAGGATCGGGAGGATTCTTTCTGGATGGCAGAGAGTGCGGAGAATTTTGATGTTTCGATTCTCGGTAAGGAAACCTCCTCACCTTTTGCGACAGTGAATGTGCGTGTTTCCAATCAGGATCAGATTCTATATCTGGATGCAAAAACACCGGATCAGGATGGCGGCTTTGACTTCTCCTTTGCAGCAGACGAAAATGCCGGCGGCTGGTATGATGTGACGGTTTCTTCCACCTGCTCGAAAAATCAGTTGACCGGGAAAATCGGTATTGCAGGCAAAGAGCTTTATCAGAATACGCTAAAAAGCTTTTCCGATCTGGACGCAGAAACAATCGCAAAAATTCTTTCCGGAGATGCAGCATATAGCTTGGAGCATAATTCCATGCTTGGAAAGGGACTTTATTTAGAGGATTTAACGACAGAGGAGTTTTCTAAGCTGGCGGCAGAAATGCTGAAAAAGAATCTTCCGGAGCAAGGGTTTACCCCGGAGAATTTCCCGGAGATTTTCAACCGGATTGTGGCAGGAATTTTGTTTAATCAGTCGGACGATCCGTATGCTGTACTGGAAAATGAAAAATATAGCGGTATTTTAAAGAGTGCAGATGTGATCAAAAAGACTGCATATGCAATGGTAAAGAAAAATAAGACAGACTTAGGCTTAACCTCCGAAACTGTTTCGGAAAAGCTTTTGGAAACAGTTATCCTGAAGGCGGTTGCGCTTTCGGAAAATGCCGGTGAGGCAAAGGAAATTGTGGAAGAAAGTGCAGAGACAATTGGAATCACGCTGGGAAGTACTTACAAGAATTTAAACTCGAATCAGCAAAAGAAGCTTTATGATCAGCTGGTCGGAGCATCATTTTCTGATCTTGCAGCATTAAAGAGCAAATGGCAGTCTGCTCTAAGCTCAGTGCAGGAGTATACCGGCGGAGGCGGCAGCAGTTCCGGCGGAGGATCAAAAAAGAATTCTTCTTCCTCCTCCTATATCCCGGTGACCGCACCGGATAAAATTCAGAAGGAACCGCAGCCAGATCCGGAAAAGATCACATTTTCGGATGTCACCAATCTGACCTGGGGAAAAACAGAAATCCTGTCTTTAGCGCAAAAGGGCATTTTGAGCGGAATGGAAAAGGATCTGTTTGAGCCGGACGGCAGCGTGACAAGAGAGCAGTTTGCAAAAATGGCAGCAGGCGCATTCGAACTTTCCGATCCGAAAAAAATAGTCGGCTTTACCGATGTTCTGGAGGACGCATGGTATGCAGGATCAATCCGCGCCATGGCAGAAGCCGGATTTATTTCGGGTGTTTCGGAGGATCGGTTCGGTGTGGGAGAAAAAATCACCCGTCAGGATCTGGCGGTTATTCTCTATCGCATTCTGAAAGACCGGCTTTCGGACGGAGCAGAGATGCAGTTTACAGACGCGGAGGATATTTCGGACTATGCAAAGGATGCCTGCCGGGTACTTTCGGCAAATAAAATTCTTTCCGGCTATGAGGACGGAAGCTTTGGGGCAAAGCGTGAGGTTACGCGCCGCGAAGCAGCAGTTTTATTATACAAGGCACTGAATTTATAAACAGGAGGATTGGAGTATGACAAAATTAAAAAAAGTTTTATCCTGTCTCTTGGCGGCAGGTATGCTGAATCTCCCGGTTTTTGCACAGGATTCCACGGAAGCACCGAGGGTGTTCGGATTTTTAGAGCGGCTGGGCGTTGTTCTGCCGGAGGAGGCAGAAATCGAGGACTACAGCGAGCCGGTCAAAAAGGGCGAATTTGTCTGGCTGACCGTACAGGCATTGGATAAAGGCTCTCATATCGAAAAACAGTATCTCACCTTTTCGGATGTCAAGCTGGACGACTGGCGGCACGATAATGTTATTTTCGGTGCAAATGTGGAGCTTGCATATGGCAAGGGTAACGGCTCTTTTGGAATTAATGATTCCTTGGATGAGAGCGATGCGGCGCTGATTCTAATGCGTGCGCTTGGCTTTCAGAATTTAGCCGAGGCAGTTGGTGTCAAGGATGTTGCAGGCGCATATTCCGGTGTTTACAACCAGCTGTTCCGGGATGTTACAAGAGATGGCACGGTTACCGTTTCGGAAGCGTACCAAATGGTATATAACATGCTGCAATCAGACTATGTGGCAATGGAAATCAGCGGTCAGACGCCCTCCTACCATATTGTGAACGATCAGCCGTACATGACGGCGGTGTTCGATATGGAAAAGGAATCCGGAAGAGTGACAGGAAACCAGTACACAAAGCTTGGTTTGGGAGCGTCCGGCGGCGCACTTTCCAGTATTGAGATCGACGGTGTGGAGTACCAGACTGCCATGGAGCATCCGGAGGAATATTTAGGTTATTATGTCGATTATTATATCGACAACCGTGATGAGTCCGATCCGGTTGTGGTTGAGGTGATTCCAAAGGACAAAAATGATGTAACGGTTATTAAAAGTCAGGATTTAGAGGAGATTACAAAGGAAAATCAAAAGCTGGTTCTTCACTATGAGGATGGCACGGCAAAGGGAAAAACGATCCGCATTCCGCTCTCCTGCGATTTTGTCTATAACGGCAAGACGGCAGATTTCTCGACAGAGCTTTTAGAAAAGCTTTCCGGGGAACAGTTCGGAGAAATGAAAGTTGTCAATTATGAGGATGAATGGCTTCTCCGGGTGACGGCATATGAGACGATGATCGTGGAAACTTATTCTGATTATGACGAAACGATAATCGGCAAAAACGGCGAGCGGCTGTTGGTGAAGAAAAACGGTTCTAAGGACTACCGCAGACTTCTAAAAGAGGGCAAAGAGGTTTCCTTTGACAATGCAAAAAAGGGCGATGTTCTGGAGTATGCAAAAAGCTTAGACGGCGAATGGCTGGATATGCAGATCTGCAATTACACCCTGACCGGCAAAATCACAAGCGGTATTTCGGAGGATGAGATTTCGATTGATACTGTTACCTATCCGCTTTCAAACTACTTTTTGAAAAAGGTTTTGCCGAAATTTAATGCAGAAATCGGCGTAGAGCAGACATTCCTTTTTAATACAAACGGCGAAATTGTCGACGTTTTAGAGGACAGCGCGGTTCGTTCGGGAGAATATGTATTCCTGTTAGACGCAAGAGACTGTACCGAGGATGAGGAGCATCTCTGCCGGATTAAGTATGTGACGATGAACGGCGCAATTCTGACCTCCTATCTTGCAGAAAAGGTGAAGCTGAACGGCGCACCGAAGGAATATGCAGAAAATGTGATTGCAAAGCCGCTTTTGCCGGAGGTAAACGGAGTAAAGCAGCGGCAGGTGATCTATATTGAAAAGAACAAGGACGACCGGATCAAGGCAATCTATACCCAGGATCAGGAGGGCTTGGACGGCATTAAGCGTACCAACGAAATCTTAAAGCCGGGTGCGGTGGAAAAGGAACGTAAATGCAAAGGCTCTACCATCTATTTGCAGGATACAAACGATATGAATTTCCCGGAATTTTACACCGATTCCGACACAAAGATTCTGATGGTTCCGCAGACCGGAGCAACGGATGATGTCTTTAACGACGCGGCAAATTATGAAAGCAAATCAACCAGCTATTTTGTGGATGCGCAGAATTATATCGTAGAGGCATACAATCTGGATGATTATAATGTTGCCGGGGTTATGCTGCTGCGGCAGGCACAGAAATTTGACACACAGAAAAGCAACAATGCCCTGATCTTAGTGACTGAGGTTGGCGAAAGCCTGGGCGAGGATGATCAGCCGGTTACAACGATCACAGGCTATCAGAAAGGTGAAAAGGTTTCGGTAAAGCTGGATTCTGATGACGCACTCTATTACACCAAGGGCGGTCAAAAGACAAAAATTGCAAAGGGCGATATTGTCCGGTTTAATCTGAATAATAAAGGCTATGCAACGCATAACCAGTACTTTAAGAGTGTGGATGATGCAGAAATCACACTTTATCCGGAGGGCAGAAATGATGGAAATGCAATTGCAGTCGGATATGTTGTCACAAAGAATGATACTTATTTAAAGCTTGACTTTACAGCCTCGGCGGCAGTCCGGGAGAGAGTGTTCCGCGGAAGTCCGGCGGCAATCACCATTTACGATTCCAAAACCGGAAAATGTGAAAAGGGTGTGATGGCAGATCTGACGCCCGGAAGCAAGGTTCTGATTCGCGTATTCTACTCCACCATGCAGGATGTCATTCTGTTCCGGTAATGCGTATGAAAAGATGGATATGGTTTCTGCTGCTTCTGTTTCCTTTGGGAGCAGAGGCGGCAGAGGTCGGAGATTATGTGAATTTAGGGAGCTTTCGCGAAGAACCGGTCAGCTTTTATATCTGCGGAAAAAAGGACTGCAACGGAGACGGCATTTTAGATTATCAGCTTTTTTCGTCCGGTGTGATTGCCTATAAGGAATTTGATTCGGATTCTGGAATCTGGAAAGATAGTGCGCTCCGTTCCTGGCTCAACAGCAGTGATCCGGCGGTGGATGAGGACGGAGATCCCGGTTTTTTGTCCGGCTTTTCCGAACAGGAAAAACAAAGACTTCTGACCGTTTCCAATCAGAGCATGCACCCAAAACCGGACGGTGCGGACGGCGGACAGGAGGCATGGCGCTGGAATGACGGAAACAACAGGGATTGGCGGCTTGCAGTTCAGAATTATGAAAATGCATACTATCAGCTTTCTGACGACCGGGTATTTCTTCCGTCAGTCTGGGATTTATCCGAAATGCAAAAGCCGTTGCTTTTTGTTCCGGCAGCTGCAACGGCAGGAGAAAACCCCACCGGCACAAAGTACGGCTTTTTCTTCCGGGATGCGGCATGGGGCAGAGAGGACGCGGTTCGGTATTTTTATGAATACAACGGGGTAAGCCTTTATCCGGCAAACAGGAAAATGGGAATCCGTCCGATGCTGGCGCTGGACGGAAGAACGCTCCTTTCGGGCAGCGGAGATCAGAACGCTCCTTTCTATGTGGTCGGGAAGGAACATCCGGCTATGAAAATCAAGAATTGTCAAAGCGTTGTGAGGGACACAAAAACAACCTATACGGCACGCATCAAAAACTATGCCGAACAGGATCGGAGTGTTTCTCTTGCCGCGGCAGTTTATGAAAACGGCAGACTGAAAAAAACGTACCGAAGTGAAAAAACGATTCTGCATGCCCGGAGCAAACAGCTTTCGGTGGAAGTGCCGAGAGAGGAAAGCGGCGAGGTAAGACTTTATTATTGGGATGAGACGCTCTCGCCGATTCCGGTTTATGAAAGGGCGGAATCGGAGGTACACGAGCTTTCCTATCAGAACGACTTTCAGTTTTTGGATGACAATATTACAATTTCCACACAGTATGGCATAAAAAATGCGTTTGATGGGGACGCAAAAACACTCTTTGCAATGAGTAATCTTGAGGCAGACGATATTGTGTTTCATTTTAAAAACTTAACCACACTCAAAAAAATCAGCCTGCAATCCGTCCAGAACGGAGACTGGGCAATGGCAAAGACGGTGGCGCTTTATGCATATAATGATGAAAACCTTTATCGGAACAACACAAAAAATCCGGTTTATGCCGCAACCGTTGACCTTTCAAAAAATAACTCCATGCAGGAATTTATCCTGCCGGAGAATGAAACGCTGACAGAAATGACGCATCTGGTTCTGCGGATCACTGATACCTACCGCTTTTCATCAGGTGCGGTCTGGGGCGGTTTTTCGGAAATCCGGCTATACGGCTCGGCTGCGGAAAACGAGCCGTCCGTCTCGGACACAGTGGACGCAAAACTTTTAGGAAACCGGGAGCTTGCACATCTTTTCGGTATTGATCTTCCGGACGGAACAATCAGCCGGCAGGATGCTGCAAATGCATTACAAAAAATTGCAGTTGAAAGTGACGGCGGCACGGCAGAACCAATTTCCGGAGAAACCTTTTACAGCATGTTTACCGATCCGAACCGCTTTTTAAAAAGCGGAATCGGAATGCTTTGGGGCAAAACGGAGTTATCCGGCAGAGATCTGGGGATTGGACTTTTGGAGGCGCTGCGCATACGCGCTGTGCCGGAGAGTCTTCCCGAAATCGGACGGGAGCATTTGGAGGATAAAATTGACACACTCACAGCGGCACATATCGGCGAGACAACTGTTTCTTCGGGGATGGTAAACGGAACATTTTCCTTTACCCGGCTGTCAAAACCAAAGGTATTACAGCCGACAAATTTCTGCTATAACGCACCCTTTCACTATGCCGGTATTTACTACGGTGTAATGCCGGAAACAGAAGATGGGTCAAAAAGACAGGAATTTTCCCGAGGCTTGGCAGATGCCGGAGCAAAGTCGCTCCGTTTTCCGGGCGGTTTGGCATGCCATCAGTATTTTTTAGAGGGTGAGCAGAAAACAGCCGAGCTTTATCAAAAGGCAAAGAGCGGATTTGGCGGGGGTCTGTATAACACAGATGATCCGAACAGTCGGTACTACACCGATTTTTATGAGTTTCTGGATTTTTGCCGCAAAAACGAAATAGAGCCGATTTTTCAGGTAAATACCAGCTTTTATGTTGACCCGGACGCTGGAACGATTCATGCGATCTGTCCGAATGTTTATGCAAAAAATACAGATCTGTACGATTATGACCGTTATACCGAGGCGGCAGCTGCATTAGAGAAAAATATTGATCAGATGCTTTCCCGCGGGTATACCGTAAAATATTGGGAGCTGGGAAATGAAGATTTTTACACGCTGAATGTGCAGAAAACTGCGCTTTCCGATCCGGATAATACTGCGGAGAAGAACTATGCAAAGCTGACTGAACCGATGATTCGGGTGATTAAAGAAAAAATTCCGGATGCGGTTATCATCGCAACCGGAGGATTCCCAAGCCTGGATCAGCTTTACAGGGAGGATGGTATCTTAGAGGATGTGGACTATGTGAGCGCACATTATCCGTTTGCCTATTGGATTACGCCAGGGGCGGCGGATAAGGACAATCTGACCACGCTTTTAGAGAAAAACGAGATGGGCTTTGCAAGAAATGCCGGACAGCCGGCAGAGTACGACTCCGGAGAAAGCTATCAGAGGTGCACCACAGAAACCTCAGTCTGGCGGTTTGAATCCTGGGATGCAGGTGTGATGCAGAATACCTTTGCCATGGCTTTAAACACGGCGCATCAGTGGGGCGAGCTTCTATTTGAAACTCCCTGGAAAATCTCCACGCTGCACGATCTGGAATCTCCGTTTTTCGGATTTATGCTCTACGGTATGAAGTTTAATCCACAGAACCGCTGGTTTGTTTATGCGAATACAACCTTGCGCACGGCAGAGGAGGATATTCCGGAGGACTATCAGTTTTTGGATCAATATCATCTGACCCCGGCGGCAAGGGCAGTAAAGCTTTTGTCGAATCATTGCGGCGGTTCGGTGTTGAAGCCGGATCAGAGTGCAGAATTTTGCCAGGTGGCTGTGTTCTGCTCTGAAAGGGACAGTAAAATCACTGTTACGGCAGTGAACAAATTAAGTGAGAAAAAAGAGGTGGAGCTTTGTTTTTCCAATCTCACCCTACCGCATCAGACGGTTCGGGCAGAGGTTCTAAAAACAAAAAACCTTGGAGCAATTTTAGATAGGGAATACCAGAGGGAGCAGACAGAACTAAGCATTTCATCCGGCAGCAGTCTGCGATTTACGGCAGAACCCTATTCCATTTATCAGTTTATTTTGACTGAATAAAAGCAGCTTTTTATTCGGTTCAATATAAAGAAAAATAGAAAGGATGAAAAACATGAAAAAGAAATTTATCTCAATGGCATTGAGCGCTGTGATGGCTTTTAGCCTTGCAGCGGCGAGCGTATCGGCGGCTACGGCATCGATCTGGAAAGCGCCGAAATCATTAATTCGCTTAACTGGCGGAGAGTGGGAAGAAATTGACGGAAAGAGCGGCTATCACTATGCGCCGACCGGGTCAGACACCATGTGGCTTCAGTTTGAGTATACGGCGGCAAATGTGGCAGACAATCCGTATATCTGGGTGGATTACTATTATTCCATTCCGGGAGGGGTGAAGGAGAATACCAATCTTGCAAAGAATATGGTTTTTCAGATGCATACCCTTGGCAACAGCTGGACATATCCGGACTCTGTTAAGAACGCAAGAGATGTTGCAAGTACGGAACTAACCGTGAATCAATGGTCAAGAGCGGTTTTTGACGCAAGCGAGCTGGCAAATGCCATTAAGACGGATGCAACCGGAAAATTGGTAACGCAATATGCGCTGAAACCGTTTGGAACAGATCTGACCAGTAATTATTTTCAGGGACAGTCTATTTATATCAGCGGAATCTGGTACAGTGATCAAATGCCGAGCCTGTATGTCCCGATGGTGCACTATGATGAGGACGGCAAGGCATATGCTTATGTGAGTGAAAATGGATATGTAACGGTTGACAGCGAGAATATCGGTGCATTTCAGACGGTAAAGAGTGCGTTTGAGGCGTTGGGAGAGCAGGAGGATGCAACGGTTTATCTGAGTGGAACAGTTTCCTCCTTTGAGGATGTTTCAACCCGTAAAAATGTACTGCTCCGCGGTCTTGGAGACAGTGAGGAAGAAATTGCAGAAAACATTCTAAACGGTTTCTACCAGGTAACCGGCGGTGACATCACCGTAGATTATCTGACCCTGCAAGGCGCTCCGGCAACAAGCGAGCCGTCTCTTTACTCCACCGGCAGCACCATCACAATTGGGAAAAATGTGGAGGTTGCAGGCGGCAGAGAATCACTTTTTGCCGGTCTTGGAAACGGAGAAACGGGTCTGACCCAAAAGCGCACAATGATTTTTAACGGCGGTACATGGCAGTCGGTGGCAGCCGGCACAAACTACAGCGGAAACCCGAATAATGAAGTCGGCGGCGCTGTGGACTATACCTTTAACGACGGATTGTTCTATGGCGTTTGGGGCGGTTCAAAGGAGAGCTGGGAATGGGCAAATACAAAGGTTCAGGGTGATGTGAATTTCACCTTTAACGGCGGTTCGTATTCCGGCTCGTTCTATCTTGGCTCAGAACAGCACCCCTGTGAGGTTTTGGGAAACATCACCTGGAATGTCAACGGCGGAGTATGGAACAAACAGAACATTATCGGCGGACATCTCGGACTTCGGACGGCAAGCGGAATTACAACCGGTGAACCGCTTCGGAATGTTGCAGTTTTAGTCAACAACCAGAACCTGACAGCGGACAGCGCGTTGAATACGCTGACACTCGGACGCGAGGGAGACGGCATCAATATCGGCGGTAAGGAAATCTATATTATCAATCACTACGAAAAGAATACCGGAACAAAAATCAATCCGGCATCCACAGCAGCTTACAGAATGCATGTTACAAACGGATCGGCAGAGCCGGTTTATAAAACGGATGTTGAGTATGGCGGCGATCTTTTGGGATTCCGTCTGACCACAGAGGACGATACGGCAGACTTATATATCAACGGTGTCAAAACCGAGAAAACAGCAGACGGCATTTATGAGATTCCGGAAAATAAAACTGCCGGCGAGATCACCGAAATTGCATTTATCCAAGGAAATGAGGGTGTGCTTTCTGTTTCCGAAGCAGACCAAACGGTGACAGCAAAGGTTTATAGCTTTGACGGTGAAAAGAGTATGATGCTTTTGGTCGGCGAGTTTGACGGTACACGTCTTACCAATGCTTATATTGCAGAAAAAGCAGTCAGCGGCATGGATGAGCTGACTGTAAACTGCACAAAGAGCGAGGGAAAAACCTATCGCGCATATGTTTGGAGCAGCAGCATGAATCCGTATTTGACAACAACATTAAGATAGTAAAACAGGGCGGTATGACAACCGCCCTGTTTTTAAAAGATGAAGTCTGCGATCCGTAGACTTTTTCCTTTCGTTTCCGTTGAATTTATCGGATGCGTAGGTTTACAGAGGTGCAAAATGTCTGATATAATAAAGAAAAGGAGGGAACAACATGAATACAGAAAGCTTTGGGAATATGATCAGAAAGCTTCGTATCCGGCAGGGAATGACGCAGCTTTGCCTGGCAGAGCGGCTTTCGGTCAGCGACAAGACGGTCAGCAAGTGGGAAAACGGCGGCGGCTTCCCGGAAATTACCCTGCTGCCTGCCATTGCAGCGGTATTTGGGGTGTCGATTGATTATCTGTTTCGTCAGAATGCACGCGGCATTGCAATTGCCGGGAGTATGCTGGTGGACGCAGTCAATATTATTGACCGGTATCCGGAGAAGAATATGCTTGCAAATGTCTTGGAAACGACCTATGCGGTTGGCGGATGCGTTCCGAACACCATTATTGATCTGGCAAAAATTGATTCGGAGCTGTTTTTATCCGCGTTCGGCAGAGTGGGAAATGACGAGTATGGACGCTTTCTCGCAGAGCAAATGAAAAAATACGGAGTGGATACCTCCGGTATTCATATTTCGGACGCACTTCCGACTTCAAGCAGCAATGTGATGTCGGAGGAAAAGAGCGGAGAGCGGACTTTTTTCTATGTCAAGGGTGCGAACAGCGAGTTTTCGGAGAAGGATGTGGATTTTGACAGCCTGGACTGTGAAATCTTTCACATTGGCTATCTGCTGCTTTTGGACGCACTGGATCGGGAGGATGATGCGTATGGCACAAAAATGGCACGCTTTTTGGCAGGACTGCAAAAGCGCGGAATCAAAACTTCCATTGATGTGATCAGTCAGGATGCGGAATATTTTGCAGAAAAGGTGATCCCGGCGCTTCGGTATTGCAGCTATGTCATCATGAATGAAATAGAATGCTGCAAGGTGAGCGGACTTTCGCCCAGGCATCCGGATGGCAGAATCCATATCGAAAATATCAGAAAGACAATGGAGCAGTTTTTTGACTACGGTGTCGGGGAAAAGGTTGTGATCCATTGCCCGGAGGCAGGATTTCTGATGAATCCGGATCGGAGCTTTTTGACCGTTCCGTCGCTTTCGCTCCCCAAGGGGTATATCAGGGGGAGTGTCGGCGCAGGAGACGCATATGCCGCGGCATGTCTTTACGGATTTTATCAGGGGTTTTCCGATCAGAGACTTTTGGAGTTTGCCTCCTGTGCGGCGGCATGCAGTCTTTCAGGTGCAGATTCGATCAGTGGCATGAAACCGAAAAAGGAAATTGAAAAGCTAAATGAACTATATGAAAGGCAGGAACTAAGATGAAAAGAACACAGTACGAAGAAATGCAAAAACGGACAAGAGACTTTTTCAAAAAAGCAGGAATCGTTGTCCGGGAGGATGAGCCGATTGAGGTGTGTGATTTCGGCAGAGATATGGTAGAGGAGCTTGGCTTGCAGCTTTGTGTGTATATCAACACCGATCGTGTTTGTGCAAAGGAAATGGTGCTCTTTCCGCATCAGACCTGTGCAGAGCATAAGCATGTCGAAACGCGCGGGCGCGAGGGAAAGGAAGAAACTTTCCGTTGCCGGTACGGAACGGTGTACTTATATGTTGAGGGAGAGGGCAGAAAAGAAGATATTAAGGCAGAACTGCCGCCCTCGGATGTGACGGTATTTCATGAAATCATTTTAAAGCCGGGCGAACAGCACACCATTATGCCGAATACCTGGCATTGGTTTCAGGCAGGAGATGAGGGGGCGGTCATTTCAGAGTTTTCCACCACCAGTACGGACGAAACGGATGTATTCACCGATCCCAAGTTAGTACGCGAACCAAAAATTGAGGAGGATTAACATGTTAGTATCACTAAAAAGCGTTCTTTCGGACGCACAGAAACATCATTATGGGGTCGGCTTATTTAACACGATCGACACCGACATGCTCCAGGCGGCAATTGACGCTGCCGAGGAGCTGCGTTCTCCTATTATCATCGGCACGGCAGAGGTGCTTTTGCCCTATGGAGAATTAAGTCTGATTGCTCCGGCGATGGTGGCGATGGCAAAAAAAGCGTCTGTTCCGATTGTGGTGCATTATGACCACGGGCTGACCTTTTCCCGGTGTGCAGAAAGCTTAAAGCTTGGATTTTCCAGTGTGATGTTTGATGTGTCGGCAAAAGACTATGAGGATAATGTAAGAGAAACACGAGAGATTGTGAAAATGGCGCACGCATTCGGTGCAACGGTGGAGGGCGAAATCGGACATGTCGGCGAGGCGGCAGATGGAGAGGACGAGAATTCCGCGCTCTATACCACGCCGGAGCAGGCGGTAGACTATATTGAAAAAACCGGAATTGACGCATGTGCGGTTGCAATCGGAACGGCGCACGGAGCGTATAAGAAGAAACCAAAGCTGGATTTTGAACGTCTGACCGAAATCCGGAATGCAACCGATACCCCCCTGGTTCTGCACGGCGGCTCGGGACTTTCGGATGCAGATTTTCAAAGGGCTGTTCAATTGGGAATTACCAAGGTCAACATTTTTACGGACCTGTGCAATGCCGGCTTAAATGCCTATCAGAATGATCTCAGCTATTTGGAGCTGCGGAATCAAAAGGTGGAGAACATCAAGCAGGAAATTATGAAAAAAATGGAATTATTCGGATCAATGGGCAGAGCATAAGGGAGGCAGAGTATGAAAAAAATTGACTTATGCGGTGCGTGGATTTTAACCGATCAGAACGGCAGACAATATCCGGCGCATGTTCCGGGATGTGTTCATACGGATGTGATCAAAGAGGACATGTTTTGGCGCGACAATGCGAAGAACTGTCAGTGGATTGAAAATCAGGACTGGCGCTATACCAGGCTTTTTGAGGTTGAGGAAATTGAGGAGGACATGTTTCTTCTGTTTGAGGGACTGGACGTTTACTGCGATGTTTTCTTAAACGGGAAAAAGGTCGGGTCGGCAGAGAATATGTTTATTCCGCATAAATTCTGTGTGGATGGCATTGTTCAGAAAGGAAAAAATGAGCTTTCGGTGCAGTTTTATTCGCCGATTGAACGTGTCCGCGGTATGCCGGAGCGAAATGCGGTATTCAGCCGCGGCAGACTGAACACACGGCGGATGCAGTGTACCTATGGATGGGATTGGGTGGATCGGTTTGTGACTTGCGGAATCTTCCGCCCTGCCGCCTTGATATACGAGCATGAATTTGCAATCGACAACCTTTATGTTTATACTGCCGCCCTGGATGAATACGGCGCTGTTGTAAAGGTGTCCGGAGAGACAAGAAATTATCACGAGGGTGCAGACTGTAACATTCAGATTCTTGATCCGGACGGGGTATGCATTTATGAAAAAGAGGAATCTATCAATACGCAGTTTTTTGATGAGGATATCTGTATTGAAAATCCGCGGCTCTGGTATCCGGCAGGCTATGGCGCGCAGCCGGTTTATACGCTGTTGATTACCTGGGCGGACGAAGCCTTTTCGCAGAAATTCGGAATCCGGACGGTGCGGATTTTAGAAAAAAAGGACACTTTGGATAGTGCAGAATATAAAAAATGCCAGGAACTGAAACAGTATGCAGGGACACAAAAATATGATCAGAATGAGGAGGGAACGAGCTTTATTCTGATTGTGAACGGCATTCGAATTTATTGCCGCGGCTATGACTATGTCCCCTGCGAACCGTTTCCGTCGGAGGAAACACCGGAAAAAATCACGGCTCTTTTAGAACTTGCCGTGGAGGGGGGCGCAAATATGCTCCGGATCTGGGGCGGCGGAATTTATGAAACCGCTCATTTTTATGATGAGTGTGACCGGCTGGGTATCATGATCACTCACGACTTTTTCATGGCATGCGGAGAGTATCCGGAGGATGAGGAGTGGTTCATCTCGGCGCTGCAAAAGGAGGCACGGTTTGCGGCTCTGCATCTTCGGAATCACCCTTGTCTGATGTGGTGGCATGGAGATAATGAAAATGCGTTTTACGGTAGATATGATCTGGCATGCTACACCGGAAAGAGGGCGGCATACCAGGGTGTACTTCCGGTTTTAAGAACGCTTGACCACACGCACCGTTTTCTGATTTCCAGCCCGTACGGCGGAAAACCGTTTGTATCCAAGCTTGCCGGAACAACGCACAATACCGGATATTTAGATCTCATTTTTGGACACATTCTTGATGACGACATGTCCGATTATAAGGAATTTTTCCAGAACTACACGGCGCGGTTTATCTCGGAGGATCTGGCAGTGGGCGCAGTCGGAAAGAATACGCTTTTGCGGATGATGACGGAGGAGGATATCAATTCGGAGGATATTTCCATGTGGCGGTATCACATTAAAAGCAGCGGTGCGCCGGGGTATGATGTGGTGGATAATATGTTCGCCTTTGCAAAAAAAGTATTTGGAGATTTTCAGAATCCAGACGATCGCCTTTTCAAGCTGCAATATGCGAAGTATGAATGGATTCGTGTTACCATGGAAAATCACCGCCGGAATCAATGGTTCAATGCCGGAGTGCTTTACTGGATGCTCAATGACTGCTGGCGCGCCGCAGGAGGATGGGCAGCGATTGACTATGATTGTATTCCGACCTCCGGTTTCTATTCCTTTAAACGCTGTGCAAAGCCGCTGGTTTCTTCCGTTTGGAAAGAGCATAACGACTTGCAGTTTGCAGTTTCCAATAACAGTCCGGCAGAACATACTCTGACGGTTTATGGCTGGACGATAGAAAACGGAGAGGAAAAAAAGGTACTGGAACAAACCCTCATTGTTCCGGAAAATCAGGTTACAAAGGAGACGCTGCCATTTGATGTGTTGTCAAAGCAGGCGCTGATCTGCGAAATCTGGGAGGACGGAAAAATGCTCGACCGCAGCTTTTATCAGAACGGTAGACTGGAGATTGTTCCGTGCTCCGGTGTGACAATGACAAAGCTTTCAGAGCATCAGCTGAAATTAAAAGCCGATCAGTATGTTCACGCTGTCGGACTTTCGGGGGATTTTGTCTTTGAGGATAATTTCTTCTCTATGCGAAAGGGTGAGGAACGCGTCCTTTCCTATCGGACGCAAATTCCCTCTGAAATGGAAATCGTCTGCTATACGTTACAATAAAAAAATTGATGTCCGGTGCGGGCATCAATTTTTTTTAAAGAAACTGTTTCAAAGCAGTCGGCAAGGCATACTGCTCGGATAGTGCAGCCTGATCTGCCCAGAAAAATCCGGGCGCTTCTCCGGTGCATTGAACGAGGTAACTCTGCATATGCCATTCAATATGGGTAAAAATATGCTTTTTTGAAACGGATTTTTTGATGCCGCAAAAAGCGACCCCATGTTCTGCAAGCCAGTCCCTGGCCTCCTGCTCGGAGAGATAGCCAGGTGCGCTCGGAAGTTCCCACAGCCTTGCTAAAAGTCCGGCATCCGGACGTTGCCGGATCGCTGTTTTTCCGTCGCAGGTCAGGAGGAAAACTGTTTTTTTCTCGATTTTGCGTTTTTTCTTTTCCGGCACGTTTGGAATTTCCTCTGTCAGACCGTTCTGATATGCCAGACAGCAAAAGGCAAGCGGACAGTTTCCGCAGTCGGGCGCACCGTTCGGAACACAAATCATCGCCCCCAATTCCATGAGAGCTTGTGTAAACTCGCTGCATGCCCCGGTCGGATAGACAGCTTGTAAATTCTTCCCGTATTCCTTTTTCACTGCCGGGTCGGTAATCGGGCGGCGGTCGGCTAAAACGCGCGAAAGAACGCGCAGAACATTTCCGTCCACTGCAGGTACAGGCAGACCGAATGCAATGGAAGAAATCGCACCGGCGGTATATTCTCCGATTCCCGGCAGTTTTTTTAGTTCTGAAAAAGACGCAGGCAGCCGGGACTGGTATTCGTCCCGGATCACCTGCGCCGCTTTATGGAGGTTTCGTGCACGGCTATAATAGCCAAGTCCCTCCCAACGCTTTAAAACAGCGTCCTCCGGCGCGTTTGCCAGGGCAGTTACTGTGGGAAACTGCTCTAAAAAGCGCAGATAATATTCCTTGACTGCCTCCACACGCGTCTGCTGTAACATAATTTCCGAAATCCAGATTGCATAGGGATCGGATGTTCTGCGCCACGGCAGATCGCGTGCGGACTGCGCATACCAGGAAAGCAGGGGAGAGACAATTGTCTGTAAATTCTGTTCCATAAATTAGTTTGTTTCCTTTGTTTCAGCGGTTAATTCCTTCAGGGAGGCTGCTAAGCCGGCAAGACCCTGAATCTGTGAGGGGATAATGATTTTGGTTGACTTTCCGTCCGCAACCTTTTCCAGGCTTTCCAGCGCCTTAATGGTGAGATATGCCTCGGACGGTTTTGCATCGTTAATTCTGCGGATACCCTCTGCAATAGCGGTTTGCAGCTGCAAAATTGCCTCTGCCTCACCCTCTGCTTCTTTGATTGCCGCCTGCTTTTTTGCCTCTGCTTTCAAAATAGCAGATTCCTTTTCACCCTCTGCAAGCAGGATAGCGGATTTTTTGCTTCCCTCTGCAATCAAAATGGACTCACGGCGTTCACGTTCTGCTTTCATCTGCTTTTCCATCGCGTCCTGAATTTCACGCGGAGGAAGAATGTTTTTCAATTCCACACGGTTAATTTTGATGCCCCAGGGATCGGTTGCCTCGTCCAGAATGGTACGCATTTTGGTGTTGACCGTATCGCGCGAAGTGAGAGTTTCGTCAAGCTCCAAATCTCCGATAATGTTTCTGAGGGTGGTGGCGGTCAGATTTTCAATTGCCATCATCGGACGCTCCACACCGTAGGTATAGCTTTTCGGATCGGTGATCTGGTAGTATACAACCGTATCAATCTGCATGGTTACGTTATCCTCGGTAATGACCGGCTGGGGAGGAAAGTCTACAACCTGCTCCTTTAAGTTCACTTTGCGTGCAATCCGGTCGATAAACGGTACTTTAAAATGCAGTCCGACACCCCAGGTGTCATGATATCCTCCGAATCGTTCCACAATATAGGCATTTGCCTGCGGTACGATTTTAATGTTGGCAATTAAAACAACTAAAATTAAAATAACTAAAATTAATAACGGCATAATAAGCTCCTTTCTATACGATCACCTGTGCATCCGGTTCTTTTTCAACAATCAGCTTCACCCCGTCAATCCGCTTTATGACGGCGCATTCGCCCACCTCTAAGGGCAGACCGTCATCCGAGCGGACGCTCCAGGTGATTCCGTTGATTTTTGCTTCTCCGGTTTCCTGTAGGTTATCCACGCGCTGTGTGATAATGATTCTTTTCCCGATCTGCGAATCTGCATTGGTGGCGACAAAGCCGGTTTTGGTGAATTTTTTCACAATTGGTCTTGTGGCAACCAGTAAAATGGCGGAAACTGCAACAAAAACTGAAAACTGCACCACCATATTCTGACCGAACATGGACGTGATCAATGCTGCAACCGATCCGCCCACAAACCAAATTGAAACCAGCTGGGTTGTCATCGCCTCAGCAACCCCAAAGAGAACCGCAATAAAGATCCAGGTAATTTCCATCCCATTCACCTCCATTACCTTCATTCTAACAGTTTTTTTCGGAAATGTCAAGAAAAAAGAAACGCAGACGCATGTTTTTGGGTGTTATGGTGTGAATCCTTTACAAAAAGTTACATATTAAACGCGGCAGCGGTGCAAAAGGGATTGACGTTTTTTTCCGGGTATGATATACTAACAATAGAAATGATATTGGAGGTGTGGAATTTGTTTGCACAGGAAAGACAGAAAAAAATATGCGAGATGATCCAGGAGGGGGGTGCGGTCAGCACATCCAACCTGATGGCTCTTTTTGACGTATCGATTGAAACCGTGCGGAGGGATTTATTGAAGCTGGAGCGTGAACACAAGTTGCAGAGAGTGCATGGCGGCGCGGTAACACTGGGTGAGGTGTTGCCTTATCTGAGCTTGGAATCCCGTCTGGAGGAGCGGCGCGATCAGAAAGCGGAGCTGTCCAGAGCGGCGATGGCGTTTATTTCGGAGGGAGATGTGATCGGCGTGGATGCCGGGAGTACTGCTGTCGATTTTGCAGATCAGCTGGTGCAGCATTTTAATTCCCTCACGGTGGTTACAAGCTGTATGGACGTATTTAACCATCTTTGCCGGCAGCAGAATATGTCTGTGATCCTGTGTGCCGGTCATTATTCCAGACCGTTAAACGGTTTTTACGGACCGCTGGTGGTGGATAGTCTGAAAAAGCTGCATATGCAGAAATTCTTTATGTTTCCGGCGGCAGTTTCCTTAAAATATGGAATCTGCGATCATGAACCGCACTGGACGGCAACCACAAACCAGTATTGCGCGTCCAGCGAAGAAATCTATATTTTAGCGGACAGCAGTAAATTTGAGAAAAGCGCGCTGATGAAGGTAAGTGAGATGAACCCTCAGTATACTTACATCACCGATTCCTCGCTTTCGCCGGAATTGAGAGAGCTATATCGGGAAAATCAGATCCGGATTATTGCCGGCGGGAAAAAGTAGCGGTCAAAGCGCTGTGAAACGGGGAAGCTAAGCGGATTTGAAACTGAAATTTACGAAAAATCTATCTTTCATTCCAAGGCAGCTTGTCCTAAAATGTATTCGATAAACTGTTCTGCGCTTCGTCCGGAGATGGTGCTATGCTCCATTTCCCAGATTTGTGCACGGCGGAGGAGTTCTTCCTTAGAAAGCGTCACACCGCGTCGGTTGGCAAGATGCAGAACGATCTCCTTAAATTCTCTGGATAGCGGCTTGGGGTAATAGATCGAAAGTCCGAACCGCTGAGAAAGGGATATTTTTTCCTGAACGGTGTCGGAATTGTGGCGGTCGTCCGAATCGGAACGGTCGCTGTTTGCCTCCCGGATTAAGTGGCGGCGGTTTGAGGTGGCATAGATCAGAATGTTTTCCGGCTTTGCCTCCAATCCTCCCTCCATCAGCGCTTTTAGATATTTATAATCCGTTTCAAATTCCTCAAAGGACAGGTCGTCCATATAAATCAAAAACCGATAGTTCCGGTTTCGGAGCGTTTTTGTAAGCTTTGGCAACGCGGAAAACTGGTGCTTGTAAAGCTCAATCACACGCAGTCCGTCGGGTGCATATCTGTTCAGGAGCGCTTTTAGTGACGCAGATTTCCCTGCACCGCTGTCTCCGTAGAGCAGAACGTTATTTGCAGGCTTTCCGGCAAGAAAAGCCTCAGTATTCTCAATCAACTGTTGCTTTTGCACCTCATATCCCCAAAGATCGAAAAAGGTGATCGGAAGCAGATGGCAAACCGGGACAAGTTCTCCGCCGTCAACTGAAAAAGCGCGGTTCGTACTGAAAATTCCCACACCGTTTTTGGTATAAAAATCGGTCACAATCTGGATAAACTGCATGACGTTTTGGGAGCATTCTAACGCCAAGGCAAGCTCTGACGCTGTTTTTCCGACCATAGCCGGCTGATCCTCGCGCTTTGGAGCGGCAAAATGCTCCGGCAGCTGCGGCATGTCTGTGAAAAACAACTCGTATATTTTTTCTAAGTCCTGCTCAGCAAACGCATTAAAACCGGTATCCGGTTTTTTTCTTCGTTCGCAGGAAAGACTGTAGGGGTTTTCATCCTGCATCAATAGCCAGGCAAGAAACGTATGCCACAGATTTCCCGAAAAACAGTATTGATCTGCCAAGAGCAAAAGCTCTGAAAGGGCGCCGGAATCCTGCTCTGATAGTCTTGGGATCAGATTGTATTCCGGATTTTTACCGTATAATATGAATTGATTCATACAACTTCCTCTTTTCTTGTGTCTCTCGGTTTAGATTAGCACAAAACAAACCAAATGTCAATGTCCTGACAAATAATTCCCGGAAAAAATAAAAAAAATCTTTACTTTAGAATAAAAACAAGGTATAATAGAATTGTGAAGATATATCCTGATGATGGAGAAAGGCTATTATTTTATGAGCAATACAATTCTTTCGATGTTTTATCGTTTATTCAGCTCGGTTGGAACAACCGTTTGTATTCTGCTCACCACGCTGGTTGCGTTGGTGGGGCATGAATTGGCGCATGGTTGGGTGTCCGGAAAACTGGGCGACCCCACCCCGAAAATGCAGGGAAGAATGACCCTGAATCCTTTGGCGCACCTGGATTTGGTCGGTACGCTTTTAATGGTTTTAACCGGCTTTGGCTGGGCAAAACCGGTGCAGGTGAATCCGATGTACTATAAGGATCGGAAAAAGGGCATGGCATTGGTAGCATTAGCAGGACCTTTGGCAAATCTCATTATGGCATTTGCCGGCTTTATCATCGGCGTGCTGCTGGCGAAAATCGTATCCGGAATTTCCTATCCGGTTGCATCCTTTATCATGCAGATTACCGCGCTCTTTACCATCCGGAATCTACAGTTTATGGTTTTTAACCTGATCCCCCTGCCGCCGCTGGACGGCGCAAAGGTGCTGGGAGTATTTCTTCCGGATCGCACCTACTATACCATGCTGCAATATGAGCAATATTGCATTATCATTTTGATGGTGCTGTCGCTTTTGGGGGTATTCGGAAATATTATCGGAACAGGGGTATCGGTGTTCTACGGAGCAATTGCAAAAATTGCGTTCAGAATACTTGGTCTAGGATAAGAAAAATATGGAAACAATGTTATATAAGCTGGAGAATTTTGAGGGTCCTTTGGATTTACTGCTCCATCTGATTCAGAAAAACAAGGTGAATATTTATGATATTCCGATTGTAGAAATTACCGATCAGTATCTGGAGGCGATCTCCGGGATTGAGGAATCCAGCCTGGAAAATACCAGTGAGTTTATTGTGATGGCGGCACAGCTCCTTTATATTAAGTCGAAAATGCTCCTCCCCAAACCGGAGGAGGACGAGGAGGAAGATCCGCGCGAAGATCTGGCGGCGCGGCTTTTGGAGTATCAGCAGTATAAAGAGGCATCAAAGGAGCTTCGGAAAACAGAGTTCTGGTCGCGGTATATGGTCTTTCGGGAGGCAGAAAAAATTGACTTTCCCATCCCGGAATATAACCGGCATCATGAAACGCAGGAGCTTTTGGACGCATTTGCGGCGATTTTAGAACGAAAGGTTCGCCGCACGAAACCGACCAAAAAGGCATTCTCCGGAATCGTCGGCAGAGAAAAGGTTTCGGTGGACGATATGGTGGAGAAAATCTGCAAGGTGCTTGCAAAGAAAAAACGCGTTGCCTTTTCAGGATTATTCCGGAAAGAAGATTCCAAGCCGGAAATGATTGCAACCTTTCTGGCAGTTTTGGAGATGATCAAGCTGAATAAGCTCTATGCAGATTATGACGAGGGGCAGAAAGATTTTATTCTTGTCCCGGCAAAGAATAGAAATAACGAGGGTGAAAACGAGTGGAGTCAATAGCAAAGGAACGGATTCCGTATGCGGTGGAGGGAATTTTATTTGCCGCAGGCGAGCCTGTCCGTGCGTCAAAGCTTGCGGCGGTGCTGGAGGTTGATCCGGACGAAGTCCGCGAGGCAGTGAAGCAGTTAAAATATCAGTACGATACCGAACTTCGCGGAGTACAGATTATTGAAATAGACGATGGCTATCAGATCTGTTCCCGACCGGAATACTATGCATACATACAGGAAATTCTGGGCGAACAGAGACGGCAGGCATTATCCAATGCGGCAATGGAGGCATTGGCGATTATCGCCTATAAACAGCCGATCACAAGAGGACAGGTGGAATATATCCGCGGAGTCAACAGTGACGGCGCAGTGAACCGGTTGGTAGAACGCGGACTGATTGAGGAATGCGGACGGCTGGACGCACCGGGACGCCCGATTCTCTACAAAACCACGCAGAATTTCCTGCGGTGCTTTGGCTTAAAAACCCCAAAGGACTTGCCTGAAATTGATCTTTCCCGGCTTAAGGGTGATTTTGAACAGGTGGAGCTTGACATTTCTCCCGAGATTGAGAAAAACGAAGAATAAGAGGTGCATATGGGCTATCTGATCTTATTCCTGATTGCGGCGGTACTTTTGGTACTGCTCTTTGCGCCGTTGGACGCAGAGCTTTTCTATCATAAAAACCTGTATAATCAGGAGGAGCATTTTACCCTGCGGTATTTCGGAATCAAAATTCCGATGCCAAAAGGAGAGAAAAAAGAAAAAAAAGAGAAGAAAGAAGAAGCAGAGGAACAGGAGAAAACGGCGGATGAATCGGTTCTTGCGCGTGTAAAAGCATTTCGGAGTACTTATCAGCTGCTCCGGGAGGATTTGTCGGATCTTTTGCGTTTTCTATCCAAAAAAGCAGTACGAATCCGGGAATTTTCCTTTTCTTTGGATTTCGGTTTGGAGGATCCGGCGCTGACCGGGATTTTAAGCGGCATGGTCTATGGTGTATACTATAATCTGCTTGCCCTGATCGATCAGAATCTCCGGCTGGAGAAAACCGAAACAAACATTTCTCCGAATTTTCAAACCCCCTGCTTTGATCTTCGGTTTCGCTGCATATTGCGGATCAAACCTGCACATATTATCATTGTGCTGTTAAAATGTTTTAAAATATACTTAAAATATAAAAAAGAAAAGAAAGGAAGTTGATGGTCATGGAGCATCCGATTCAAGGGCTGATGGACACAGCAATGAAAAATATTAAGGCAATGGTGGACGTGGATACGATTATCGGCGATCCGGTTACCACACCGGACGGGAGTGTCATTATTCCGATTTCCACTGTCTCTTTTGGCTTTGGTGCAGGAGGGAGCGAATTTTCGCCGAAAAGCACAGCCGTGCCGGGGAGTGATTCCCTGTTTGGCGGCGGCTGCGGCGGCGGTGCAAATGTCAAGCCGATTGCATTTTTAGTCATGAGCGGAGGAAACGTGCGTCTGTTGCCGGTGAGTGATTCTGCGTCTCCCATGGACAAGCTGGTGGATCTCGTTCCGGAGCTTTTGGGAAAAATGAATAATGCCGTATCCGGCATTGCAAAAAAGGTTGGCGGCAAAGGTAAAAAGGAAGAAGAACAGCAGGATCAAGAGGTTGATGTTGCCGAATAATCAAAAGGGGGCTGCCGGGTGCAGCCCTCAAACAATACATAATATAAGGATTGATTTTAAAAATGCCATTTTCAGAACGTGACAAAATTTTAATGAAGGTACAAAAGCCGACCCGGTATACCGGCGGAGAGATGAACCAATGTGTGAAAAATCCTGCCGATGTACAGGTTCGGTTTGCTTTTTGTTTTCCGGATTTATATGAAATTGCAATGTCTCATTTGGGGATCAAAATCCTGTATCATACGCTTAACCAGCGCGAGGACACCTATTGCGAGCGAGTTTTTGCGCCCTGGGCGGATATGGAGGAGGAGATGCGCAGCCGGGATCATAAGCTGTTCGCATTGGAAAGCGGAGATGAGATTACGCATTTTGATATTGTCGGTTTTACCCTGCAATATGAACTGTGCTATTCCAATGTCTTAAATATGCTGGATTTAGCCGGGATTCCGCTGCGCTCAGCAGACCGCGGAGAAAACGACCCGGTGATCTGCGCCGGAGGTCCTTGCGCGTATAATGCAGAGCCGATCGCAGAATTTATCGACTTCTTCATGCTGGGCGAGGGAGAAGAACTGATCCATGAAACGGTGAATTGCTATCTGGAATGGAAAAAGCAAGGAAGAATCAGCAAAAAACAGCTGTTAGAAAGGCTTGCAGACATTGACGGTATTTATGTGCCGTCCTTTTATGATGTGGAATATGACGAGATCGGGCGCGTCACCTCTATCACTCCGAACAATCCGCATGCGAAGAAAACCGTTCTGAAACGCATTATGCCGGACTTTGATAAAACCCCTGCACCGGATTCAATCATCGTACCGTTTGGGGAAATTGTGCACGACCGTGTCATGCTGGAAGTGTTCCGCGGCTGCATCCGCGGCTGCCGGTTCTGCCAGGCAGGGTATGTTTACCGTCCGGTGCGCGAGCGAAAGGCAGAAACCCTCGCCGGGCTTGCAGAAAAACTATTAACGTGCAGCGGCTATGATGAAATTTCACTTTCTTCTTTGAGTACAAGCGATTACCGGCAATTGCGGGAATTAACCGATGCGCTTTTAGAGATGACCGAAAAAAAGAAAATCGGACTTTCTCTCCCCTCGCTCCGGATTGATAATTTTTCACTGGAGCTGATGGAAAAGGTGCAAAAGGTTCGAAAAACCGGTATCACCTTTGCACCGGAGGCAGGAACACAGCGGTTAAGAGATGTTATTAATAAGAATATTACAGAGGAAAATATTTTAAAGTCGACCAAAATGCTGTTTGAGGGAGGCTGGACGAATGTGAAGTTATATTTTATGATCGGTCTGCCAACCGAAACCTTGGAGGATGTCTGCGGAATTGCTGAGCTTGCCCAGAAGGTTTTGGGTGTTTATTTTGAAACCCCAAAGGAGGAGCGCGCAAAAAATATTAATATCACCGTCAGTACTTCAAGCTTTATTCCAAAACCGTTCACGGCATTTCAGTGGGCAAAGCAGGATACCCGGGAGGAGATTGTAGAAAAGCAGAACGCTCTGAAAAATGCGATTACCTCGCGCCGCATCCGCTATAACTGGCATGATAATAAAACAAGCTATTTGGAGGGTGTTTTTGCACGCGGCGACCGGCGGCTTTCTAAGGTGGTTGCGCGTGCAGTGGAATTAGGCTGCAAATTTGACGGATGGAATGAATATTTCCGGTTTGATTTGTGGATGCAGGCATTTTCCGACTGCGGCATCGATCCGGATTTTTATCTTCGGGAGCGCAGCTATGACGAGGTACTTCCCTGGGATCATATCAGCGTTGGAGTGACAAAGGAATTTTTCATGCGGGAAAATGAAAAGGCAAAGCGCGCAGAAACCACCCCGAACTGTCGGGAAAAATGCGCCGGATGCGGAGTCAGCCGATTCAAAACGGGGGTTTGCTATGAGTAATTATGTTTTAAAATACAGCCGGGATGCAAGAGTGCGCTATATCTCGCATCTGGATTTTGTGCGGATGTTCCACCGTGCTGTCCGCCGTTCCGGACTTCCCATGTCTTTTTCCCAAGGGTTTAATCCGCATCCGATTATGACAGTTGCCATGCCGCTTTCGGTTGGGGTAACTGCGGACGGCGAATTAATGAAAATCGGTTTTGAGGGAGAATATACCGAACAGGAACTGACCGATGCGCTAAACCGCGCCCTGCCGGATGGGTTTCGGATTGTTGCAGCGGCAAAGGCAGAGGGGAAAAAGCCAGATTTTGCAAAGCTTGACCGCGCTGTCTATACAGTGGAGATAGAAAAAAAGCAGGCAATCTCGCTGGATTTAGAGCAGTTTTTGCAGAATGAATCACTTTTGGTGATGAAGAAATCCAAAAGCGGTGTCCGGGAATCGGACATTCGTCCGCATATTTTCTGGATGAAACTGATGGAAGAAAATGATCGGTTCTGTACGGTTTCCATGTGCGTTTCGGCAGGAAATCAGTATAATCTAAAGCCGGATACCGTAATTGAGGCAATGGAAAAATATATCGACGGATTTTCTCCGGAATTTTTCATGGTACACCGGAATGCGATGTTGGCAGGGGATATAGAATATCTAAAAAAGAGAGGAAATTAGGTATGAAAAAAAGATTTGAAATCGGAACTGCAATGGAAAGTAATACAGAATATATTGCAGAAGAAAAAATTTATCATGTCTATCAAAAGGATACGGTCAGACTGTCGGATGATCGGTATATTCCGCAGCGCGGCAAATCGGAGCCGGAGTTTGATGCGTTTCTTGTGATCAAGGATCAAAAAAATATTACTTTGGATTTTGGCGGTGCAACAATCGTGCTGCATGGGAAAATTCAGCCGTTTCTGTTGGATCATGCAGAAAATATTACAATTAAAAACTGCAAGGTCACCTACGACCGTCCGCCGTTTACCGAGTTTACGATTCTCGAAACAGGTGCAGACTTTGTGAAACTGAAAGCAAATGAAGGCTGTACTTACCGGATTGAGGATCGCAAGCTGATCCCCTGCTCCGAAACATGGGAAAATACAGAACTAAACTGCGCAGGACATTTCCACCAGGTATTTGACGCAGAAACCGGAAAGGGCTGCGGTCTGCATCTCGGAAAAATCGGAGAGCCGTATGTTGAGGATCCGCGCCCGTTTCCGGTAGATTCGTATAAAGTCAGACAGGAGGGCGAATATGTTATTCTAACCGGCAGAATTCCGGATTTTTATCAGCCGGGAAGAAAGCTTGTGGTGACGCATGAGCCGAGAAATCTTTCCAGTGTATTCATGATTGATTCTAAAAATGTCTCCGTTGAAAACTATCGCGTATTATGCGGTTTCGGGATGGGAATTTATGCGCACCGGACAGAAAATATTGCGCTGGATCATGTGATCTTTGATAACGTCAACGGATCTCCTTTTATTGTGAGCAATGCGGCAGATGCAGTACATACCTTTGGTACAAGCGGTAAATTTGAAATTAAAAACAGCGTTTTTCGTGGGATGATTGATGATGCGATTAATATCCACAGCAATTTCCGTACAGTGGATCATGTTTGCGGAAATGTTTTGTATTCCAATCTTGCCTCCTGCGAAGTACAGGTTCGGAATTTATACAAGCCTGGCGATACCATTGCGGTATATAAGGGTGCAACCTTGGAAAAAGCAGCGGAATATGTAATTGAAAAAGTGGAGAATGTGGATAAGAATATGAGAAAATTCACACTTGACCGTCCTTGCCAGGAGCATCAAAGCGGGGATCTGATTGAAAATATGAGCTGTAATTGTGATGTAACGATTGAAAATTGTATTATGGGAAATGCCAATTCGCATTTGCGTTTTCAGTCGCGCGGAAAGTTTGTGATGTCAAATTGTGAGGATGAACTGGAAATCCTGCTTTCGGGAGATGCGTCCTATTGGTTTGAATCCGGTCCGATCACAGATTTAACAATTGAAAACTGCAAATTTAAAACGGATCATGCGAAAATCTCCATCACAAGCGAAGTGATGCCAACGGAAAAAGAGCCGTATTATCATAAAAATATTAAAGTTTTGAACAACGAATTTGATTCCGAAACTCCGATCACCGGCGGCTATGCAGATGGAATTGTATTCTTAGGCAACAAGAACGCATTCGGTAAAAAAATGAAATTAGAGCTTGTCAACTGCGGAAGTGTGGAGGCAGACAATTGTGAAATTGAGAGAAAAACGGAAGTAAAAACAGAATTAAAGGTGAATTAGCCCGATCTATAAAAAAGTTCTTGAAAATGTTGTTTATTTATGTTAGAATAAAACCAGGTGGTAGGAAATACATATGCAAAGGAAGGAACATGATGGACATTTTAAAGGACTTCAGCTTGGAGGGAAAAGTTGCCCTGATCACAGGCGCATCCTATGGAATCGGGTATGCGATTGCAAAGGCATATGCGTCCGCCGGTGCAAAAATTGCATTTTGCGATATTAAGCCGGAGCTGGTGGAAAAGGGACTTGCATCCTATCAGGAGGATGGAATCAAGGCGCACGGCTATGTCTGCAACGTTTGCGACGAGGCGCAGGTGCAGGAGATGGTGCAGAAAATTGAAAAGGATTTAGGCGGAATTGACATTTTAGTGAATAATGCCGGAATCATTAAGCGGATTCCGATGTGTGAAATGACAGCAGAGGAATTCCGTCAGGTGATTGACGTGGACTTAAACGCTCCGTTTATCTGCGCAAAGGCAGTTATTCCGGGCATGATCAAAAAAGGACACGGCAAGATCATCAACATCTGCTCTATGATGAGTGAGTTAGGACGGGAGACGGTTTCCGCGTATGCAGCAGCGAAGGGCGGACTCAAAATGCTGACCCGGAATATCTGCTCTGAGTATGGGGAGCATAATATCCAGTGCAACGGCATTGGTCCTGGCTATATTGCTACACCGCAAACTGCACCGCTTCGCACAGAGGGACATCCGTTTAACAGCTTTATCATTTCCAAGACACCGGCAGCACGCTGGGGTACAACGGAAGATCTGATGGGACCGGCGGTATTTTTAGCATCCGACGCGTCCAATTTCGTAAACGGACACGTTTTGTATGTAGACGGCGGAATTTTAGCCTATATTGGAAAACAACCATAACGAAAAGGGGCTGATTACAGTCCCTTTTATCGGTAGGAAAGGAAAAAAACATGGATTGGATTCAGATTACAATTTATACCTCATCTCTGGGAATAGAACCGCTTTGCGGTGTTCTGTATCAGTTGGGAATTACCGGAATTGAGATTGAGGATGAAGCGGATTTTAAAAGTTTTTTAGAGGAAAACCGGCAGTGCTGGGATTATGTTGACGAGGATTTGTTGAAGGAAAAGGCAAAGGAAACCTGCGTCAAGGTTTATGTCAGCGACAATGCAAGCGGACATGAAATGCTGTCCGAAATCCGCTCGGCGGTTGCAGCGTTAAAAGAACGGGATTCCGAAAAGCAGTTCGGCAGATTAGAGCTTGATCAGGGAAACCTTTCGGAGGAGGATTGGGCAAACAACTGGAAAAAATATTTTCATCCGACCAAGGTAGGAGAAAAAATCCTGATTAAGCCGGAATGGGAGGAGCTGACCGATCCAACCGACCGGATTGTGTTCAACATCAACCCCGGCATGAGCTTTGGAACCGGTCTGCACGATACCACGCAGCTGTGTATTGAGGGTCTGGAAAAGGTTGTAAAGCCGGGAGATGAAATTCTGGATTTAGGCTGCGGCAGCGGAATCCTGTCGATTATTTCCCTGCTTTTGGGTGCAAAATCAGCATTTGCGGTTGATATTGACCCCAATGCAGTACAGATTGCCTATGAAAATGCAGAAAGAAATCATATTAATCCGGAAACATTCCATGCAATGGCAGGAAATATTCTGACGGATGAAGCATTAAAAACGACAATTCTCCAAAAGAAATATCCGGTTGTGGTTGCCAATATTGTTGCAGATGTGATTATTGGTCTGATCCCGACGGCAAAGCAGGCGCTTTTAGAAAACGGTGTTTTCATCACTTCCGGGATTATCAGCGACCGGATTGAGGATGTCACCAATGCGTTGACTCAGGCAGGCTTTGTCATTGAGGAAACGCGCCGGCGTTCTGATTGGGCGTCAATTACATGCAGATTGGGAGATTAAAATGAGTGTTCTATTTGAAGTAGGAGTGCAGGAGAGCGACTGCCTTTATTCGGAGCAGCCGCAGAATTATCTTGCCTATTTGGTGCGCGGAGAAAAATCCTGTCTGATTCATACCGTTCCAAAGGTACATACCGAAACGCTGATAAACAATATCGAAAAAATTATGCCGGGTTCCCAGCTTGATTATGTGGTTTTCCTACAGACAGAGCCATGCTATACGGGTGCACTGGAAGTCCTGCTCCAAAGAAATTCGGATTTGACGGTGGTTGCTGCATCTGCCGGTTTGCGTAATTTAAAGGAACAGATCGCAACACCTTTTTGTGAGCATTTGGCAAAGGATCAGAGTGAACTGGAGTTAGGCGGCGCTTGTCTGCATTTTGCAATCACCCCAAACCTTTGCTGGCCGGATAGTATGCTATGTTTTTTAGATTCAGAGCAATGTGTTTTTACAGCTGATTACAAAAGCGCGTATTCAGTTTCGGGTGGAGAAACTATCTATTATAGAAATCGTTTGGAGAGTTTTTCGGAATATCTTTCTGCGGCGGAACGGGCGATTGCCCGGTATGGCAGCAAGCAGATCTATCCCGGACATGGCAGCAAGACGGCGGCAGTTCCCTATCCGAAGTCCGAAAAAAGACAGCTGGATGTGTGTATCTGTTATGATTCTGTCTATGGAGCAACAGAGGACATGGCATTGTTTTTAAAATCCGTAATAGAAGATCGCGGACTTTCCTGTGCCTGCGTTTCCTGCAAAGAGCAGAGCGAGAAAGAAATTTTGGAGACGTTATCCGCTGCGGACGGTTGGTTATTTGGCGTCCCGACTATGCAGAGAAATGCTTCGCCGCGCATGCTTTCTGTGCTGTTTGGTATTCATGCGGTAACGGCGGCACGAAAGCCGGTTGGAGTGTTTGGGAGCTATGGATGGAGCGGCGAGGGATGCAGTATAGCAGAGCATTATTTGCAGGGACTGCGCACAAAAATTTGTCAAAGAGCCGTCCGTTCTATTTTCACGCCGGACGAAAAGGTAAAAAAGGATTTAGAGAGCATGGCAGGAAGAATGTGCGAAATGCTTTCGGAAAGGGAGTAGGACATGCCTCGATTTTTTGTAGAGCCGGAAAAAATCCGGGAGGAACAGATTGTCATTGATACGGAGGACGTTTCACATTTAAAAAAGGTTCTGCGGATTCGCGAGGGAGAGAAAATCACGGTTTGCGACAGCTGCGGCTACGACTATGAAGCAGAAGTCGAAGTAATCGGAGAACGGGAAATTTTGTGCCGTGTGCTTTCCAAAAAGCATTCAGACACCGAGTCGAATCTGACGGTCACGCTGTATCAGGCGCTCCCTAAGGCGGCAAAAATGGATTATATCATTCAGAAAACGACTGAACTTGGCATATGCCGGATTGTACCCTGTGCGCTTTCACGGTGTGTGGTAAAGCTGGAAAACCGGAAAGCAGAGGAGAAAAAGGTTTTACGCTGGCAGAAGATTGCAGAGGAGGCGGCAAAGCAGTCCGGGCGCGGCGTGATTCCCAAAATTGATATGCCGCGGACGCTTTCGGAGGTGTTAGACGAGTTAAAAGGCATGGACTTGGCATTTGTTCCATATGAATGCGAGGATCAGAAAACCCTCCGGTCGGTTTTGACTTCTAAAAAAGAAGTACATAGCGTTGGGTTTCTGATTGGTCCGGAGGGTGGATTTGACCCGGCAGAAACAGAGGTGATCAGGAATGCCGGAATCCAGACGGTAACCCTGGGAAAACGGATTCTCCGTACCGAAACGGCAGGAGAGGCAGTTTTAGCAATGGTGATGTATGAATTAGGCGATATTAACAAAGGAAAGGAAGAAACGGTCTGAATGAGGGTAAGGAAAAAGAAAAACTGCGATAAGCGGCTGGAGGCTTGTGCAGAACGTTGGATAAAACAGCCGGAGGAACACCGGGGAAATTGGCAGGAGTTGTTTGGAAACGATCATCCGATTCATATTGAAATCGGATGCGGAAAGGGACAGTTTATTGTCGGCATGGCAGAAAAAAATCCGGATATCAACTATATCGCTATGGATGTGATCCCGGATGTACTGGTGCTGGCATTGGAAAAGGCACAGAAAACAAACCTTCAAAATGTGTTGTTTGTGATTGGTGATGCGGCGCGGTTAGAGGAATATTTTGCATTTGACGAAATAAAACAGATTTATCTGAACTTTTCCGATCCGTGGAAAAAGAAAAAGCAGGCAAAGCGTCGGCTGACACATAAGAATTTTTTAAATGTATATAAGAAGATTCTGAAAAACGGAAACTGGATCTGCTTTAAAACGGATAACCGGGACTTGTTTGAATTTTCTCTCAATTCCTTTGCGGAGGAAAATTATAAGATGAGAAATATCACGCTGGATCTGCACAATTCTGATTTTGAGGGAAATGTGATGACCGAATATGAAGAAAAATTCTCTGAACAGGGAATGCCGATTTACCGTTTAGAGGCAGCTTATTTAGGCTGGGTGGTGGATGAAGGATGAATGAATATAATGAGGAAACCGCCCGAAATGAAAGCTTTATGCGTGCAGCGCTCAGGCAGGCGGTCAAAGCAGAGGCGATAGGAGAAACGCCGATCGGTGCGGTGATCGTGCAGGATGGAAAAATTATTGCAAGAGCATATAATCAACGGGAAAAACGAAAAAACAGCCTTTGTCATGCGGAAATTCTCGCAATTGAAAAGGCTTGCAAAAGGCTGGGTGGCTGGAGATTGCCGCGCTGTTCAATCTATGTCACGCTGGAACCCTGCCCGATGTGTGCCGGCGCAATTATTCAGTCGAGAATTGAAAAATTGTATTTTGGCGCGTATGATGAAAAAACCGGTTGTGCCGGAAGTGTGACCAATCTGTTTGAAAAGGGTTTGTTTTGTCACGATGTAGAAGTAACCGGCGGTGTGCTGGAAATTGAATCAAGGGGTATTCTCCAGGACTTTTTCCGACGTCTGCGCTGGGAGAAAAAAGAAGAAAGGAAGAAATATCAGTATGAAATTCACAGATAAAACGAAAAAAATTATTTGTATCTGCGTTGCAATTGCAATGATAATTCCGATTGCTTTGAGTATTGCATACACGTTTATGGGCGTCTGATATGGAAGAAGTGCTGTGCTGGATGGTGTTTTATCCAATTTTATGTAGTCAAAATTAACAAATGATAAAAAAATCGAAATAAGTTGTTGACAAACGGGGAAAAATGTAGTATGATATATAAGTCGCCTGATGAGAGGGCGGCGAGGGAAAAGCTCAGAAAAACTTTTTAAAAAAGTTTTGAAAAAACCCTTGACAAGCGTTGATGAATGTGATATAATAATCAAGCTGTCGAAAGAGAGTAGGTTGCTAAAGCAACCAAAGATTGTACATTGAAAAATGGACAAAGCCTTTGAAAAACTTAAGAAGTTGGCTTTGTCGATTTCAATACACAATCATAGATTGTACATTGAAAAATAAACAGTGCAGAGTTCTTGTCAGTGAATAAATATTCACGAAACTATGAGTTTTTTATG
>CAKSJF010000006.1 GCA_934462945.1 uncultured Clostridia bacterium | reverse complement strand
ATTTTCTGTAAATTTTGGTAAAAAGGCGTAGGGGCGGATATTATCCGCCCGTTATTTCGTTTTTTGCCGTGCATTGAACGGGTGGTTTTTTATGCCGCGTTGGAGTGGAATATTTTTGTTTTTTTAGGGATTTGCGGGCGGATAATATCCGCCCCTACGAAAATTTCAATTGCGGTAATTGTAGGGGCATTCGCCCATCATTTTATTTCCATCGTGGCAATTGTGTTAAATGCGTTTTACAACAACGTTTTTCTTACATTTGTTGAAATCCAATACAATCAACCGGTGATTCTTCGGACAGTGTGAAGTTCTCCCGCGAAAAGCACCGATCTGATTCCCTCTGCCCCTCCTGCACGAAAGAATGCCGTTTTAGACTAAATATAGTGAAATGGATATCATAATTAGAAAACATAAGAGAACGGGGCAGACAAGGGATCAATAAACATCATTGGATTGTTTGGAAAAAGCATTTGACAAATTATAAAGAAAATGATATAATATATATGTGATTGAAAAACAAATATGTTTTTATACGGGGATATCTGACTTGTTCAGCCATCCCCCGAATTTTTATGTACTTGTATGGCGATAAAACGCCGAAAAAAAGAAATATAAACACTTGACAAATAAACATGGTACAATAAAGATAGAAAAGGGCAAGACTTTAAATGGTTATGCCACATTTTTTATTACTAGGTAGTAACGCTAACTTATGCAATTGAGGATTTTTTATGTATAAGGAGCTGCGATGTGTGGATGCATGATGCCAATTCATGTGTCATCAGAAACGACATAATTCGACAAAATATTAACTATTGTGACAATCGAATCAAAGAAAAAATAAACTGATTTTTGCATAATGTACAAAATTATTAGTATAAATTGTAATATAATAATAAATATAAAGAAAATTAGAAAAAAGTGTTGATTTTTGTTACGGTTTGTGATATGATAAAACACGGTAGGAAAAGTCCTGCTCAGTATGTTCTTTTACAATAGAATAACATTCTCTCACAGGCACTTTTCTTATAACATCAATGAAACAAGGGGGAGAGAATATGCAGAAAAGCATATCTGTTCTGATTGCAGACGATAACAAAGTGTTTGCAAACAATTTGGCTGATTTTTTAAGAATCCAGCCGGGAATCAAGGTCGCAGGAGTCGCTTATGACGGAGAGGAAGCATATGGCATGGTTTTGGAAACAAAGCCGGACGTTGTCCTGATTGATATGGTCATGCCAAAGCGTGACGGATTGGCGGTTTTAAAACGCTTATCCGGTGCAAAGCTTGAAAAACCTCCGGAATATATTGCGATGTCTGTTACCTCAAGCGAACGCGTTATTGACTCTGCAGCCAATCTTGGCGCAGAATATTTCCTGCTCAAGCCGCAGGAGAATACCGCCATTTTGGACATTATTCAATCCTTAACGGAGCTTCCGGCCGCAGAGCCGATTACATCAGCAGCCGAGGCTCATCCAGTGTCAAGCCCTGATCTTGAAAATGTAGTTACCAAATACATTCATGAATTAGGAGTTCCTGCTCATATCAAAGGTTATCAGTATATCCGTACTGCAATTATGATGGTGATTCAGGATATGGGACTTTTGAACTATATCACAAAACAGCTCTATCCGACAATTGCACAACAGTATGGAACAACCTCATCCCGTGTGGAGCGTGCAATCCGCCATTCCATTGAAGTTGCGTGGAATCGCGGAAACCCGGAAATGTTAAATGAAGTTTTCGGTTACACGATTGATACCGGCAAAGGGAAACCAACCAATTCAGAATTTATTGCTATGGTTGCAGATCAGATCCGCTTGAACCAAAAATGCCCCCCCCTATCCCTATGAAAATTGATGAAGCTTAACATGAAAAAGGACACGTTCTCTATTTGAGACATGTCCTTTTTTATTGGGCTTTTTGTCAATTGATCAGTGTTTTTATACAATCTTTTCAGTTCTATTTGTTAGATGTCCCAACATTTATAATACAGCTTTTTTTCTTTTGTTTTCATACATCATGGTGTCCGCTTTTTTGATTGTTGAGTTGATGTCGGTTTCTGTCTTATCATAGAACGCGTATCCCAAAGACACACCGAATATGTCTGTGACGTCTATTTGATTGATTATATTTCCGTAATAATGATACAAGAAAAAGTTACCGATTGATACGCACATAAAATCCACCGTTATGTAGCTGTATACCATTTGTACGCCTATGCCGAAAGACAGAAATATCAAAATTAAAATATCGACAAATCCAAGGTTTGTCAGGAATCTTTTGTTGCCGGCAATAATACTGATGTAGCAATAAAGAATCGTGATAACAAATACGGTGATATATATCCAGTAAAAATTCTCTCTGTGATATACGTTGTTTTCGTCAATCCAAAATATGTATTGGAAAAACAAAACCGATAGCTCAAATAGAGCGTGTACCGCCAATAATCCCAGCATAAGCTTTTTCTTTTTCATTTTACCGTACGCGTTAGCAGCGGCAATGCCGATACATGGAGATATACAGAATTCAATAAACTTTGCTGTGCGGTGCAAACCTATATAAGCCACAGACGCACCGTCTGTCTTTTTGCCGATATACTCGCACAATGCGGAAATGAATATGCATGCGCATACAACAAAAATCTTCTGCTTGTCCTTTTCCGAAATAAGACGGTTAGTTTTTACGTCAACTGTAGTAATCAAAACGACAAAAAATGTTATGGAAAATGTCACTGTGTATATATCCATTCCTGTATTCTCTATCCGGTTCGTATGGTTTCTTACTCTCTTATATCATTTTACTTCTTTTTTATAGGTATGTCAATAGATATCCCTATAAAAATCGGAACAGCCTGTTCAATTGTATCACAATGAAGCGGGGCAGTTCCGAAGATAGAAGTTTTAAACAGTATATTTTTTCTGATAGTCCTGATACAATTCATCGAAATGATTTTTTCCGTGATATTTTACCTCATCCAGATACGCATGTGTTTCGAGGCTGTTTTTACCAACTTGGAGCATGCTGGCGGCAATGTTGGAGCAATGATCGGCAACGCGTTCATAATTGGTGAGCAGATCAGAGAACACGAATCCCATTTCAATGGTGCACTGGTTATTCTTTAAACGTTCTACATGCCGTGTCTTGAGTTCGCGGTTAATTCCGTCAATTACCTGCTCTAACGGCTCGGTTTTCTTTGCCAAAGCACGGTCGCGCGTTAAAAATGCCTGGAATGTATTTTCTACGATTTCCCGAATGGCTGCGGATTCTACCTGAATTTCCTTTTTTGCCGCGTCGGAGAATGTAATCTTCTTTGTACGGATTTCATCTGCTGTGGAAAGAAGATTGCAGGCATGGTCGCCGATCCGTTCAAAATCTCCGAGGCTATGGAGCAGGAGAGAGACTTCGCGGCTGTCCTCGTTGGTCAGGCTTTCCTGGCTGACTTTGACTAAGTAAGAACCCAGCATATCCTCATAGTTGTCAATCATTTTTTCCGATTCCTGGATTCCTTCTGCATCCTTTTCTGAATACTGATCCAGTAAATTCATAGCTTTAAAAAGCATATCCTTTGCAAGCAGAGCCATTTTGTCGGTCACTTTGGTACATTCTCCGATTGCAACGGCAGGCGCTGCTAAGAGGCGTTCGTCCAAAGGCTGTGTTTCCTCCTGTGTGTGCTTGTCCCGGATGACAAGGAACGCAAGCTTTTCCAGCTGCTTTCCGAATGGGAGCATAATTAATGTCGAAAAAACGTTAAAGGTCGTATGCACAATTGCAATCTGCGCCGGTGTGATCTGATCGTCAATAAACGAAAAATTCACAAAGAGCCGCGCTCCGTAAAAAAGAATGGAAAATGCGATTGCACCGATAATATTAAAGCATAAATGCACCACAGCTGCCCGGCGCGCATTTTTATTCGCACCGATGGAGGAAAGGATTGCAGTGACACACGTTCCGATGTTCTGACCGAGAATGATCGGAACAGCAGAGGAAAAGCGCACGCTGCCGGTGGTTGCCAGCGCTTGCAGGATTCCGACCGATGCAGAGGAGCTTTGAATGATTCCTGTTAAGACCGCACCCATCAAAATTCCCAAAATCGGATTGGAGAACAGGAGCAGGATGTTTGCAAATTCCGGTACATCTGCTAAGGGCTGCACTGCTGCGGACATCATGTCCATACCGGTAATCAGAATGGCAAAGCCTAAAAAGATGGTACCAACATCTTTTTTCTTATGATTTTTGGAAAACATGTAGAGAACAATACCAACAACCGCCATAATGAGAGACAGGTTGGATGGCTTTAAAAGCATAATAAAGAAGTTATCGCTTTTTAGTCCCACAAGACTTAAAAGCCATGCGGTAACCGTTGTACCGATATTTGCGCCCATAATAATGCCAACCGACTGCGAAAGCTGCATAATGCCGGAATTGACAAAGCCGACCACCATAACGGTGGTTGCGGAGGAGCTTTGGATAATTGCTGTCACTCCTGCTCCTAAGAGGACGCTTTTCAGCGGATTAGAGGTCAGATTTTCTAAGATGGATTTTAATTTTCCGGCAGAACTTCGTTCCAGACCGTCTCCCATCACGTTCATACCGAAAAGAAAAATTGCCAGACCGCCTAAGAGCGATAGCACGGAAAAGATATTCATAAATATACCTCTTTCTATAAAAAAATTTTTCCGATTCTATTATATCGGCATTGTGTAAAATCTGCAAGCGTTTTATGTTAAATCAATGTAAAATTTTGTGAATTGTCAACCATATTAAATATAATGGTTGACAATTGATTGAAAGTGTGTTATGATAGAATAGAAATGAGGGATGGACTGTGCAAACAAAAGAAATCATTCGTGTTGGACTGTTTGCTGCTGTGATGGCGGTGCTTTCGGTGATTACAGTTCCGATAGGAACAATACCAATTACATTAGGGGTTTTTGCTGTTTTTCTGACGGCGCTGACCTTACCTAAAAAACAGGCAGTTTATGCGGTTGTCATTTATATTTTGCTTGGAGCAGTCGGACTTCCGGTTTTCTCCGGGATGCGGGGCGGTGTTTCCGTTTTACTGGGAGCAACCGGCGGATATATCTGGTCCTATCCGATTATGGCATGGATCATCGGAGCGGCAGCGGAGAATAAAACCGTACCGCGCAAGATTCTTGTCTGCATGATGGCAGTCTGCATTTGTTATCTGCTCGGCACGGTTCAGTATCACATTATTTCGGAGCGTCCGTTTGTGGAGCTTCTGATGGTTTGTGCGGTTCCGTTTATTCCGTTTGACCTGCTCAAAGCGGTTGCGGCGGTATTTTTAAGCCGCGAAATCCAAAAACGGTTAAATCGTTAGAATGCCGTTTTCCGACTCTAACAGCATGAGGATTTTTTCCTCTCTGCCATTCTCAGCATTGATATAAATGAGATAATTTTTGCCGGAAAAGTTGCCGTGGCATTCATAACACAAAACCTCGCGCTTACTGTCCTTTGGGATCAGGGTAAGCTTTAGAGAATCAATTTGCAAATGACTATTTATTTTCCCCCGCGCGTCCTCTGCTGTCAATTTTGTGGCAGGGAGGGCGCGTTTTTGATGTGACATTAAATATCCCTTTGTTTCTAAACCGACGATTTCTCCGTTATCCAATGCAACCTTAACCTTGATCAGATCGGAATAGCATAGCGTTCCGTCCTGTTCATAAGCAAAGTTTACGCATGCCACACCGCCGGAGCAGTCGTAATAGCTGTGTTTCATAGAGGAAAATCCAAGATTCTCTAAATATGCACCTGCCTTTGCAATTGCGTCTTCTACCGAGATCGTTTCCTCTCCGATTTCCCGGTTGCTGAGATAATATAAGGGATAGCCGCCTGCTTTCGAGAGAGACAGGCACATTTCACGTCCGTTTTCAGAGCTGCAAAAGCTGTAGGTGTCTAAAACGGTATTTTGGCTTTCTCCTGAGGAGGTCACGTTTTCTGTTCCTAAAAATTGCTTTGCCTTTTCCAGGGCATCTGCCTGCGAGATGATTTCCTTTCCCTCTAAGAATACCGGATTTAATGTTTCAATATGCTCAGAAAATGGTCCGTCATAAATTAGAGACGGATATTCCTGAAATTCCTTTTCCACATCCTGAAAGCCGGAGATCATATCGCCGCCAGCTGCCTGCGCAACCGAGAGATCACCCTGCTTTTGCATCGCGTCAAAGTGCAGATTCCCGGCATAAACCTCCTCCTCTAACTTCATTAGCTGTGCGCTTAAATTGGAGGAGTATTCACCAAGCGAGGAAAGATTTTGATAGTCCTCCTCTGTGATCTCCTCGTTGTTGATGGTGTTTTGACTCAAAAGATAGGTATAATCTCCGATCTGAGAAAGAAACTTTTCGGTATTTTCCATCTGTACTTCCGAGATCGGGAGCTGACCCAGGCATGCCTTTGCCGCAGAGGTCTGCCGGAAAAGCTCGCTGGAGATGGTCGCCATTTGAGAAGGGGAGGATACCAGCATACCCTTGTGCAGCAGAACGTCAATATCATCCACATAATTGACCAATTCGTGAAATGCGCGGTTATACTGATTTTCCACCGTCTGTTTCAGTTTTTGCGAAACCTTGTACTGATAAAATCCGAAGATCACTGCCATGATGAAAAGCGCCGTCATGAGCGCATAAATTTTTCTGTGTGTTTTCTGTTCCATACTCTACTCCTTAACTGCAAAATCGGTGCTTTCCGATTACTTTAATTAACGGTCTTGACCAAATCCACGCGCTTGTAGCGGTGTCGGGATTAAAATAGTATAGTGCGCCTCCGGTCGGATCCCAGCCGTTCATCGCGTCCTGGCATGCCTTGTAAACAGTTGAATCGGATGCAATCGGCACATTGATCTGCCCGTCTGATACCGCCGTAAATGCGCCCGGCTGATAGATCACGCCGGAGATCGAATTGGGAAAGGACGGACTTTTCACACGGTTTAAAATGACCGCGGCTACTGCAACCTGTCCTTCGTATGGCTCACCGCGCGCCTCGCCGTTGACTGCGCGCGCCATCAGCTGAATATCCCCGGAGGAATGCTGTGTATCTGCAAAAGCGCCCAGCGTATAGGAAAGGGTCAGCCCTGCTAAAACCAGGCATAGTGAGCTAAAAAGCTGTGCGGTAATTCGTAAATGTTTTTTCATGATTCCACCTCTTTTTTATTTCTATTTTTTCCGGCGTGGGAATTTTTATGTATGAAATTCAATATTTCCGGCGATAATCAAAGCACAGAGAGGAGAAATCATGATGTGGAAAAAAATATTGGCATGTATGCTGATGCTTGCCGTTGGAACAGCCTTGCATGCAGAAAGACTTTCCTGCGAGCTGTCAAACGGTCTTTTGCGGCTGCATATTTTAGCGAACAGCGATTCGGAATATGATCAGAAAGTTAAACTGGCGGTTCGGGATCGGATTTTGGAAAGAGCGGGAGCAGAATTTTATCAGGCAAAAAACCGGAAAGCCTATCGCGGTGTCCTGCTGACGGAAAAGAAACAGTTAGAGCAGATTGCAAATGAGGTTTTGGAGGAATACCATTGCGGCTATAGGGCAGCTGCAAGCTTTGATTCGGTCTATTTTCCGCGGAAAAGCTACGACGGCATTGTGTTGCCGGAGGGAAAATATGAGGGTCTGATTGTGCGGCTGGGAGCGGCAAGAGGGCAGAACTGGTGGTGTGTGGTTTATCCGCCGCTGTGTTTTACAGAGGAGGTGACCGGAGAAATGAGCGAGGAGGGAAAAAAACAGCTCCGGGAAAACCTCTCCGCCGAGAGCTTTCGCTTAATCAGCGGAGAGGTTTGGTATAAGCTGAAAATTGTGGAGCTGGTGCAAAAAATTGAAAAGCGTTTATAGGCGGGCGAATACACGCATAGCGGACAAAACGTCCTGTTTCATTGCATGCTCTGCATCCTTAACAGCGTCATGGAACTGTGCATAGGTTTTGTTTGAAACAGCTTCGCCGCCGGCTTTTGCCATATAAGTATAGTAATTAATTTTCCGGATTCCAAGAGAAATCACCTTTTGGTAATCCTCGTGACTGACGCCGCTGCCGCCGTGCATCACAAGCGGTACGTTCACTAATGTGTGAATCTGATCCAGCCGCTCAAAATCCAGTTTTGGTTCTTTTAAATAAATTCCGTGCGCTGTGCCGAATGCGCAGGCGAGTGCGTCAATGCCGGTTTCTTCGGAGAATTTCTTTGCCGCGTCGGGAGCGGTGTAGATGCTTTCTCCGCCAGGCTCTCCGGACTCTCTTGCACCCATTGAGCCGATTTCAGCCTCTACACTTGCGCCGGTCTGCGCAGCAAGAGATACGGCAATCTGAGTGTTGGCATAGTTGAGATCGTCCGGGAGGGTAGAACCGTCGTACATGACAGAGGTAAATCCGAGGTCTAATCCTTTTTTCAGATAGTCAAGATCTGTTCCATGGTCTAAATGCACACAAACCGGAACGCTTGCCCGGTCTGCCATAAAGAGCATTAACGGAGCAATCTCCTCCATTTTGCAAAGTCCCATTTCCTCGTGTACCTGGGCATGCATTAAAATGACCGGCTGATTTAATTCCTCTGCCGCACCTAAAACGGCATGAATGCTTTCAAAATTCGGGGTGTTGAATGAGCCGACTGCGCATTTTTTTGCCTCGGCAAGCTTTAAAATTTCCTTTAATGTAACTAACATAACGATTTCCTTTCTAAAAATTCAAATGTTAAATGATGTACCTTTTCTGCGCCGGGGGATAATGTCTCCAAAATCCCTTTTTCGCGCATCACATCTCTGCCGTCCGGCAGGCAATTGCCGGGTTCGATTCCTAATACATACTCATGCTCGCCCATCATCTTCCACTCTGTGAAATGCGGCAGTTCGGATAGATCAAAGGAGAGGTGAAGTTCTTTTTGGATGTCCGGATTGTAAACCGAAATCAAACCTTTGGAAAGTGTGTGATAATAGCACATTTCCTCATATCCGTGCTGCGGCTTTTCCATGGTCAGGCAGTCGGCAAGTCCGGTTTTAGCATGCTCATTCCGCGGCTCTGTCTTTTCTGCCGGAACAGACAGCACGGTATGCTCCGAAAGCAGAGGGTAGCCGATGTTGCAGTGGTAAAGAACCTCTAAGGGCGCATCCTGTGAGCCGATATTTTTAATTTTGTCGCAGAGGGTCAGCTTGTTTTCCTGTTTGGAGCAGCGGTATTCGCGCTCTAATAACAGCTGATGGGAAAATAAAGACGCATCGCGCACGTAGGCGCGGATGATAATTTCCTCCTCCGTTTCGGAATAATTGTATTGCTCGCAGGGGGTGTTGGAAATTGTGCCATGGAGCGGCAGCTCCTCTCCGTTATCTGTGCAGGGCGAGCCAACCGCCGTCAGACCGCAGGTAGTGAGGAAACCGGCGGTAAAGGATTTTAAAAATCCGTTTCCGCGCCCGTCGTAAAATTGCGGAGCAACATAGCCGCAGGGGGAGAAGTAGCCGAAGTTATCTCCTTTCAATGTGACTCTGGAAAGATCCATTGCCCGGTCGGCAGAAAGGGTAAAGGCAAGACCTTTTCCGTTCCGAACTTCTAAGAGCGTCATACCCTTTCCTTTTCCTTTTGCTAATATAACCTCCTCCACACCGCTTAATTGAGAGGGGTGTCCAAGATAATTATTCATCCTTTAAAACCTCCTTGATTGCCGGGTAGATTTTCCGGTATTTTTGAAACTGTTCCAAATAATATGCATGACGCTTTGAATCGGGAGTAAAGCTTTTCCGCGGCTGTGCAAGCAGAGTGCTTGTATCATAAATTCCAAGTGCGCGCCCTGCCATCCATGCCGTTCCTGCACCGCCGATTTCCTCGCAGTCTAATGCCGTAACCGGCAAGCCTAAAACGTCTGCCTTGATCTGAAGCCATATATCCGATCTTGCTCCGCCGCCGGTTGCAGCGACGGATTTTGGAGAAAGTCCGTTCTGTTTTAAAATCTCTAAATTGACGGCAATTTCAAATGCCGTTCCCTCCATCAGTGCGCGGTAGAGATCCATTTTGGTATGCTCAAAGGTTAAGCCAAGGATTGCTGCCTTTGAGGAGGAATCCATATAGGGAGTTGCCGCGCCGGCAAAGTGCGGCAGAATCAAAAGATCGGACGGGTTTTCCGAAACAAGCTGATCTAATTCCCGGTAGGATAATTCAGAAAACTGATCCCGAAACCATTTCAGGGTTGCACCGCCGGTGTAGGAAAGCACATAGCAGGCATACTGACCGTTCCAGTGCGGCGCAAAGGAATAGCCGCAGGCGAAAAGCTTCGGATCGTGCGGAATCTCCGGAAACAGAACCGGCACGCATTCCACTGTTCCCGTTCCGTCCATCACCTGATCGTTGGAGCAGATTCCTGCTCCGGTCATAGCGGCAATCTGATCATGAGATCCGCTCACAATGACGGTATTCTCCGAAAGCCCTGATTCCCCTGCAAGCCCTGGAAGAATTTTTCCGGCAGGTGTTCCGGTGGGAACGGGAGCGGAGAAAAGCTTTTCCGGAATTCCTGCAAAGTCCAAAATATCCTTGTCCCACCGCTTTTTTTCAATATCAAAGCAGGCTGTCCGGGCGGCTAAGGAATAATCAATCTGCCGTACGCCGGAGAGCATGTAGACAATATAGTCCTGCATTAAGAGAATTGCGTGTGCCTTTTGGAATACCTCCGGCAGATGCTTTTTGATCCACATCAGCTTTGCAATGGAGTACATCTCATGCGGCTTTGTTCCGGTTTTATAGGAAAGCGCGTCCAAACCAAAATGCTCTGAAAGCGCGTTGCATTCCCCGCTCCCGCGCGGGTCGGTGTAGAGCATAGAGGGCGCAATTGGCTGATTGTTTTGATCTAATATGGTAAAGGTTTCTCCAAAGCTGGTGACGGCAATGGCGGCTGTCTCCGGATCAGCCGTTTCCTGAATTACGGTTTTGACGGATTCCCAAACGGTTAATACGTCAATTTCGTGCAGTCCGCTTTTCCGGGAAACCTCATATTCCCGGTATGCCGACCGGATAAGCTTTCCCTGCTCATCATAAAGCACAAGCTTGCAGCCGGTTGTACCAATATCAAGTCCTGCAAAGTACATCGTTATCACTCCTGTTCTTCTTCTAATAAATTTACTTCAGAAAGCTTTCCGTCAGAATATTTGAGCGTTTTAATTTCATAAGCGCAAAGCTCAATCGGAAATTGCGTTCCAAAGACGGACAGGACAGCGGTTTCTGCCATGCTGCCTGCAATCCGGAAAATGATTCCGTCTCCGTCCTCAGCATATTTCACAGCATGCAAAACAGCATGCTCTGCCTGGAGCGAAAGAAAGCTTTGTTGCGGCGGAAGTGTTCCGCCATGGTTGGATTCGCAGACCACCACCGGAGGATTCATAAAGGAAGCAGCCTCAGCTGCCGGAGTGTTTGATTCCAGCATCAGCCGGATTTTTCCCTCAGTAATTCCCTGTTCCATGATTTGACTGTATTTTGCCGGCAGCTCTCCGATACGGAAATCTCCATAGACCGGACTGCGTAAAACGGTGATTCCAAGCGTCTGTTCGCGGAAATTGTATGCAAAATTACTCCCGGAGAGAAACAGCAGATTCCCGGCTTTGATCCATTCGCCCATAGGCTTGTCCAATAAGGATTTTTCGCGCTGCATCTGCCCATATGGTGTTGCAGCTAAGACAGACGGAGCGTCTGTTTCGCAGTCCAGCTTGAACACCGTATGCGCCTCATTCCAATTGACCGTATAGGAAAGATCAAAATAATTCTCCTGCTTATAAAACCGGTATTGCAGCGTTAAGAGAGAGTCGCGGTATTTTAAGGTCAGCCGAAGCTGATCCGTCAGTGCGCCGCTCTCGCAAAGCTCTGCTTTCACCAGCTGAAATTCGCCAAGCTTTTCTCCGTAATGCTCAATATTAAAGCACCAGGTGTCTCCTTCGTCCTCATAGCAGACCGGGGCGAACAGGTTTTTTGCGGTTATGCAGTTCTTTTCCTTGTCAAAGACCTCTGCAATGCAGCCGTTTTTCTTTGAAATTGTATATCGGAAACGGTCTGTTTCGATCACCTCCGGCACATCCGGGGAGCAGTTTTCCGGTTCTTTGCGATTTTGGATTAGCTTCAAAGCGCGATACCCCATTGGCGGCACGGAGACCCTGAAGATGAACCGGGAACGAAAACGCGGAATTGCAGCATGCTCGGCAATGATTTGTGTTTCGATTTGGTTGCCGTCCGCGTCCTCTAAGGTGATTCCCTGGTCGTACCAGTCAAATTCATGCGCCCATTGCACCTCTGCCTCCACATAGCCGTTGTAGGCATCACCGTTCAGATTCCAAAGAACAAGATTCCATATTGTGTCCGGATTTTTACCCGGCGTCTGAATCTTTGCAGTCATTTTTTGCAGATTACAGTGCAGAATTTCATTGGCTGTCTGGATGGCTCTGCCGTGCAGATTCCGCGCGTCGGTATAAGCGGCACGGATGGACGCACCGCCTAAAATGTCGTGAAACTGGTTAAAAAGTACGTCATGCCAGGAGGCGGTCAGCTCTCTTGTATGCTCCTCGCCTGATAGAACACAGGATTTTTCTGCATTTAAAAGCGCATATTCCGCGGTTCGGTTCATTTGCTTGACCTGTGCGTGGTTCGCATAGACACCAAAATCACCGGTGATCAATTCATCTGTGACCGTGTCCGGAATTTCTGCCTGTGCCTGAAAATATCCGCTTACTGTGCTGCATACAGCATTTGGGTTTTGATGAATTGCTTCAATAGATTTTTTTGTCGGTGCGCCGCCATGATCGGTCACACCGTATACCATCAGCAGATCGCAGCTGTCACAGCTGGTTTCGCGCATCACCTTTTCGGTGTCCTTTGCCCAACCCTCGCCTGCCTGGCTGCCGATCCGAAAGGCTGAAATCTCACTTCCATCCTTGCTCCTCCAGCGGAACAGCGGAGAGGAAAGCGGATAGTGCCGTTCTTCCGGGCGGCAGAGACAATAGTATTTGATACCGGATTTTAAAAGGATTTGCGGCAGCATATCCGGATGCCCAAAGCTGTCAGTGTTAAAAGCGCATTCGGAATACTGTCCGAAGTTTTCAAATAGGTATCGCTGACCGTAAAGTCCCTGGCGGACATAGCTTTCTCCAAGTGCAGAAAAGCAGTCCGGCTGATTCCACCATCCCTCGGCAAGATCCCATCTGCCCTCTCTGACGCGCTCCTGAATTTCTGAAAACATTTCCGGCTCGGTTTTTTTAATCCATTCAAAAACCGGGGGCGAGGAAAAGGAATAGCAAAAATCCGGATATTCCTTCATGCGTTCTAAAGCAGACCGGAAGGTTGCCCGGATGGATGCCATTGCCTCATCCCACGTCCATTCCCAAACCGGATCAAAGTGTGTATTTCCAATCATGTAGAGCTTGTGCATGATGTTCCTCCTAAAATTCAAATTCCATTGCCTTTAAAAATTCTCTTGCAATCATGTAGGAACCGATTCTGTTTGGATGAATCCGATCCCAGGCAATGCAGCATTGATGACGGATTTTAAAGTATGCATCGAACATTTCCTGGATGTCAAGATATTTGCAGGAATATTTTGCGGCAGTTTCTTTGCAGATTTTCCGGAAATGATCCATATCTGCACGAAGCGGATCTTCTGTCCATGGCTCGGCAATGTACGGAGAAATCAGGACTACCTTTGCGCCCTGCTGCTGTGCAGAGGTCACCATATATTCCAGATTTTTTTGATATTGTTCATGGGATGTGTCCGGCAAAGCTTGCTTTGTGCCAAGAAATTTTCCGATGGAATCGTTAATGCCGATACAGATACTGATCCATTCCGGCTTAAAATCAAGCACATCCTTTTGCCAACGGTCACGAAGCTGTCCGCTGGTGTTTCCGCCGATTCCGGAATTGACAACCTGGAGGTTCAGCTCCGGATAGACAGCTGCAAGCAGATCATAGACAAAGTGCACATACCCCTCGCCCAAGCCCTGTCCAAGTCCATCCAGTCCATAGGGCGGATTTTTCCCGGCATCGGTCACCGAATCGCCGGCAAATACAATTGTTTCATTTTTCTTTAACAGCATAAAAATGCTCCCTTCTATATTTTTCAAACAATAACAATATTAAGATTCATCTTGAATCAAGGCATGTATTTTTGATCATGCAGAGAATGTTCATGATGCCCAAAGCGTCGCTTGTATGCACGCTTTTTAATGAACTTTCTTCTGTCGCCTGTCGGTTATTTGTAATTTTATTTTGCGTCCGGATACTCATTTCCTAAAAGATACAGCGGCTTTTCGTCCTCGTCAATTTCCGGAAAACGTCCGGTCGGTTCATAGAACCGATTATCCACCCGGTCGTCATTCACCTTGGACACCTCGCCCACCAAAATCATTCCGGTACCTTTCTCGCCCCAGAATTTGTGGTACATGCCGGTCTGAATGGAGATGCTCTCTCCTGGCTTCAGCGTTACAAGTCCGCCTGCCTCTACCTGGTATTCTCTTCCGTCCGACATAATGGTAACCGGTGTTTCCTTATCCATTTCCTCGTCCTTTGTGGAGTTGTAAACCTGAATGATCAGATTTCCGCCGCCGCGGTTAATGATATCCTCCATCTTGCTCCAGTGGAAATGGAACGGTGTGATCTGATTTTCCTGTACAATCAATAGCTTTTCTGCATACGGTTTTACATATTTCGGATCGTTGAAATTGCCGTTTCTGAGAGTAATCATCAGAAGTCCGATCTTACTGTAATCACCGCTGCCAAAATCGGTAATATCCCAGCCGAGCATATTATCCCGGATTTCGTCATATTCCTGTCCTTTTTCCTGCCATTCCTCCGGTGACCAGAGAACAAACGGCGGCAGCTTGAAATTCATTTTCTCAATAAAGCAAACCGCGTCTCTCATAATCTGATTTAATTCTGAACGTTTCATAATCACATCTCCTATAAATCTAATATATCATAACCTAAGTAATTTTCAAATGCTTCTTTTAAAATATGTGCCATATGTCCCACACCGACGGTGGTATGATGACGGAATCCGTTTCTCCCCAAACGAATCAGCTTTCTTTGCAGATCCGGAATTTTTGCAACGCCGCCGCAGCCGAAAAATTCGGGTTCAATTTCGTCCTCGGTAAATGCGCCCTCATCCACATAGAAGGTTAGCTTTCCGTTTTCCGTTTTGCAGTTGGAAAGCGTCATTGGGAAAGCGGCAATCCGTCCCTCGTTTGCGCCCCAGCCGCAGCCCGGACAGCCCTTTGCGAACATCTTGTGGTCGGTGACTGTACCTTTTCCTTTCATCAGGCTTTGTGCAGTCGATCCGCAGTGGAACAGGATCACCTTGTTTTCATCCTCGTCATAGTTGTTGTTCCAATCAAGGCATGCGGTCGGCTTTTGGGATGCCAGCTGCATCGAATACATATTGATCGCAGAGCAAAGGTCGATCTCACAGGAGGCAACAATGCCGCGGTCGTTTAATTCGCTTAAAAGCACGCAGGGCGCAACTCCTAATTCGGTCTGCATTTCTTCCCAGCAGCGGAGCGTGATGCAGTTTAAGCGATATTCTCTCATGTAATCGTCAATCACAACTGAAACTTTTGCTAAAGTATTCAGCTTTTCCTCCGGTACGCGTGAAAAATCAGTATAATTTTTCAAATGCTCTTTCCGTTCGGTGACTGCCTTGTCACTGTCGTCATACTGACGTACCCGATAAAACAGGTCGGATAAATCAAAAGTTTCGCAGGTGATTCCGTATTTTTGCAACGTGATTTCATCATAGCGGACGGTTTTGAATTTGGAGGTTCTTGCGCCTAATATACCAATGGAGAAATGGCGCATTCCGTTTACCACGCGGCAGACAGCAGCAAAATCGTCTAAATTCTGCCGGAAAGCCGGCGTCAGCGGATGAACCACATGCGGTGCAAACACAGAGTACTGCACCCCATACTGATGGAATACATCCTCAATGCTGAATTTTCCGCAGTAGGAATCACGGCGGTGGTCAAAGTCCATTTTGCCGATTTCGTCCGGATATGCCTGAATCAGAATCGGCTTTCCGCAATGCTCCAATGCAGCAATCGCGCCGTTCTCATCGCTAAAGTTCGGGAGCGACATAATCACACCGTCATATTCGCCCTCATGCTCCTTGAGCCATTCTGCATACTTCCATCCCTCCTGACGGGTTTCCACTGCGCCGTAGCGCGTTAATTCCGCCGGTGCGATCAGATATTCGTATCCGGCATCGGTCACAGCCTTTACCATTTCTTCTCTTGCCCCGGCAATCAGACTTGCCGGAAAAAAGCCTCGGTTTCCAAAATAAAGTGCAAATTTCATAAAAGACAGTCCTTTCTCTTTTTTTATCTTGATTTTATCAGAAATTGTGATATAATAATAGATAAAAATATCTGAAAAATTGTAAATTTGTACGGAAAGGGCGTGAGGGTCTTGAGTCTCCGATTGAATGTGGAAGAAATGGAAGAAATGATGAAACTTTTCTATGATTTATCCGGAATCCGGATTGTGGTGATTGATGAGAATTTCTGCGAGTTATTAGCCTATCCAAAGGAAAAATGTCCGTTCTGCCGGGAGATTCATTCCAAGAAAAAGCTCTCGGCAATCTGTGACAGCTGCGACCGGAAATCGTTTGAGGAATGCCGGAAAAGGCGTGATCTCTATATTTATAAATGTCATATGGGATTGGTGGAGGCAACGATTCCGCTGATCCATTATGATCAGATTATCGGCTATGTTATGTTCGGACAAATTACCGATATTAAGGATAAAAAGGAGCTTGCGGCATTTGTGGATCAGGTGAATCAAACCTATCAGACAAACTGCACCGTAAAGGGTTTAAAATACCGGAGTGAAAAACAAATCGGTGCGGCGGCAAAACTTTTGGAAATTTGTACGGAGTACATTCTCTTAAAGGAACTGGTTGCTCCGCAGAACAGCGATAACGTCCTCCGGGCAAGGCAGTATATTCTGGAGCATTTAGGAGAGGAAATATCAATTTCGGAAATCTGCCGGCATGCCCAGGTTGGGCGCACAGAATTATACCGGGCATTTTCCCAGGAATACGGCATGGGAATTGCGGCTTATATCCGAAAAAAGCGGCTTGCGCATGCATATGAACTGTTGCGGACAACGGCGCTCCCGGTGGCGGTGATTTCGGATCAGTCCGGATTTTCAGACTATAATTATTTCAGCCGCGTTTTTAAGCAGGAATATGGAATTTCTCCGCATAAGGCGCGGAGAAATTAGGTTGGATTCTGCAAATCCTCAATCATGAGATTGTGATTGTAAAGCTCAAACACGTGCAGTCTTGAAAGGCTTTCAATCAATTCTTTCATGTTTTTGGAGCGGAATTTATGCAGAATCCGGGAGGACTGCTTTTTGATCGTTCCCAGCTCCACAAAGCGGCTCTGTGCAATCTGCGAATAGGTTTTGCCGTCGTAGATTTCTTTCAGAATTTCAAATTCGCTCTGTGAAAGCGTGGACATAATCGTAATAATATAAAGAAGTGACTGCTGCTGACAGGCAATTCTTCTGCTCTGGCTGACCAAAGCCTGCATCACATCCTCCTGCATCGTACACTGCCCGTCACACAGATTTTTCATCATGGTGTATACGTCCTGCGTTTTTGTGGATTTCGGGATGTAATTATCCGCGCCCTGCGAAAAGGCGGAGAAGATATGCGTTTCGTCGCTGTAGCTGGTGAGCATGGCGATCTTTGTGTCGGGAGATACGCGCTTAATTTCCGGAATTAAAAGGATTCCGGAATTTTCTTCTTCCATCATAATGTCTAAAAGCAGAATATCCGGCTTTTCCTGGCTGCACAGGCGAATGCAGTCCGCGGATGTGCATGCTGCGCCGAGATACACAAGATCCTGATATTTTTTCAAAGCAAGCTCAAAGCTTTTGCATACAGAGCTTACATCATCACAGATTGCCCATCTGATTTTTTCCATGTTTATAACCATTCCTTTCTGTGCCATAGGGCACAAGACCTAAGTCTGAGCGATTTTATTCAGACTTTTTTCCTCCCTCTTTTATGACAAGGATGCAGCATCACTAAAAAGGATGTATACTTTCCTGGCTCGCTCATCACTTCAATTTTTCCGCGGTGCTGGTTGATCACGTTGCGGACAAAGTAAAGCCCCACGCCTCCGCACTCCTTTTTCTGTTTGGATGAATAGTATAGGTTAAAAATATTTTTAATATGCTTTTTTTCAATGCCGCAGCCGTTATCAAAAAATTCAAGAATGATAAAATCTCCGTCTAAATAACAGCTGATCTCAATTTTTTTCTCTGTTCTCTCTGTTTTTTCAAGCGCAGTTACTGCGTTCTCAATCAGGTTTTTAAATGCTTCTTTTAAATAGTATTCCGAGCCGAGAATTTCGGTATGGTCGGTTTCGTACCGGATGGAAAGCCGGATGTCCTCCGGAATATGAACCTCTGCTGCCACTGCGTCTAAGATTTTTTTCAGATCTGTTTCGGTCAGTGTAATTTCCTGGATATGCGTCAGAGAAAGCGTCCGGTTAATAATTTCTAACTGATCCTCCGCAATTCCCTTGAGTGTATCTGCACAGAACTGCACCATTTCCATATTTTGCGTCTCTGTATTCTCCGAAATAGTGTCTGCAATCCGGTTAATGCTGATAAATGCGTTTTTGTAGGTGTGCAGCACTAAATTCAAATTGGTGCTGGTGTTTTTCATGTCGCGCTCCCATTCCTTTCGGGAACGGATCATGTAGCTTTGAAACGGCTGATAATACAAAATCAGAAACACCATTGCAAAAATCACCATAAAGGAGATAAAAACGGACAGCGGATTCGTTTCTGAAACAATCGGGTCTTTTAACAGCTTTGCAAGCGTCAGGTTTGAATAGCGGATTGCCCGGAAAAACACATTCAGCACAAGCGTATAGTAAAGATTGATCACTAAATTGCAAACGGTGAGAACGTTGTAGTATTCCTTTTGAAAATTCAGCTTGGTTTTGCGTGCCGAGCGCTGAAACGACACAATCGGCAGAAGCAGGTAGAGCGTGATTAAAAGGGGATTGAGCCAGCCGAGGATATCATAAAGGAAATAAAGAAACGCCGGTGCGCTGTCGGTATTCATCAGAATAAATACATGCCAGGACGTGTTGGAATGATTGACATATAAAAAAGCGGCAATCGGAGCAAACAGCGGAATCAGCAGCCGCTTTTTATGCTTTTGATCCAGCAGAAAACAGACCGCCGAGGTGAGCATATAGCAGGCGACCGAGAGATTGTAAAAATTAGAAAGCACAGTCACATGCATCGCATGCTGCATCAGAAAGTAGAAAATATTGCTTTCAAAAAAGAGATAAGGACTGTATTTGGAAACCGATGCTGTGTACATTACGGAGGCGATCAGCGTGAAGGTACAGCTGATAAAATAGCCGATCATAATATATAGGTACTTATCGCTTTTGTTCCGGATACTGCCGATCAAAAAGACCACCGAGGCAAGAAAAATCAATAGCGCAATCATCAGCATTTTTGCTTTTCCCCCTTTTCTCTGCTCTTTGTAAACAGTATATCATGAATCCGGTATAAATGCAAGGCTTTGATTTTCCGGTTGACAAAAAATCAACCCGGAAATCCGGGGCGGTTGACGTTTTTTTCCTCTTGTCGGAAGGACGGTTAGATGTTATGATAAAGATAGAAAAAGTTTTTGGGCAAAAAAGAGAGGAGTTTGAAAAAAAATGAAAGTCAAAAGAATCTTATCAGTGGCATTATGTGCAGCCATTGCCGCGTCTATGGCAGGCTGCAGCAAGGAAACCGCAGGCGGAGATGTCACCACAATTACCGTCTGGACAGGAAACGGCGGTGACAAAGCGTTTATCACAAAGGAAATTGAAAACTGGAATAACACCACCGGAAAGGAAAAGGGAATCCGGATTGATTATACCGTTCAGGAGGGCAGCATCGGCGAAAAGCTGGATCTTGCATTTTCCAGCGGAAAAGCGCCGGATATTTTCCAGGGAGGAACACTTGCACAGTTAGTTGCAAATGATCAGGTTGCTGCTTATGAGGATCTTCCGGGCGGCGATGCGCTTGTGAAAAAATTTGAGAACTACATAGAGGAGGACATGAACCGGATCAATGGAAAAACGTATATGCTTCCGGTTTCGGTTACCACCTACGGACTGATTTACAATAAGGATATGTTTAAGGCAGCCGGGATTGTGGATGAAAACGGAGAGGCAAAGCCGCCGGAAACTTTGGCAGAGATGGTGGAGGACGCAAAAAAGCTGACCAATCCGGACAAAAAGGAATATGGAATGATTTTCCCGGTCAAGTTCGGATCGTGGTATGATCTAGATGTCACTAAGGTGGCAACAGCAACCGACGGCTTGCCGGTAGGTTATAATCCTGCAACCGGACAATTTGATTTTTCCGGACAGGCAGAGGTGATGAAAGCTATCATGCAGATCAAAGCGGACGGAAGCTATTTCCCAGGTGCAGACGGTATTGATAACGATACTGCAAGATCGCGATTTGCATTGGGCGGAATCGGTATGAAAACAGCCGGCAGCTATGACTACGGCGTTCTGACCGATCAGTTCCCTGCAAAGATCGACTGGGGCGTTGCGCCGTTCCCGTCTGCGGATCGGAACGAAAAGCACTTGCAGTTTATGAATTCCGGCAGCTTTTACAAGATTAATAAAAGCTCGGTGGAAACCATTGGTGCAGAAAAGCTGATGACGGTAATGGAGTGGTTCTGCAGTGATGAGCTGATCAAAAAGTATTATGAAAACGGCTTGCAGCTCCCGATTGATTTTGATATGGTGTCGGATGTGGAATTGGGAGACGATATGGAAAACTGGAAGGCATTTGCAGAAATGACTAAGATCAGCAGGCAGTTTGTTATGCCGAGACTCTTTGATGTTTCCGGTCAGAAGGATTTGGCTCAGACCTGGCTGGAGGATATCTGGACAGGCAATATCCCGGCAGATCAGATTGACGAGGTTTGCAGGGAAAAGGCAGATATGATGAACAAGGGAATTGAAAAGTATCAGGAGCTTCATCCGGACTACGACGGACAGAAGTATATCCTGCCGGAATGGAACACAAAGCGATAAAGGATGTGACAGAATGATCGTTCGCAGAAGCAGGACGGCTGCCTTAGGGCAGTCGTCCCTCAAAAAATCAATGGAGCGCCAGTGCTATTTGCTTTTGGCGCTGCCATTAATCGGGTTTTTCGTTTTTACGATTTATCCGATTGTCTGGGCAATGCTCAAGGCATTTTTCTATTATGATAAAAATCCGATCAATACCCGGTTTACAGGAATTGAAAATTTTATCAATGTTTTTGCACAGGATAAATCCTATTGGATTGCCTGGCTTACAACCTTTAAGTTTATGCTTTTAAAGCTGCCGTTTGAAGTGCCGATGGCGTTAATTCTGGCGGTCGTTTTAAAGGGGGTATCGAATCGGAGCGGAATGGTGTTCCGTGCAATTTTCACGATGCCAAACATTGTCAGCGCAGCAATTATCGGTGTCATCTTCACCAATATGTTCGATTATTTCGGATGTATCAATGCGTTTTTAGAAAAAATAGGCGTGCTGTCTGAACCGATGGATTGGTTTGGGAGTGCAAACGGCGCTTTGGCTGCTCTTTGTGCGGGCAGCATCTGGAATTGTATCGGTGTCAATATTTTGTATTTCACAGCCGCTCTTGCAAATGTGCCGGATGAGGTATATGAAGCGGCAAAAATTGACGGTGCAAGTGTTTTCACCACTTTTTTCCGGATTACGATTCCGATGATTGCACCGGTATTTCAGACCATTTTGCTGCTCGCCATCAATGGAACGATGCAGTGCGGAGAGTATATTGTTGCATTTACAAACGGTGCGCCGGGCGGTGCAACCAACACGGTCGGCTCGTATATGATTAAAAGCTTTCTTCCGGGCTTTGCAAGCGGTGCGCCGAACGTTGGCTATGGCTGTGCGATGGCAATTATCACCTCCTGCCTGAGCGCTTTGGTAGCAAGTGTGTATATGAGGCTGAGCAAGAAAATGAAGGAGGTATATTAATGAAGTTTGAACGTGCGAATAAGCTTTGGAAATATGCTATTCTTCTGCTTTTTACGGCGGTTATTTTGTTTCCGCTGGTTTACTGTGTGGCAGCATCTTTAAAAACGAATATGGAAATTATGGGATTTCCGGAGAGAGTGTTTCCGGCGCATCCGACCCTGGATAATTACAGAACGATTCTAAGTTCGGACAGCTTTAATGTAACGCGGATGCTTTTTAACAGCATCTGGTACACCGTCTGCTCTGTTTGTATCACGGTGTTTCTCTCCATGGTATGCGGATATGTATTTGCACGAGGTGAATTCCGGGGAAAAAGCTTAATTTTTGCGATTTTCTCTGCTCTAATGTTTATCTCGCTCGGATCAATCACAATTTATCCGATTTTTGATATTCTGGCGCTTCTGCATCTGAACGATTCACTCTGGGGATTGATTGTGATGCAGTGTTTCGGAATCCCGGTGGTGAATATGTATCTGGTGCGCGGATTTATTAACGGACTTCCAAAGGAAATTGACGAGGCAGCAAGTATTGACGGATGCAGCTTTATCGAGACGCTGTTTCGGGTGATTGCACCCATGCTCCGTCCGATTCTGATTACAATCGGAATGCTTGCGTTCAATTCCTCCTGGAACAGCTATCTGATGCCGGCGATGTTCACCATGACGCGCCCGGAGCAGCAGACGCTGATTGTTGGTATTATGGAATTTAAGAATACCGGCGAGGCAGCAACGGCATGGAATCTGATTCTTGCCGCAACAGGACTTGCCTTAGTGCCGGTTATCACGGTTTATATCATTGGAAATAAATATGTCACAGAGGGATTAATAGCAGGAGCAGTCAAAGGGTAAATAAAGGATAATGGTGAGAATATGAAAAAAAGAATAGGACTCTTGCTGTTTGCAGCATGCTTTTTAGGCGGTGCGGCATCAGCGGAATATGTAGATTTCTGCGCACAGGAGGACGGCAGTCTTTCGAACGCAAAAGAGGTTTTAGCAGATGGAATCAGCTACAACGCCGGCACAGGCGCACTGGTGACATCATTTAACCGTGTAATGGAGAGTGTGATCGAGATCACGCCGGAGAAGAGTGTGAGTCTGCCTTATTGCAAGGTTTTGCAGAAATATGAGAACGTAACCCCCAGAAAAAAAGGCGACAGCCTGGACTATACGATTGTTTTTCTAAGCGGTGCAAAGGAAAACTGGGCAGAAAGCCGGCAGGTTAAAAATGCCGGAGCATGGCAGGAGGATATTTACTCTCTCTCGGAGGTGTTAGGGGAAGCTTCCGCAGACAAGCTTGATTTGTACACGGCTTACCAGTACGAAAGTGAGAAAATGGGAGAAATCTCGGCAAAGCATTCGCTCCGGTATCTGGCTTTTTTTGAGACGGAGGAGGATGCAGAAAGCTATGACGATTCCGTTTTAGCAGCGGCAATCGGAAAGAGCAGCGGCACAATTGACCGCGTGGCGCATACCATCTCAATTGATACAGAGATTATGCCGGGCGAAAAACCGTCCGCACCGATTTTGACTTTTGCACCGGGTGCAGGTGCAGAGCTTGATCCGGATGCAGATTACAGTCAGCCGGTGGAGCTGGTTGTGACGAATGTTTTGGGAGAGGAAATCCCATATACTATTTTGGTGAAAACGACCGTTAAGGAGTTTACTCCGGAGCAAATCAGTACATTTTTAAATGGGTTAAATACTGCAAAAGAAGAAACGCTTGAAGAATTTTTAACGGAACAAAAGGATTTTCTCTATTTTGTATGCCCGGAGGCAGAGGTACTGACAGAGAAGGAAAAGCCATTCTTTTATAAAGAGATTTTGGTACATGCCGGAGGGTATACCGAACAGAACTATGCCAGACTGATGAAAAGAAGCGTAAAATTTGCAAAAATCAAAGCAAATGTCACCGATCCGGAAAGCTTGCAGAAGCTGTTCCGAGAGGGAGGATATGAGCTGGCGCAAAACTCTTTATATAAACGCTATCAGAATCTTTCTAAGGAAATGCAGGAGCAGATTTTAGCGACAGCGTTAAAAGAAGAAACCTATAGCGGATTTGAAGCGTCTTTCCTGATGGAAACATTTTTGACAGAATTAGACCGGATCAAGGAATGGCAGGACGCACAAAAGCTTGCGGAGGACAGTCTCTCCTATCTCGGCTTTGCAGAGGGAGAGTACGAAACATATCTGAAATCAGTGGAAAATATCGCGATGGTATACTATAATTTCCTTTCTCAAGCCCAAAAAGAAAGAGAAAATTTCAAAGCGATTCTGGTTCAGAATTTTGAGGAGGAAAAGCGTGCAGAAGATCAGAAAAAGGAAAATACCAGCGGATCTTCCAGCTCGTCATCTTCTTCCTCCTCCTCGTCCTCCTCATCATCCGGCAAGGTCACCTCAAAGGGCGGTGCAACTGTGATCGGAGTACCGGTTCAGAAACCGGAAACAAAGCCGGAGGATAAGACGGAGGAGCAGAAATTCCCGTTTACCGATTGCGAAGCATATGCCTGGGCAAAGGAAAGCATCCAAAAGCTGTACGATCAGAAGATTATCTCCGGAAAAACGGAGGATCAGTTTGATCCGGCAGCGAATGTGACCCGTGCAGAATTTGCGGCAATGCTCACAAAGGCGGCAGGAAAAGAAAGCGGTGCATATACCAAAGAATTTTTGGATGTGACCAAAGATCAGTGGTTCTATGATTCAGTTATGGCGGCAGCAGAGGCAGGTTTTGTGTCCGGTATGGACGAAACACATTTTGCGCCGGATGAACTGATCACAAGAGAACAGCTTGCCGTGATGATTTACCGTGCGGCAGGAGAAAAGCTCACAGCAGAAAAAGCGATTGAAGCGTCTGATTTTTCTGAGGTTTCCGAATACGCAAAGGAAGCCGTGGACGCACTCTTAAAATCCGGATTGATTGCCGGATATGAGGACGGCAGCTTCCGCCCGAAAAACTATGCAACCAGGGCAGAGGCGGCAGTATTAATCAGTAAGATTATGGAGGGATAACATGTTGAAAAAAATCATTGCAATCCTGATTGCAGCGCAGCTTTGCGCGGTTTCCCTGCCGGTTTTGGCGGAGGAAGATGTACTTCCGGAGGAAACGGTGCAGGCAGAATCCATCTCCGAGGAGGAGGGCGCACTCCTGGAGGAGACTTCCGGGGCGGAAACAGCAGCAGAGGAGAAACCGGAGGAACCGGAAAAAATCCCTCTGAAAAATAACGAATCAATTGCCCTGATGGCATTGGGGATTTTTGCAGAAAGTGACTGTACAGACAGTCAAAAGGCAGTCACCCGCGCAGACTTTGCCCGGATGATCTATTACTTCTCTGCAAAGGACGAACGCGACAATACCGTGCGCTATCAGGATACGGATGAGGCGCATGCGGCTTATCTGAACTATGCGGTCAAGCGCGGATATTTGGAAGCAGCGTCGGACGGAAAAATCAATCCGGACGGCGAGGTAAAAAGCACGGCTGTGATTAAAGCAGTTGTAACCGAGCTTGGCTATGAGCAGATTGCAAAGTACGAAAAGGGTTATGTAAACGCGGCGCAGAAGCTTGGACTTTTAAGCTATGTACAGGATTACGATGCAGGGGTTACCTATCGCGAAATGTCGGAATTTTTATACCATGCCTTAATGACCGAGGAAGGAAAGATCCGCTTTGAGGACGGAAAAATGCAGTTTGAAATGTCCGAGGAAAGCTATCTGGAAGGACATTTCGACGCCGAGCTGCGGCAGGGTACGATCCGGGGAACAGAGAGAACCCAGCTGGACAAAAGCGAGGGCTGCGGAACAGGCGCAGCATTGATCGACGGGATCAGATATGATACGGCAATCAGCTTAAATGACCTGTTAGGCTGCCGGGTGCGCTATGTGGTGCAGACAAAGGACAATGTTGACACCGTCATCGCCGTTTTAGACGTTGAAAAATATACCGACATTCTGGAAATAGACGCTTTGGAGATTGAATCCTTTGAAAATAACACCTATCGGTATGACGACGGAAAAAATATTAAAACAGCGCGGCTGGACACCGGAAAAACGCTGATCTATAACGGCAAATATGCCGGCGTATACATTCCGGAATACCTGACTCCGAAAAACGGAAAGGTGCGCCTGGTGGACGCAAACCAGGACGGACGCTATGAAACAGTTCTTGTAACCTCCTTAAAAACCTTTATCGTGCGCCGGAACGATACCGAGCATGACAAGCTGTATGAGAAAAACGGCAGTTTTGTGATCGATCTGGAGCAGTATCAGACGGTGGAGGCTTTGCAGGACGGAAAGGAAATCAAAATTTCCGGTATTAAGGATAATTACATTCTTTCAGTGGCAGAAAGTCTGGATAAGGACGCAGTCACGCTCTATAGCTCCAGCACAGTCAAAACCGATATTATGACCTATATCGGCGAGGGTGATTATGGCTATGAAATCACAATCGGCTCTGACCGGTATCAGACAGAGTCCGAATATTTTAACCAATATACCGACCCTGTGAATATTTCCTCCGGGAAAAAAATGAAAATGTATTTCGACTATCAGAACCGGATTGTCTGGATTGAGGCGGTATCCTCCGATATGTCCTACGGATATCTGGTTCGTGCCGGACGGGATGAGGATGATGAGCTTTATTTCAAAATCTTTACCCAGGACGGCGCACTGGTGAGCGGTATGCGTGCAGCAGAAAGAGTTAAGGTAGACGGCAAAAGCTACAAGGCAGAAAAGGACGATATTTTAGATATTCTGAAAAAGGGAACAGACGAACCGATTCCGCAGCTGATCCGCTATCGCTTAAACAGTGACGGACTGATTGCAGAAATTGATACACCGTATAACAATCAGCCGAAAGGAGTTACTCCCGGTGTGAGCTATTTAGCACGTCAGCCGGGCGAAAAGGAAACCAAGGACAGCTTCCGTATGATCTATGCTTCCTCTATGATGGATAACCCGTCCAAGCAGTGGTATAAGGCAGCAGGTCCGACCTGGGGAAGATACCCGGTTGTGGTTGCCGGCAGACCAAGCACGTTAGTGTGCGTAGTTCCGGCAAATTTAGACGGCGCAACCGCGCAGGACTTTAAATTTTCCGCTGTGGACGATTATTTCGAGTACGACCAGTCCTACCTGATCGACGCTTACAGCGTGACGGCAAATAACGCGGCGGCAGACGTAATCGTAGTAATTGACGATTCCGCAGCATCCACCGACATGATCAAGGGCTATGATGTCGGCATGATTGAGAAAATCAGCGAGGTTTATATGGAGGATGCCGAGGAAGTCGGCACACTGCTGAAAATCGGAACATCACAGAGAGTCGACACCGTTTATGCAACCGAGGAAAAGTATTACAAAACGGTAAAGCCAGTGGACGGCGGTGTTTACAAGGACACCTATGAGCTGGAAAAGGGCGATATTGTCTGGTATGATGTGGACAGCAAGAACCATATCACAGCGATCCGGCTCGTGTATGACGCAAGCGAGACTGACCCGAACAAAGCCTTTAAAGGCAGCTCAAACCGGATCTACGGCGATATGCTGACCTATCCGAGAATGGCATTTTTGGATGTTTATGATGTTGTGGACGGATATGCACGCTGCACCACACAGGATCTGACCGACTTCACAGGTTCTCCGGACAGTCTGAATCTGACGGTGGAGAGAATTGATTTCTTTGGGTTAAATTCTCTGCATCGGTATGACAGCAAAACGAAAAAGGTTTATATCAATGATACCTATAACCCCACGCAGACCTATAAGGACGTGAAGGACTTTGTGCATTACGGAAACGACCGTTCCAGAATCCTGACCGTTTTAAAATGGGGATGGGCGATTGAAATGTTCATCATTGATTAGGAGGTGCGCAATTGAAAAAGCTGATTAGTTTCATTTTAGCGGCAGGAATGATGGTACAGGGTGCAGTCTTTGCAGCGGAAAAAAATGTGCTGGATTTCACAGCCAATATTCATGCGGCAGAAGAAGTTTCCAATCCGGAGGTTTCTGTCCGGCATGACCAGGCACACGGATGCCTGGTGGTCAATCCGAACTATGTGGAAAAGGCAGGCGTGATTGTGCGCCCGGACTTCACATTCGGAAGTGATGTGTATGTAAAAATCCGTTATTACCTGACCGGAACGGTAAATGAGCAGGCGTGTGCGACCATTTTAGACGGCATCAAGGAGCATGTTCTGTTCGATTATCAGGGAAAGACGGACGGAAAATGGTATGAGGATGTTGCACATATTCCGGACTTTGCGCATCCGTCGGAATTTACGCTCGTTCCGGTCACCTCCACAGCAGGCTGGACAACCGGTGCGGATATCTATATCGACTATCTCGGATTCTTTTCTTCGGAGGAGGAGGCGAAAGCCTTCTCCGAGCCGGATGACGACCCGAATGCAAAAATCACCAAAACCGTCACCTACACGCCGACCGGAGATAAAATCTCGGTTAAGGCTGCAAAGTATGTGAGCGGATATAACAATCAGTATTTCCTCCCGGATGCCGGGGTAAAGCGTTCGGAAGCGGCGGCGATGATTTCAAGAATTGTTTCGGCGGATGTTTCGGAAGAGCCTTTGGAAATCCCGGACGTTTTGGAAAATGCCTGGTATTATGAGGATGTGAAAAAGCTTGCGGAAAACGGAATTATTGCCGGTTCCGGAGCGTTTCTGCCCGATCAGATTCTTACCCGGCGTGAGCTTTCCGAAATGCTTTACCGGATGGGAATTTTAGATACGGAAAAGACGATGCGCTTTTCGGATGTGGATATCAGCGATCTGGACTATGCGGCAATTACCGCATGCGGCGGAAACGGTCTGATGATTGGAGATAACGGCGCATTTCTGCCGGATTCCGAGGTGACGCGTGCGCAGATTGTTGCAGTGTTAAACCGCGTGATCGGAACGGATTTATCCCAGGCGGAGGAAATTAAAAACCCCTATTCCGATCTTTCTCCGACACACTGGGCATACCGCGACATTATGGCGGTTTCCAAGGGAGACGCGCAAGAGCCGGGAGCGGACGGAGAGGTTGTGTTTGAACGCTTCCCGGACGGAGTGGAATACGATGTGAACAATACCCGGAATAAGGTCTGGGAGGAGGTTCCGTTTGTCACAAAGGAAATGAAGGAGCAGGGCTATGAGGGCGGCGAAGGCGGTCAGGCGATTTTATATGTCACCACCGATACCACCGGCGACATTGTGATGTCCTTCTCGGATGCCGGACAGAATTTCCGCAGCTTAGACGGCGGCGAAACCTGGGAACGCTGCGCAAGAGATGTAAATTCGCCCTCTTTAAGTACCGGCGAAATTGACCCGAATAATTCCAAGCGTGTGGTTGCATACACGCATAACGGCATTCCAAGAGTGGAGAACGATACGTTTGATTATCGCGGATCAGGCGTGTATCTTTCAGAGGATACCGGCTATTCCTATCAGAATACCCTGCCGTACTGCGAGCTTGAAACCGGCTGGCGCGTTGCCTTTGCCTGGGATCCGACCTCGTATGACGCCAAGCTCGACGGCAGTAAAATCTGCTATTTCACCACCTGTCAGCGCAAGGTTCTGGACGATAACTACGGAACGGCTCTGAAATGGCAGATGGAAAAGGGATATAATGAAGGTCCGGGCTTCTACCGTTCGGAGGACGGCGGCTATAGCTGGAAATTAGTGAATGCGGATTTAGGCGCGTGTCCGCCGGCAGTCAGCCCGGCAGACGGTACGGTATTTGCAGCCTCTCCGGAGGGACTCTATCGCAGTACCGACCATGGCAACACCTGGGAGGTTGTGATCTCCGGCAAGGTAGGGAGTGTTACCACGCTTTTAAACGAGCCGGATAATGTCTATGCAACAGATGATAACGGACTTTTAATCTCCACCGACCGCGGAAAGACCTTTGAGCGGATCACAAGTGCATCCTATCCGGGCGAATATGTGAATAACCTAAAGGTTTCTCCGGCAAATTCAGACTATATGATGATTTCCTATAATCATCCGGATGTCAATAAGATCGGATCGTTTGTTTCGCATGACCGCGGTACAAACTGGACAAGAACCGAGTATGATGAATCTCTGGATTTCTACGAGCATCAGTTCCGCTGGAAAATCACCGCATGGCATCCGACGGATGAGAATAAAGCCTGGACAACGTCCGACTGGGTAGAATCAAGCGAGGACGGCGGAAGAACCTTCCACTGGAATCATAACGGAAACTGCGGAACGTGCATCAACAGTCCGTTCTGGCTGAACGTTTATAATCCGGACTATTACCTTGTTCCGGCACAGGATTTCCAGGGCGCGCTTACCTTAGACGGCGGCTATAGCTTTACGGCATTAGACAGCTTCCCGGCAAATCCGGGCAAATCGCACAACTACGGCGGCTATGTGGTGGATGAGAATACCTTCTTCTTCTGCAACACCAATTCCTGGGAGGCGGCGGTCAGCAATCTGATTATCACGCACGACGGCGGAAAAAGCTTCACCAATATCGGAGAGGTTTCGAGCGGTGCGAGAAATAACTATTGCTTCCAGTCGCAGGTGAATCCGAATATTTATTTTGCCGGAAATCTCCGGAGTGAAGACGCAGGCTATAACTGGCAGGCGCTCCCGGACTACATTATGTGTGTAGCCGCTTATAACCCGAACGGAAACGAGCTGTTTGCAATCGGTGCAAATTATGGCGCAGTTTATGTCTCTAAGGATACCGGCGTCACCTGGGAAAAGCTCTTTGACCGGCCGATTATTTATGATAACGAGGCATATTCCGGCATCAACAACTTAGCGTATGACGGCATTAACAATATTCTGTATTTCACGCAGGCAGATACGGTTGCGAAGTATGAAAACGGAAAAATTACCCGTTTAAACTGTGAGCAGATGAAGGATAAATGGAGAACGACCTTAGCGGTTGATCCGATTCATCCGAATGTGATTTATACCGGCGGTGTGCCGAACGGTGTAGAGGGCTTTACTACGTATGATTTAATTCATTCCATTTACCGCAGCTTAGACGGCGGCGAAACCTGGCAGGTGATCTCCTCTGCAGATACCGATCAGTCCATTGTTCCGGACGGACCGCTGGTTGGAAATTATTTCACCTGGGCAATGTTCGTTCATCCGAAAACAGGCTATGTCTATGCAGGACTGCCGAACTACGGCTTGTATAAATTTGCACCGCCGTACGAGATTGAGGAATAAAAAAATGAGAAAATTATTAAAAATGTGTCTGGCAGGGGCGTTTCTCGCCCTCTGCCTGGCAGAGGGCGCGGCGGCAGAAGAACCCTTTGTGATTGCCTTTGATACGCCGGAGCATTATGCAGAATCAGACTATTCCATTTTTAATTATAACATTCCTTCTTCGTTTGATTCCTATAATTCCGTCCGGTACGATCCGGAGGCAGAGGCATTAGAGGTTTACACCGGATACGGCGGAGCGAATAATTTAAAAATTGACAGAACCATTCCGAATGTTTCGGAATACAAGTACGCAAAAATGGAATACCGGTACGAACTGGCACAGGGCTCATCCTATTTCATCACAAGCGGAATCGGCAAAGGGTCTGGCTATAGCACCAATATCGGAACATTCCGGGAGGAGCTTGAAATCGGATATTATATCGGAGAATGGTTTTCGGATATTGCCGAGATCGGCAATTTCACAAAAAGCATGCAGGATACGGAGGGACTCCGGATCTATCTGGGAAACCGCCAGGGCGCAAGCATGATGTACCAAATGAAAATCCGTTCTCTTGCCCTGTTCCGGACAAGAGAAGCGGCAGAGGCTTTCACAGGCATCGGAAAAGACCCGAAGCTCACCCTTTTGCAAAACGGAAATGTGGTGGAGGCAACCCTTTCCCACGCACCGGAGGAGGGCGCAAGCGTTGCCGCGGCAGTTTATCAGAATCATAAGCTGTTAGCAGTCAGTCTGTCCGAAACGGCATTTGAGCATAAAATTACAGCAAAGCTGCATGCCGGGAATTTCCCGGAGGGCAGCTATGAGGCAAAGGCATTTGCCTGGGATCAAAGCGGAAATCAAGCGCCGGTCACAGCGGTAGAAACGAAAGCTGTTCAGATCAGAAAGCCTGTTTATGACGATCTGAATACGGCAGGAAATGAGTGGTCGGCAGTGGCGCTCCGTTCCAGAAAGCTAAAACAAATGGGAATCACAGGCGGCGAGGGTGCACAGGCAATTCTCCATCTCACCTCCGATTCTACCGGAAATATCCTGATGTCCTTTTCGGATGCCGGGCATAATTTCCGAAGCTTAGACGGCGGCGAAACCTGGGAACGCTGTGCAAGAGACGTGAACGCGCGCTCTCTCTGCAACGGCGAGATCGATCCGAATAATTCTGCACGTGTGATCGCGCTGACCTATAAGGGCGAACCAAAGCTGCGGTTAAATACAGCGGTGAATTATAGCGGCGCCGGATTATACCTTTCCGAGGATACCGGCTATTCCTATGAGCAAGCCCTACAGCTGACCGATTGGGAGGAGGGCTGGAGAGTGGCATTTGCCTGGGATCCGTCCTCGTATGATGCTAAGCTTGACGGCAGTAAAATCTGCTATTTCTCCACCTATTCCAATACCATTCCGGACAGCGTGTATGGTCAGGCAATGCAGAAAGAAATTTCTGCCGGCTTGAACCAAGGACCTGGAATTTACCGAAGCTTGGACGGAGGAAACAGCTGGACGCTTTCAAACGGAACGCTCGGCGGCGCGGCAATTGCAGTCTGTCCGGCAAACGGCGCAGTTTTTGCGGCAAATGATTCCGGTTTATACCGCAGCATGGATCATGGAGAAACCTGGCATCAGATCATCAGCGGAAAGCGGATCGGCAGTGTGACCACAATCACCACTGCCCCAAACAATGTCTATATCAGTGATGATTCCGGAGTCCTGATCTCCACCGATTGCGGAAACAGCTTCACAGCAGTGGAAACCTCCACCTTTCCGCCGAACTGTACGAACAACTTGAAAATCTCTCCGGCAGATCCCGATTATATGATGATTTCCTATAATCCGACCTGGATTGATGAGAAGTATATCATGAGCGTGGGATCGTATGTTTCACACGACGGCGGAAAAAGCTGGACGAGAACAAAATACAACACCTCAAGGGATTTCTTCAAGCACCAGCCACGCTGGAAGGTAACCGTTTGGCATCCGACCGATAAAAATAAGGTATGGACAAATTCCGACTGGGTGGAAATGAGTACCGATGGCGGGAACACATTTTATTGGAGCAACAACGGAAACTGCGGAACATGCATTAATTCACCCTTTATGCTGAATGTGTACAATCCAAACCGCTATTTAGTTCCTGCCCAGGATAACCGGGGCGCTTATACCACGGACGGCGGAGATACCTTTACCTCGCTCTACTATAATGATAGCTATTATTCTCATACCTATGGCGGTTATATTGTGGATGAAAATACCTTCTTCTATTGCGGAACAAAGCAGTGGGAGAATGCAACTGAGGTACTCCAGGTCACGCATGACGGAGGAAAAACCTTTACCGAGGCAGGAACAGTGACCTGCGGACCAAGAAATAACTATTGCTTCCAATCACAGGTTGAGCCGAATGTATTCTTTGCCGGGAATCTTCGGAGTGAGGATGGCGGCTATACCTGGGAGTATCTCCCGGATACGCTCCTATGCGCCGCCGCATACAATCCGTTTGGAAAAGAAGTCTTTGCAATCGGAAAAAATTATGCGTCGGTCTATGTGTCGGAGGACGCCGGGAGGAGCTGGGAAAAGCTTTTCGACCGTCCGGTTATTTATAATAAGCCTGGTTATTCCGGAATCAATCTGCTTGCCTACGACGGCTTAAACAATATTCTCTATTTTGCCCAGGCAGACACGATTTCAAAGTATCAAAACGGCAAAATTACGCGCCTTGACAACAAGGCATATAAGGATCAGTGGCGGACAACGCTCGCAGTCGATCCGCGTTATCCGGATGTCCTCTATTCAGCAGGCACACCGAATGGCGCAGACGGCTTTACCACGGCAGATTTTAATGCAACCATTCTGCGGAGTACGGATGGAGGAGAAAACTGGCAGGTGATCTCCTCGGCAGAAACCGGACGCTCCATTGTGCCGACCGGAGCAACGGTTGGTCAGTATTGCACCTGGACGACCTTTGTTCATCCGAACACCGGAGAGGTGTATGTCGGTATGCCGAACTACGGACTGTATAAGTTCCCGCCGCCCTATCAGAATTAATTTGCTTTATATTATTTAATATAAAGGTTTGCTTATGATCAGAACAAAATCCCGTGCGTCCAAAGTATCCGCCCCATACATTTTCCGCAAATTTCTTGCAGAATCTGATACGAGGACGCAGGGGGAGGAGGGAGGAGCATAGGCTGATCAGAAAAAGTCAAAAAAAGAGGAGGAATTTTTATGAAAACAGGTAAGAAACTATTTTCTGCTTTGCTTGCAGCCGGCATTTTGATGTCGCAGACAGCATTTGCCGGGATCGCATCGGCAGCAGACACAGAACCGGTTGCCACACATGGCGACTACTACGCAATCTATCCAAATCAGGACGGAACCTATACCGGAGGAACAATATCAGATAATGCAAACCAACCGGAGCAGTCCGGCTACAGTGCTGAAAAGGATGCCTACAAGGTGCATGCAGCGCAGGCAAGCAACAATGCGATTATTCATAATCTGAGTGAAACCTTGTCCAGAAGCAAATACAAATATGTTGCCCTAAGCTTTATGTATGACGGATCAACCTGGACGGGATCGAACTTCCTTGGATGGATGCTGCATCAGGATCAGGGAAAGGTGTCTCCCTCCAGAAAGCGGTCACGTTCGATTACCGAGGAAACACCGGATGTTTCCTGGGAAAAGCATGTTATCAATATGGATGAATTTATTCCAGGAGAAAGCTTCCCGTCTGTCAACTTCTTTTTCATTTGGCGAAGCGGCACATTTGTCAATGGTGAAAGCTATACGGTAGACGGCTATCCGACCTTTGACTGCTATGAGAAATACATGGCGTTTTTTGAAAATGAAGAGGATGCAAATGCATACGATCTTTCAATTAAGAAGTATTCCATCAATGGAATTGAAGCAAATGTGGACAATGTTGCACACACAATTACCTATAAGCTGGACGGCTTAGACAGCTCCATTTTTGGAAACGCAGAACCGGTGATCACACAGGATCCGCTTGCAACTGTTACAAAAACCTCCGGCGATATCGACTATATCAATCCGATCACCTACAGCGTGCAGAATGTTTTAGGCGAAACGATTGAATATACGGTTAACTTTGACTACGGTCAGGGCGGAGAGGTAGAAGGTCAGTATGTCATTAGCTTTGATTCTGCTGCAAAGGTAAGCGCCACGCCGCTGAAATTCTACAACTGGGGAAATCTGATGGAGGATGATTATTCCAGCTTTGACCCAAATACAAATTCGCTCCAGATAACCGAGCAGTGTTATGGAGGCGCACTGGGCGTTGTAATTGATAAGGAAATTCCGGATCTGAACAAATACAAGTACATGAAGATTAAATATCGCTATGACGCAAAGCAGTGTTCTAATGGAACAAGCTATTTCGGCAGCAAGGTCAGTCTGAATAAAACATCCGGGCACGGAGTTACTTTGCGTGATAACTACGGATTTGCATTTGTATCAAACGGAACAGTTCCGGGATATTGGTTTACCGATATTGCTGATATTTCCTCTCTTTCAAGAAATGCAAACGCAGATTCAAGAATCCGTTTCACGGCTGGCTTTAACGATCAGGATCAGAGAATTAGGGTTAGCTATAAGGTGAAATATATTGCTCTGTTTGAAAACTATGCAGACGCAGTTAATTACGACAGCGAAGCAGAATTTACCGGTATTTCTATGAGCAACATCAAAGGAAAAAGCATTCGTTCTGCATTTGACTATTACGAGGACGGAAAAACCCCGGATATGATGACCGTGCTTTATAAGGACGGAAAGGTAGAATCCATCATTCATGCAGACGCTCCCTCCTATGTGGAATTAAATGCAGCTGGCACAGCATATGAATTTAATGACGGTACCTCTATCGATACAACGACAACCATGGGCGGAATCATTAAGCAAGATGCAGAAAATGGCATCGGTGAACCGTCCTCCTTTATGGCAGAGCGGACAGCAACCCTCTCAACAAATCTTTCTGTCACCGGTCTTGCAGACGGAAATTATACGGCTAAAACCTTTGTCTGGACGGCAGAGGAAATGAAGCCGTACTGCACAAGCGAGTCCATTTCCTTTACCATGGAAAACGGAACAATGACAGTACAATAACAATAATTGCATTGATCAAAAGGATGTCAAAAAAGGCACAGACCGTTCAAGGGCTTAAATGTCTTGAAAGCAGATTCTTTCGGTTGAAATCCGCCGCTTTGCGGATATCCGATCATTGCTGCCCTTGAACTACACTACAAACGCGCCGCTCGGAGTACACCAGTACGCCGTCGGGCGCGTTTGTAGCGTTCTGCACTCTTTTTTTACATCCCACTTCAGATTAGGAGTTTTTTATGATATACGAAGCAAAAAAAGAAGAAATATTAAAATTCCGGGTCGATCCGCCCTTATTCTGCCCATTTTATAATATCTGGGGGGAATATGCTAAGGAATCGGGCGGCTATCCGGTCATTTCCTATCTGCCGGATATTTTCCCGGAGACGGTATGGAAAGAGGTGCGGGAAAGAATTTTAACGCTTTATGATGCGTCTGGAGCAAGGAGGGAGCAAACATGCTGATCTGTCAGCTGACCAACAGCACTCCGGAACAGATGATGGGATATCTGATTCGGACAAAAAACGGAAAACTGATCGTGATTGACGGCGGCAGCCATGGGCAAAGCAAACTGCTTTCAGACGCGATTTTTGCCTGGGGAGGACATGTGGATTACTGGTTTCTCACGCATGAGCACAGCGACCATTATGCAAGCCTGATGGAACTGGTGAAAAACGGCGCGCCGATTGCAATTGACGGCATTTACCGAAGCCTTTGCCGCGGAGAGGCAGAAAGAACCCTGCCGGAGGCAGAGAAAAAGGAGCATTTGACCTGGCTGCAATTTGAGCGCGAATGCGGCATACCGCTTTATGATTTCAAGCTTGGGCAAGAATTTTGGATAGATGGCATTAAAATAGAAGTTCTCGGCATTGATAATCCGGAAATCACAGTCAATCAGTTGAATAATCAGTCGGTCGTGCTAAGAATTTCCGAGGGCGATTTTTCCATGCTCTTTTTGGGGGATTTAGGCGTTGAGGGCGGCGAAAAACTCTTAAAAACCGCCGGAGACAAGCTGAAAAGCACGGCTGTGCAGATGGCGCATCACGGGCAAAAGGGCGTTTCTTTAGACCTGTACGATCAAATCGGCGCAAAATACGCATTCTGGCCGACCCCAAAATGGCTCTGGGAAAATAATTCAAAATACCTCGGCGGCGGCGAGCCGGGAAAGGGTTCTTTTGAAACTCCTCAAAACATCGAAAAAATGAACCGGCTTGGAACAGTTAATATCACAAGCTTTGATTATAACACCGTTTTTGATACCAGCAGCATGAAAATTACCACCGAGGCGGATTGATTTTATACTATATTGAACAAGAAAACCCCTGCGCTATTGAGTGGGACAGCGCAGGGGTTTTTTCTTCGCGTATTTTTGATATATCAGATGCGACATTTTGTTGCGGGTATCAGCATCAATGATTCCTTTTGCAAATAAAACAGCATTAAAATAATTCAGCCATACTTCTTCCGGGGTCAAAGGACAGCACCTCCTTCTATCTCTATTGTTGACCGGAATGCCTTGTTCTATACCAAAATAAGGTGATACACAGATAAAAATATATTGCAAATGCTGTCGTTTTTATGGTATGATATATGCGGAAAATCAAAGAATTTTGCAAATTTTATCTGGAAGGAACAGGAATATGAATCAGAGAATCATAACAGATCAGTTGATACACAAATTTGAGGGATATCTTTATGAGGAGGAAAAAAGCTGTAATACGATTGACAAGTATATACGGGACGTTTGTTACTTCGCAAAGTATGCGGGGAGCAGATGTCTGCAAAAAACAGATGTGCTGGAATATAAAGAAAAATTATGTGAAAAATTTGCCCCAAGGAGCGTCAATTCGATGCTTTCTGCAATCAATGCCTTTTTTTCTTATCTGGAATGGAACGAACTGAAGGTAAAGACTCTGAAAATTCAGAGAAAAATTTTTGCTGAAAAGTCAAAGGAGCTTTATAAATCTGAGTATCAGCGTCTGTTAACGACTGCAAAAAATAAAAAGAACAAACGTTTATACTATTTAATACAAACAATTGGAAGTACCGGACTCAGAGTGTCTGAGCTAAAGTATGTAACATGCAAGGCTGTAAGAGCAGGACTTGCGACCATTCACTGTAAAGGGAAAATAAGACAAGTTATTTTACCGGATCAATTATGTAAAATGCTGCTGGGGTATATCAAAGCACAGCATATAAAAAACGGTTCGGTCTTTGTCTCTAAAAACGGAAAGCCCTTAAACCGGTCAAATATCTGGAAAATGCTTAAAAATTTATGCTCAGAAGCAAATGTGGCTGAGGAAAAGGTATTTCCGCATAATTTCCGCCATCTTTTTGCTCGCACTTATTATTCCATACAGAAAGATATTGTCAGGCTGGCAGATATTCTGGGACATTCCAATATTAATACAACAAGAATTTATACAATTGAATCAAGCGAGCTGCACAGAAAACAGCTCCAGCAATTGGGACTGTTGAGATGCTAAAAAAATACTACATAATGGATATTATGTAGTATTTAGCTTTATACCTATTTTCTTCTTTATTATAGCAGAATAAATTTGTCTTGTCAATAGTTTTATAGACAAAAAGCAAAATTGTAAAAATTCTGTAAAATAAGTGTATATTTTCATATTAAGATATTAAATATATACAATCTTATATTATAAAAAAGTTAATTTTATTTTAAGGGAGCCTCTTCTTCACTACATAATATCCATTATGTTATACTTGGCTTTATTTATGCGCTCATGCGTTGATAGCTGTGTTTTTGGCTGCAGCAGCTATGCCATCTGGCAGAAATTATGCTTCAGTACCGAACAGGGACGATAACGTTGCATGTTTCGGCCGCAACCGCAGACAGAGTGAATGAATCAGAAAGAAATGATAGTGAATGTTCCTTGTCGTCACTATAGAAGGAGAGATTATACTATGAAAAAGGCAAACAAAATACTAAGTACCGTATGTGCTTTGAGTATGGTAGCTTCGTCTGCCCAGGGGATGACTGCTTTTGCAGCAGATGTTGATTACAGTATTCGTCCAATCAGCATGAACGGGATCAGCTTAGGTGAGGGGCAGGAAAAAAGCGTTGATGAGCTTAAGGCTGCAATCGCGGCATTGGGAGAGGTCACGTTTGATAACTATGCCTCTAAGAGGGATGATGTCATTGCGATTGTGGAAAGCATTAACCGCTTAAGTGATGAGGATAAAGCGCTGCTGGATGTGGAAATGGATCCGGATGCTGTTTCAAATACATATTGGAAAACAATTGTGGATGCAACCTATGTGATTGAGGCAGGCGGCGCATATGATGTCATTAAGAATAACATCCCGAGCCTGGGAGAGGAATTTGCCGATATTTCTGGTGATCCGGCGGATGGAAATTACTATAAAAAATATTATGATGAAATGATTGACGCTGCAGCTTTGTTTGATGCATTAACGGACGGCGCTCAAAAAATGCTTGGAAATACACCCTATCTTTATAAATGGGAAAGAGCATATGCAGCATTTAATCTGTATTCTAATCAGGAAAAGAATGCCGCTGCGGATGCATTAAAGAATGTTGTTACTTCTGCAGAAGCGTTGACTGCTGCTAACTATAACGATGCAAAGACAAGCTATGAAAAAGCAGAAAAAGCCTTTCAAGAGCTTTTGGACTGGCAGAAGGACGATGTCAACAATATGCTTGCTCCGGATTATGAAAAGGGGGAAGACATTCTCGCAAAGGGCGCAGAAGCCTTAACCGGTTTTAAGGATGGGATGCTTGCGGAGATTCAGGCAGGCATTGCAGAAGCTCTGACATTTGAAAATGCTGTTGCTGCCAAGGCAAGCGCAGAAAATGCAAAAAATCTGTATACAACCTTGATTTCGCTTGATCAAAGCTATGCAGATGATGCACTGGCAACGAATATTGATAACTATATTGCTGCGGCAGGATATTTTGTAGATGCAGATGCAATCCAAAAGGAAGACTTCACAAAAGAAAATTACATGGATAAAAAGACGGCAATTGACAATTTATCTGCAAGATATGACACCTTCAATGATGAGCAAAAGACGTTGTCTCAGGCTGCAAAAACACATGTTGATGAGATGTCAGCAGCGTGGGATGAATTTAAGACCAGCCTGGTAGAGGACGCAAAGAGCAAAATCGATGCAATCGGTGAGTTTGATTATACAACTTGGTCGGATCGTGCAAAATGGGCGGATATCGGCGCTAAAATTACTGCCGCAAGAACCGCTGCGGACGCAGTAAGCACATTTGCACTGGAGGTAACCAATTTGGCAGACCTCGAAGAAAAGGAAAAACTGTATCAGGAGATTAATGCCGATTATTCTGCTGCAAACGCATATATTCAGCTTGTAAACCTGATCGGCACTGTCGGTGACCTGGCAACAGATGAGGTTATGCTGGATAGCAATGAAAAAATTACCGCTGCGGAAACTGCATACGACGGTTTGACCGATGAGCAAAAAGCTTTGGTTTCCGGCGAATATGATAAGATGGTAGCAGCAAGAGCTGAATTTAAGACCCTGATGGATCAAAAGGCTTTGATTGATGCGGCAGTCGCTGAGTTAAAAACGGTGATTGAAAATTCAGAAATTCTCACAAAGGGTTATAAGACCGGTGTGGATCTTGACGCAGCAGTTTCCGAGATCGAAACAAAATACACCGCTCTGAATGCCTTGGTTGAGGCAGATGGATTCGGCAGCAAGCTTGCGTCAGTTGTATCAGCAGCAGATAAAGCAAGCTTTGAAAAAGCGATCTCACAGGGAAAGGATATCATTGACCTGAAAGCAGCAGGTGAGGCTGTTAAAACAAGTGCGGATGCTTTGCTCGCGCAGCTGGGAATTGATATAAATGCCGATGATGGTGAGATTAAAGATGCAATTGAGGAATTTACTACAAACCATTCAGAAAACCTGGATGCATTAACCACAGCACTTGGTGAAACAGGAGCAAAGGTTGCAGCCTATAAGCTGATCAAGAGCAAATGTGAGCTTTCCGAGTTGGGAACGATGCCGACAGATACAGCTCCGTATCAGGAATATGAAGAATACGTTTCCAAATATTCAAAAATTGCAGATGCCTATGAAGCAATCAATCCGACCGAAGCAGTTGCTGCTGTGGATGATTGGGCAAGCCAGGTGAAGCTTTTATTTGATGAAATTGAGGAGGCTTGTGCTGACAGACGTGCAGAGGACACATTCAAGACTCTGCGTGAAAAGAAAGAGAATTTCAGCGATCTGGAGCTTGGCTATGCAGAACGCAAGCACGCAACAGCACTCAGTAACTTTATTTATATTGAATACAGAATCGGACAATATCAGGCAGCATGGAATTACAGTGATACAGTAGCGGCAATCTCGGCTGATTATGATACGCTTGATGATCTCAGAGGTGCGCAGGGTGACGCTGCATATAACAATCTGCTGTGTGATTTGATTACCCGTACAGAATCAGCAAAAGATAGCTATGATGACATGCTGAAAGCAATCAAGGATATTGATTGTGTGCAGGAGGGTTATGGAAAGGTATCTGAGCTTGAAAAGCTGCTGGCTCAAAGAAAGGTTGCATATGAATTTGACGCAAAGGTGAAAGCTGTTGTGGATGCTTATGTTGAGCCGGTATCCGGCTTTGAGACAGAGCAGCAGAAATATCTCGATTTGTGGAACGATTATGCTGCACTGTCTGAGGATGAAAAGGCATTTGTAACGACAACGGATGTGTTGGCAGCGACCGAGGCAAAAATTGTGGTTGCAGCAATTCAGGCAATTGATGCAGTTTCCGGTGATTACAGAAATCTTGAAGCGGCAGTGAAAGAAGCTGATACCTGCTATGGAAATATTGCAGATCAATATAAAGATTTGATTACAAATGCAGCAAAGCTGGAAGAATATGATGTTGCAAGCAAATTTGTTTCAAAGGTATATGATATTTACGATCATATTGACGAAAACAATATGGATTCTTATTTAAAAGAAATCACAGACTTGTATGACACTTATGATGGCTTTGAGTTTGAAGAAGAAGGTGCAAAGAAAGCTTGCGACTATGCTTATGGAATCCTTAAAAAGACCAGTGCAAGGGTTGTTACGATGAAATGCAATACTTTGCCTGATCCGGATGATATCCGCAGCCTGACCGATAAGAATGAACTGGATGCAATCGGCGCAAGACTGGATGAAATTGATAGCCTGTATCAGAAGCTTCCGATTGAGTATAAGCTTTTAGTAGAGGGATATGCGCGCTACGAGCTGGATCAGCAGGCATACCAAGAAGCAGTTGCCGCATTTGATCAGCGCATGGCAGACCGCGTTGATGCATTTATTCAGGACATTGGTTATTATGCTGATGGAAACGTCACTATGACTAAGGATAATTTCAATCAGTACGGTGATATGATTGCAGCGGCAAGAGCAGAGTATGATGCGCTAACAGATGAGCAAAAGGCTTTGGTGAAGTTCGTTTCGACCTTGACGGATGCAGAAAAGGATTACACCGAGTGGAAAGCTGCTGAGAAAGAAGCAGGCGAGGTAAAAACTAAAATTGACGCGTTGGAAGAAAATGTGGATGAAAGCAATTACAAGCAGATTCGCTCTGATTTAGATGTAATTGACGCTGCAGAGGAGACATTGTCCGAAAGAGCAAAAATGCTTATGACGGATGCAGATGCAGATAAGGTGAATAAAGTTCGCACAGCGCTTGAATTTATTGAAGCCTATATGGATATTGTGGATGCAATTCAAAAGGAAATCCTCGATTCGCAGGTTTATAACAATATTGTAAACAATAATGCAATTGACATTTCCTATGCACTGATCATCTCGGATATCGAAAATCAATATAATAAGCTGAGTATTGAACAAAAGCTGAAGGTTAAGAACTATGTTGCCTTAAAGGAAGCAAGAGATACCTATAACCGCAATGTGGACGCAGCCATCGAGCTGATCCGGAAATCCATTGATGAACTGGATGTTGACGCAATTGTGAAGGACGCTGAAACAAAGAAAAAGCTTGATGAAATTGCAGAAATTATTGATTCTTTGTCGGATGAAAATAAAGAAAAAATCGGTTCAAACACGGAAGATACAGAATATGCAACAAGACTGATTAAATTTGCAGCAGCGCAGAAACGGTATGATGCATTAAAGACAGCAGCTGAGGTGATGGAAATGATTGATGCTCTTGGCGATCCGCAGGGCTTGACTGAGGCAAGCTTTGATGATTCCAAGAAAGCAGTTGCTGAAGCAGAAGCAGCCTATGAATCCCTGGCAGCATCCGAAAGACTCAAGATTGAAAATTATGCAAAGCTTGAGGCTTGGAAAGATGCAATTGCAAACTTCTATGTAGATCATAGCGGTGATGTCAATCAGGATGGCAAGGTTGATATTGACGATATTTATGAAATGGTTCAGTATGTTCTCGGAAGAACAACTCCTACAGCAGAGCAGTTTGAGAGAGCAAATATCGTAAAATCAACAGATGGAGCTGTGGAAGAAATCGATATATATGACGTTCTTGCAGCAATAGACTTAATCGAATTCTAAATTTTATAAAACGACACAGCAGAATTGCAGGTCGTAAGTGCTTACGGCTTACGACTTGCAATTTGTGCTTTTCATGCAGAATTAACAAGGAGGATGAATGATGAAAAAAAGATTTTTTTCATTGATGCTGGTATTATCATTTGTTTTTTCTTCAATTCCGGTCATATATGCGCAAAGCGTCCTTGATCTTTCGGTAACCGCCGATAAAAATTCAGCGGCGGCAGGAGAAGAAATCACATTCAGAATTTCAGCAAAGAATGCAAATCAAGTGGATAGAATCCAGTGTGCATTTGATTATGATGAAAAGGCTCTGGAATATGTAGACACCCGGTTTTTGATTCCGAATGTACAGATCAAACAAGAAGTGCCAAAAGAATCAAAGGTTGGACTTGCTATTATCTTAAAACAGCCATTTGACGGCAGTGCGGAGGTTGCTGACCTGACATTTAAAGTGAAGGATCAGGCAGAAAGCGGAAAGCTTTCTTATGGAATCTCCAACATAACCTGCGGCAACGGATCAGCCGGAGTATTTGATGAAGCTGCGAAACCGGAAATTAATATTGTCGGTACAACGCATTTTACTTTGGAAACCGACAAAGTGTCGGCTATGGCAGGAGATACGGTCACACTTTCTATTAAAAGTAATATTGAAAGAATGAGCGCACTGCAATTTGTCCTGGATTATCCGGAGGAGATTTTCAGCCTTGAGGGCGGTGAATTTTCAAAAGAAATCAGTGGAAATGCTATGATGGCAGAGTTTGAAAAAGCAACAAAAAAAGCCGTGTTTGTATCCGGCAGCGACCTGCAAACAAACGGCACTATTTTTACCGCAGTTTTTAAAGTAAGGGAAAACGCGGCAGAGGGAAATCAAAGAATTTCTATACAGTCGGTGAAACTAAAGGCAGCCGGGGAGGATATTCAAATTGAGAAGATCAAATCCGGTGATATCAATATTCACAAGCCGGCGCAGGCAGAGCCTGAAATCACACTCACGGCAGACAGAGCCGCAGCAGCGCCGGGAAATACAATCAATGTCGTTGTAGGAGCAAAGGCATTAACTGCTTTTACCGGCATGCAGTTTGTTCTGAATTATGATCCGAATGTGTTTGATTTGGGAAATATTCAGAATTTATATCCCCCGGCATTGATCTCAGAACATAACATCATAGAGCCGGGTAAGGTGAAATTTGTTTTTGCAGCAAAGCCGGGAGTAGACGGTGATCAGGATTTCTTCCAAATACCGCTCCTTGCAAAAGCAGAATCGGAAAGCTCCATAGTGTCAGTTTCTGACCTGAAAGCATCGGGCAGCGAAAAAGCACCTCAGGAGTTAAGCCTTAGAGTTTCGGAGGGCACATATGATGCAAAGCTGACCGTTTCAAGAAATAAGGAAAGAGTATCTTTTGGGGATGAAATTACCTATTCCTTTGATATGAACGGCGTGTCTCAAGCAATTGAGCTGACGGCTGAATATGATCCGGACAAGCTGGAAGCAGTATCTTCGGCAGATGGTATTCTTGAGGCTGATGATATTAACTTAGCTTTTAGCGAAAATCAGGTCAAAGCGGTAAAGGTATTTGACCTCAACAACAAAATTCCGGTTAACGGAAATCTGTTCCGGATCACTTTTCGGGTAAAGGACGGCGCTTCTATAGGAAACACAGATTTGGACGTTTCCTTAAAAACCAAAGATGCGATTGAGATTGTAAAAAACACAGCGTTTGAAATTTATGACAATGCGGTTGCCGCTGTTATTGCTGTTGCAGGCAATCAAAAAATTGCGGCAAGGGGCAACGAGGTTCAGTTTGATGTCAATGTAGATACGGCATCGGCAATTGACGGAATGCAGATGGCATTTGAATTTGATGCTGAATCACTTGAATTTGTTTCAAGTGATGTAGCAGCTATCAGTGATAGTACCATTGCAAGCTGTAAGGTGGCTGAACCGGGCAAGCTTGGAATCGCTTTCACATTAAAAAATGCAAGAGAATTGCGCGGTAAGCTTTTTACAGTGACATTTAAGGTGAAGGAGGATGCGCAGAAGGGCATTACTTCCTATTCTATTACAAATCCAAAGCTTGTGAACCATGATGGAGCGAATATTCAGGTTGCAGCGGCTGAACCGCTGCGGATTGTAAACAGATTTGGAATGTATCAGCTCTCTGCTGCCAATACAACGATCAATCAAAATGAGGAATTTGATGTTGTTGCATTTCTGAACAATGCAGACGATGCCGAGGGTGTTCAGTTTGATTTTGACTATGATTCGGCTATGTTTGATTATGTTGGATATGAAGAAGCAGAAATAGATACAACCTTTGGCAGCTTTGAACCGACAACGAATCGGGTTTTATATACCTTTGCGCAGCTTCGCAGCGATGATTCCTTAAAAATCATCACCCTAAAGCTGAAATCCAAAGGGTTGGGCGGAGATTCTGATATTAAGCTTGTAAACGCAAGACTTCCGGTCACAAACGGTGCGGATGTACATATAGATTCCCCGTTTGATATCCGCAATCTCTTGATTCATGTAAAGACAAATCAGGAATATGCAGATGCGGTGATTGAAAAAATCAATGCCATCGGAGAAGTAACGCTGGAAAGCGGAGCAGCAATTGAGACAGCAGAAACAGCCTACAATGAGTTGACGGATGATCAGAAAGCATTGGTAAATAACTACGAAACTCTGACCAACGCAAGATCAACATATGAAAAGCTTGTTGCAGACCGTGCAGCGGCAGACGCAGTGATTGAAAAAATCAATGCCATCGGAGAAGTAACGCTGGAAAGCGGAGCAGCCATTGAGGCAGCAGAAGCAGCATACAACGAGCTGACGGATGATCAGAAAGCATTGGTTAATAACTACGAAACTCTGACCAACGCAAGATCAACATATGAAAAGCTTGTTGCAGACCGTGCAGCGGCAGACGCAGT
>CAKSJF010000005.1 GCA_934462945.1 uncultured Clostridia bacterium | reverse complement strand
TTTTATATTTTCTCCTTGACATATGTGGATATGCGTGTTATAATAGCCTTGTAAATTTGTATTTATGTGGGTTTTAAAAGCAAAGGAGAATTTTTATGACAGACCGACACCAATGGAAATTGGGCGCAAGCACCTGTATTTTCGAGGTACAGGACGGCATGAACGAGCAGGGCTTTCTGCATTATCAGGAAAGCGGAATTTCCTATGCAGAGCTTTCCAGAAACTATGAGGATCTCGTAAAGGACGGATTTTTCGAGAATCCACAAAGAATCCGGCAGCTTGCCGGGCAGCATGGGGTCACCTTCTGGTCCTTTCACGTTCCGTTCGGACCGGAGCTGCACCCGGCAAATTTAGAGGAAGAAAAGAACCAAAAGGCAATGGAAATCATGCAGGAATGCATTCGCCGTGCAACTGAAATTGGAATTAAAACCATTGTGGTACATCCGTCCTCCGAACCGAACAAAGAGGAGGAACGCGCTGCAAAAATGGAGCGTGCAATTCAGAATCTGAAAATTTTATCAGACCTGTGTCAATCTTTAGGAGCAGTATTAGCCGTGGAGGATCTTCCGCGCACCTGTCTTGGCAACCATTCGGATGACATTATCGCGTTTTTAGATGCAATTCCGGAGCTTATGCTGTGCTTTGATACCAACCATCTGACCCGGCAGGCAAACGGCGAATTTCTGGAGCAGCTGATCAAACACAAGCTGCACGGTCGCATTCGAACCATTCATGCGTCCGACTATGATGCGATTGATGAAAAGCACCGTCTTCCGCTCGACGGTGTGAACGACTGGGGCATGATTTTTCAAAAGCTTGAGGAATTGGATTATCAAGGTGTCTTTATGTATGAGGTCAGCAAAGGATGGGATCGGGACGTTCCGTATACCCTAAAGGACATCGCAGAAAACTTTGAATCCTTGAAAGAAAAATATTTTTAAAGGAGCATCCGAAATGAAAGTTTTATTAATTTTAAGTGACGGATTACGTCCGGACAGACTGGAGGAGCAGCCGTTTATTCAGAAGCTGATGAAAAAGGGTACATACTGCATGACGGCGCAGACGGTGATGCCGTCGGTAACGCTCCCCTGCCACATGTCGCTTTTTCACAGCGTAGAACCATCGCGCCATGGCGTTACCACCAACACCTACACTCCGCAGGTAAGACCTGTTCCGGGACTGTTTGAACAGCTTGCAAAAGCGGACAAAAAATGCGCCTTCTTCTACAACTGGGAGGAGCTTCGGGATCTTTCCCGTCCGGGAAGTCTTTTCTACAGCGAAATGCGCTCCGGCGTTTTAGACAGCTTTGAAACCACGAATCAGCAGCTCTGCGACAGCGCGGAAAAGTATCTGAACGAAAACGACATTGATTTCACCTTCCTCTATCTTGGCTGGACAGACGGCGCAGGACATTCCTGCGGCTGGATGAGCGAAGAATATCAGCGTGCCGTAACCGAAACCTGCAAATCCATAGATCGGCTTTTAGAAAACCTGAAGGATGAATACACCGTCATTTTAACAGCCGACCACGGCGGTCACGACCGAATCCACGGAGAGAATGTGAAAGAGGATATGACCATCCCGGTATTCCTCTCCGGCGCACCGTTTGCGGAAAACAAAGAGATTTCAAATGTCAGCATTATGGATATTGCTCCGACAATTACAAAACTCCTTGGCGCAAAGCCGGCAAAAGAGTGGGAGGGAAAAGTCCTTTTTTAATCCACCGCTAAAAATATGGGATGAAACGTCGTAGGGGACGGTGCCTACACCGTCCCGCAAAAACATCAAAAACGATATGCTATGAATATTAATTTGCGATATTTACGCGATATGTCTGCATGCGTGGGACGATGTGGGCATCGTCCCCTACTGTCTTGTTTTTATTAAATCTTTACACTGCAATTATAGGGTACAAATGTTTTAGCTTAATTTTTGCAGTCTCTTTATGATATCATATTTTATCAAATGTAAAGTTTTAAGTGGGGCGAGTCGGTAGGGGCGGATAGCATCCGCCCGAATTCTTTTATACGGCAGAAACGGGCAGATAATATCTGCCCCTACGCGAGGTTATTTTATTGATAAATTAAATTCAGTATTAAATGAATGATCTTGTGTTAGAAACAAAAGGCGTTTCCTGGCAATTCAAAACAAAGGATGCAAGTGTTAAATGAAAACACTTGCATCCTATCATTGAAATGTAAACTTTTAAAGGGAATATCTTACTATTCTCTGTTTTTTAGAATTTCGGTCAAGTTTATTTTCTTTAAATATTTTTCCAAAAAGAACCTTGTTGCAAAATAAGTTCCCATCACAATCAGAATCACCAACCCATATTGTACCGGCGAAATTGATGCCGCAAAGCCTGCGTTCACATTGGACACGCAGAACGGATAAGCCGCACATACAATCACCGTTCCAACCGGAAGTCCAAAGATCAGCGCGGCAAGCGTGATATAAAACGAGCCGCCCAGATAGAAAGAATTGACTGTTTTTTCTGGATAGCCAAGCGCCTTTAGCAGAGAAACGGAAAAGCTGCTCCGATCAATTTCCAGTTTCATTAAAAGATACATCACCGCCGCAAAAATAATCACCGATACGGCAATCATCATCACAATCATTCCCCACATTAACGTCATGAATTTTTCCACACCGCTCTTGATTTCCGTTTTAGAAACCTCAGAGAGCAACATATTGTGCCGGATCTCCAGCTTTGTATTCGAGAAAATAGTATTATAATAAAAGCTTTCTGCCTTTGGCGGACGTTCTCCCTTTTTCAGATCTTCTTTCTTAAAATAGTCCAGTCCGAATGCTTTTCGCATCGCGTCCAGATTCATAAAAAAGTACAGTCCGTTTCCGTACGGCACTTCGTCTGCAATTTCAAAGGCATAGAGTGCATCTCCTGCCTGATCCCGGAGCACAATCCGGTCACCGGGACGGTATCCGAATTTAATCCGCGCCGAACTGGAAATATAAATCCGGTCCGCATCCTCTCCCAGATCTCCGGCAAACGGAAAATAGGGATTGTCACTGCCGATTCCCTGGAGGGTCACCTCCATCTCACCGCCCGTCATGGGATAATCGGCATAGAAACCGCGCGTATACCCCACACAGGCATCCTTTGGCAGATCACTGACCGGATTGCGCAAAAGATACAGATACTCATAATGCACATCATCGGTAATACCGTCAATATACCCTTTAATACTGCTATAGCAGGCAACCGAAAACAGAATCAGCACGAGCGATACAAAAATTCCGAAAAAGAGGGTCAGATTGCCCGAAAGCTCGCGCAAGAACTGACGGAGCTGATATTTTTTTGCAAAGGGCAGTCCCTCTAAAGAAAGCGTACTTTTTTTCACATTCTGCGGCGCTTCTCTCATCATCTGAAGCGGCATTGCATCAAGCTTTTTAGAAAGCGTCATCCGGTTCATCAGATAGGAAAAAACGGTCGGCAGACCAAGGGAATATGCGAGCAGGTATGCCGGGAACACATGCCGCAGCTCCGGAAAGGAATAAAGCTCTGCCGAGGATGCCGCCATGGTGTCGGTTAAAAGAAATCCGCCCACCGTGCCGGCGACCGCGCCGATTGCCGCCGTCAGCATAGGCATTTTCAGATAGTGCGAAAGTATCTCGTTCCGCCGATACCCAAGCGCATAAAGCGTTCCGATCACCGGGCGTTCCTTTTCAATCGTTCCGGCTGCAAACACCGACAGCATGTACACCAAAAGAATCACTAAAAACACTCCGACCACCAGTGCAGACTGCTTTCCAATCGTGGAATCGTCCACCGCGTCGGTCACCCGGATATTGTATTTTGTTTCCCCAAAATCCGAAAGCAGCGTTACGGCGTCCTGTGTGCCGTTCTCGCCGATTTCAGACAAATTCTCCTGTAATTCCTCAATTCCGGCGTAAATGCCGAGAGCGCCATCTCTGAGGCTTCCCAGCGTCTCTTTATTTTCCGGCTGTGCACGCATCACACCCTGTAATCCGTCGGAAACCGCCATCGCGCCGTTTTTTAATGCAGACAAAGCCTCGTCATACGCTGCAAGCTCTGCCGATTCTGCCTGCTGCATGCCCTTCAAATATGTATCCTTTACCGCTGCCGGGTCAAACTTTAATTCCAACAGCTTCTTTTTTAAATCCCGGACACTGCAGCCCTCGCCCAACCGGTAGGCATAGTGATAGATTACCTTTCCGCCGCCGCATAAATCCGACCATGCCCGGTCTGTTACCACTGCAACGGAAAACTCATCATTTGCCGCCACATCACTGGTATTCTGCTTCACATACCCATAGTCCGGCAGACATCCAATTCCGCAGACGGTGAAATTCTGACCGCCGATTGCAATAACGCTGCCGACTGTAAGCGATTTTCTCGCTGCATATTTCTTTTCTAAGAATACCTCCCGGTCTGCCTGCGGAATCCGTCCCCGCTCCGGATACGGAAGATCGATCTTTTTCCGGTTTGGAAAAATCCGAAGTGTGGACGTGCCGTTTGCCGCCACATCGGTATAAAACATCTGCTCAATCTGCACCGGTATCTCCGAAAGCTCCTGAAAATTCCGTTTGGAAAGCGGTATATAGGTATCAAAGCTACCATCCTCCAGACGGCACGCGCGCCATTCCTCCTCAATGGTCTGCACAATACAGTCGGTGGAGGAGCAAAGCGACACCACCAGCGACATAGATAGTGCGATAATAAAAATCATGGAAAGATTCCGCAGAAGATTTTCCCGGAAATCCCGTCCAATCCGCCGATCTAAAATCATAGCTACCACTCCAGCTCCTCTGCTTGTTTTCGGTTCGTATTTTCCTCTGTTTTGCTGACTCTGCCATCTTTTAAGTAAATGGTCTTGTGCGTCATTTCGCTGATCGTCTGATTGTGCGTGACAAACAGGATCGTGGTGTGATACCGCTGATTGATCTGCTCTAACAGGCGCAGAATATCTTTGGAGGTCTGATAATCAAGCGCGCCGGTCGGCTCATCACAAAGAAGCAGCTTTGGATTTTTAACCAACGCACGTCCAATGGAACAACGCTGCTGCTGACCGCCGGACAGCTCCTGCGGAAACCTGCCGGAAAGTTCGGACAGTCCAAGCACTGAAAGAATCTCCGAAAGCTCTAACGGCTCATCCGACAAATACTCCCCCACCTGAATGTTTTCCAGAACAGTCAGGTTCGGCACAAGATTATAAAACTGAAACACAAAGCCCAGATCACTCCGCCGGTATTCGGAAAGCGCGTCCGCATCCATGCTGGCAACATCCTGTCCGTCTACCAGAATCTTTCCGCCGTCCGCCCGGTCCAGCCCGCCAATCACATTTAAAAGGGTCGATTTTCCACTTCCGGACTGTCCTAAAACGGTGCACATCTCGCCGCGTTCCACCGTCAGATTCACGCCGTTTAACACCTGCACCCTCGCCGCATTCTCGCCAAAACTTTTTTTCAGCTCCGACACCTCAAGATATGCCATCATGCTCCCTACCGTTAGTTAGAATTAACTAACTATATTGTATGCCATTTCTCCCGTTCTGTCAAGTAGTTTTTCAAAGAAAAAAGCATTTTTGATCATTTTACTGACCAAAAATGCCTTTTCTTAATCTAAAACATAAACTGTTGCACTGCGCCGTCCGAACTGAATGCATTCGCCCTGCGTATTATAGCAAAGATCAATTCGGTTACCCTTAATTGCACCGCCGGTATCTCCGGCAATACATACACCATAGCTCCAGGATGCGCCTCCGTCCGGAGACTCAATATACAGCTTCGTTCCCAGCGGAATCACCCTCGGATCAACCGCCACAATGCCGTAACCCGGCTTTAAGCCTAATGCTGTTCTGCTGTAGCCGCCGTTTTCGCCCGGCGAGGTGTCGTATGCAGTTGCTGTCACCTGAATTTTTCTGGAATAGGTCAGAGTCTGACCGGACGCTGTCACAACCGTCGGACGTGTTTTTGTTCCAACCCGGACAACTGTGTCCTCTGCCTCCTCCACAATCACATCCGAAACAAGCTCTCTGGAAAACTCATGCTCCCCCTCGCACAAAACGCGGTAGGTAAGCTCTCTTTTTCCGTCCTTTCCCCAGGATATTTTCTTTTCGTCCGTGTAGAGGTTTTCATCTTCAACAATCACATTCGGACTTGGAATCGTCTCATAAGAAACGCTCTGCCACTCGGTTACCCGGTGGATCACAATTTGCTGATCGTCTGAAATACTCTCATTGACTGCCGGCTCGGTAAAATCATTTGCACCTAATGTAATTCCGGCATCCTCTAAAATTGCTCCGACATTTTTTTCGGTTGCTAAAATGCTGGTTTCTTCTCCGCCTGAAATCAGACGCACATTCTTTCCTTGCTTAATTTCAAGAATGTCTGCATTCTCCAGCTCCTTGTCAAGCGGTACGCTAAGCTGCTGCGCGCCTGACAGCTCAATGTCATTTTCCTTTAAAAAAGCTTCTACGTCATTCTGACGTGTACGCAGGGTTTTCGATTCGTAAGAATCCTGAAACACATCACTCTTGATCACAGTAATTTGCTTTACCGACGCATCGTATACAGCGCCCATCGTGATCAGGCATACCAGGGTAAGAGCCACGAGCGATTCTAAAAACTTTTGCGGTGAGCAGTTTCGTTTTCCAGTTTTAAATTTTGAAAACATAACTTTTCCTCCTGTCTACGGTGTATTTTACTATGGGAAAATGAAAAAGTCAAGCAAGTTGTTAAGAATTTGTTACATCTTTACGAAATTACCGCTGATTTTTTTCATATTTCCATAACAATTTTATACAAAATTGACGTGTTTTATTCCAGTTTGTTCCAAAATATTTTTAAGACACCAAAAAAAAATCCTGTTTTTGAATAGAACAAAACGAATTTGGATAAACTATCCATAGAAGAAATACCGCAGAAAATGCGACAAAATTATTACAGATTGGAATGAGAAATTTATGAAAAACAAGACAAAACAGGTTGTAATTTTAGACAGCTTTTCTTCCCCCTATATCGTGCAGGCAATCCTGATTTTAAAGGACTATAATCCGGCTTTGGAGGATCAGGTGATTCAGGAGGCAGAACGGGTGGTAAACCAATATTTAAACCGTAAAAATTTACAGAAAAAAAAGAGCTATTCCGCCCTTTTTCCCTTGATTCTGACAGCACTTTTGCTGGCCGGTGGATTGAGTTTCTTCCTATTAAATAAATAACGCTAAATCTGATTAATTTTTCTGGTTCGGTTACGGTATGCAAGCGGACGTTCTTCAAAATACTGCAAAAAACGACGCGAAAAATAAAACTGATCGCAGAACCCGAGACTCTCGCTGATCTCTTTCACCGAAAGGTTCGACTTTGTCAAAAGCTGCTCTGCCCGGAAAAATACCAGCTTATCAATATATTTTCCGATCGGCAGACCTACCTCATGCCGGAATTGCTTAAACAGGGAATTTTTCGAGAGAAAAAGCGCGTCCGCAATTTTTTCCACCGTCAGCTGTGCAGAAAGATGCTCCCGGATGTATTCAATCGTTCTCAAAACCTCATCCGAATAGGTTGCCTGAAATTCCGGGGGATGCGTCTGTTTTTTTAAAAGCCGGATCATGGTGGCTGTCAGCTCCTGTTGCAGCTCCATCTGATCCAGCAGTCTTCCGCTTTGATATAGCGCGGTCAGACGCTCTGTTTTACTCCGCGGATAGGAGAGTCCTACACACTCCATTCCGCGCAGGAGATCATAGCCGTTTGGGGTATCGATATTAAAATGAAAATACAAGTGATTTAAGTGATCTCTGCAATCACTTCGGTAAACCGTTCCAAGCGGAATCAGATAGACATGCTCTGCTAAAAGCTTAAAATGCCGATCCTGCGTCCAGATTTCCCCTGCCCCTTCCTTAACATAATAAAGGCGCGAAAAAGGGGAGCAGACGTGACCGCACGCCCACTCCTCGTTTACCTCTGCATAGCCGCTGTCAGTAATATTCATACGGTACTGTTCAAAAAAAGTTTGCGTATACTGTGTTTTCTCGATGTTCATGCTAAAAACTCCATATTTCGCTTTTTTCTTTATTATACACAAAACGAAATCAAAAGTCAAGCGAATTTACCGTGTTTCTCTTTGGAAAAATCCCTTTAACGAAACCGGATTTTTCGCCATCATCGGTTTTTCTCCTAACAGCACACGCACAAATGCACGCATGGAGCTTTCCTGGCAGGAGAAAGTGTTGATACAGGTTTTTACAAACGGGAAATCGTACAGCTTATACGGATCGCCGAAGAACGAAACCACCAGCCCCGGATGCTTCAGGACATATCCGCGCCAAAATACGCTGATCTTATCCCAGCCAATCCGCATGGTTCCGCCGTGTGTTCCGGCAATAAAATAATTCACCAGAACATAATCATAATTTCCCATGATCCGGTTCAGCTCGGAATGTCCGGCTGTTTCTGAAATATCCGCCGTATATCCGCGTTTCCTCAATTCCTCTGCAATCGGTGTCGGATCAAGCTTGGGATCATCCGAGAGATTCACACACAAAAATTTTGCATCCGGCTTTGGAGAAAGCGGCAGAATATGCTGAAAATCCCGGACAAATTTAATGCTTCGGTCTGCGATCTTTTCCGAAACGGCATTGAGCTTTTGAATCAGCACTTCCTTGCTTTCGCCAATTTCTTTAATAATTTTCTCCTGATCCTCAAACAGCCGTGCATTTTTCTTTAATGTAACCACCCGGTCTGCTGCGTCCAAAAGCCGTTCCCGGCTTAATTCTCCGTTTTTTAGCGCTGCCATCAAACGCGCATGATCCTCCGGCTCATTAAAGAGTACCATATCACCGCCGCAGTTTAAAAAGCTTAATGCAAGCTTGTCCAAATCCACGCGTGATGCCGATCCGACCATACTCATCGCATCCGAAATAATGCATCCGTCAAAGCCTAACTCGCCCTTTAACAGATCGGTCATCAAAGGCTTGCTGAGCGCACAGGGAATGCCGCCGTATTCATCGCTGTCATTCCGATATGCCGGGAGCGCAATATGCGCACACATCACCGATGCCGCTCCATCCCCGATCATCCGCTCATAGACGCTACCAAATGTTTTTCTCCATTCGTCCATCGAAAGAGAATTGACGGTAGTGCAGAAATGCTGGTTACGGTCGTCCACACCATCCCCTGGAAAATGCTTGAGCGTTGCTGCCATGTAGCCGTTTTTTTGGATTCCGCGCAAAAAAGCGCTCATAATCCGGTAAACCTGCTCCGCACTGTCGGATGCAGAACGGATATTGACCAGCGGATTCTGGAAATTCATATTAATATCAATGACAGGAGACAGCGTCCAGGAAAATCCCTGCAAACGGCTGATTTTTGCGCACAGCTCTGCCGCCTCCTCCACCAACTCCGGATCATCACATGCCGACCATGCCATTGGATTTGGCATAACCGGCAAGTCCGGCAGGTTCTCGCCCGGTCCAAATTCAATATCCGTCATCACGCTGACCGGAATTTTGGTGTATTTATTCGCCATGTCGGTATACATTCTGATCTTTTCATAGGTCATCTGTGAAAGATAAATTGCGCCCGGGCGGATTTCCCGAATGATCTTCTCCACCTCCTGCGGATCGTCATGATCGTATATATCATAGCTTAACACCTGACCCACTAAGTCCTCATCCGATAATGTCTTTAATATCTCTGCATTGTTCATTTTGTTTCCTCCTCTAATAGAATCCCGGTCGGATAATGATCGGACAGATAAATTCCGCACCGGTTATCCGTCCAGACAAAGCTCTCCCGGCTTGTAAGTTCCTTGGAAAGGAAAATGTAATCAAGCTTCTCCTCCCGTTTACCAAACTCATGATAAGTGCATTTCTGTCCGCTTGCTGCGTCGGTCAATCCGTATTCCTCACATGCAAGAATCGGCTCACTCCCCGGAAGTGCATTAAAATCACCCAAAACCACTAAGGGCAGCGGATTTCTCTTTTGGTATTCCGACGCTTTTTTGAGTGCACATTGAATCCCTAAAAATCTCGCGTGATCGGAAATATGATCCAAATGCACATTTAAAAGCCTCATCCGGAATCCGGTTTTCCGGTTTCGCAGGTCAGTCAAAATGCAGATACGCGGACACTCGCTCTGTTCCGGAAAGCGTGATCCCGGCGCATAGGGGGCAGGACTTAACCAAAAAGCCTCAAATGCCGTCACCTCGTAAATGTCTTTACGCACGGCAGTATAAAGTCCCTCGCCGTCAAAATGCTCCGACCGGAACTGACCGTAAAATTCATATTCCGGGCAAATTCTCTTTAAATAATCTAAACTTTTCGGAATTACCTCCTGAAATGCTATCACCTCCGGCATTTCCTCTCTCAGCCGGTCGTAAATCAAGCCGGCACGGTGTACAAAGGAATTGATTCTGTCACAGCTGTTCCAGTCACAGCTTAAATTAAAGGTTACAAGCTTCATCTTTTTTCCTCTCTTTCTCTTGTTCCGCAAACCGCATATAGCTTTCCGCCACCCAAAACATAATCATACATTGCCTGCATAAAACGATTCTTTGGTGTATATTGCTTTAAATTTTCTCGCGTTGCATTCCACCCAAACACATAACGGAGCGCAGAGTCGCTTTCGTCACGCTCTCCCTTTTCAAACATTGCAGCGAAATGCAGAATATTAGAATCCGGTTTTAAAAATTTTGCAAGCGTATCATCCAGCATCCAGGAATGAATGCAATAACGGTCATAGGACAGATCTGCAAAAAAATCCTCTGCCAGCCGGAACGATTCCTCACAATGGATCGGATCGACCGGCGCGCCTGCCGGGATATGTACCTCAACCTGATTTTCTGCCGGCATAAATTCCAGCCTGCCAAGCTTAAAAAGCTTTTGCGTCAGTCCCAGACGAACCCAGGAATATTCATAAAGTCCAAGTCTTTGATTTTCTCCGACGTATGCCTTTGTCCAAGCCACAAGATCGGAAAGTGTTTCAAGCTGCACCGATTCCGGAATCCCCTTTTTCTTTGCCTCTCTGACTGCCTCCTCGCAGAAATACAGGCTCATCAGAAAATCCATCTGATAATCCCCTGTACTCTGATAGTCTGCAATCGTACATTCCGAAAGCCTTGTCCGCTCCAACAGCATCTCAAATTCACCCCGGTACTCCTTTGGAAAATGCAACTGGTCATACCATTTTTGAATGATTTTCTTCATATTAGATAACCTCCTTTTTTCCTGCAAAATTCTTTAAAATCATCAGGGACAATACCGAAATCACCGTCCAGGACAGAAACATCGGCAAATATCCGAAATGCTGAATCACCGTTCCATAAATCGCACTCGAAACCCCTGCGCCAAGATAGGTGGCAAAATCCATAATACCGCTCACCGCCGCCTCATTATGGGTTTTAGCATAGTGTAGCGGATAAATGGATAGAAAAGACGTATTGATCATCGAAACCGCGGTATAAATCAGTCCCAGTGCCAGCGCTGCCGCAAGAATGCCGATTTTTCCGATCAGCAAAACAACCGATGCCAGTACGCAAACAAAAAAGCCAAGCATAGAAACCCGATGCTCCCTTTCTCCGCATGCACGAAATGCAATCGGATAAAGCACACGTCCCACCAGTCCGATCACCGGAATCAGCAGCACATAATAGGAGGTGGTATTCAAATCCACCGCATACCGGTCGATGAAAAAAACTGCCATCCAAAGGCTGATGTTTTCTTTCATCACACCGTGGAACGCTGCCGGGAAAATCATCTCTAAAAGCTCTCTTTGCCGCAACAGGGCAAAAAAAGATAAATGCTCCGACTGCTCCTCTGCCGCAGGGGGAATTTTCCGGGTTGCGAAAAAGGTAAGAACGCACAAAAAAATTGTAATCGCCCCCGGCAGGAAAAAGGCATAGGAAACACCAAGCCTGGTGATAAACCAAGTATTTAAGATAATTCCCAAAATATTGCCGACTGCCACCGAGGTTACCATGACCGACATCTTTCGCTTTGCCGCCTTGCCGTAAAGCCGGGTTACCACGCTTAAAACCGAACTCCAAAGCATGGACTGCGCATAAGCATTTGCCATCCAAAGCACAAAAATCCCAAGATACGGCGGAAAAAATCCGATCAAAAGATTGCTGATTCCGGCAAGGGCAAGTCCGATCGTCAGCATGCGCCATGGCGGCGTGGTGTCGCTTGCCACGCCGTTTAATAATCTTCCAACCGAATAAACTGTGGAAAAGATACTTCCTAAAAACCCAACCTGCGCTGCGTCTAAACGATTCTCCGCAATCAAGGACGGACTCGCCATAGAAAGATTTAATCGCGCGATATAGATGGAGGTATAGGCTAAAAACAGAATCCAAAAGGTTATTTGTTTTCTTCGCATATCAATACCTCACACTATCAATGACATCTTTTGTTTTTGCCGATCTCTCCAAGGCATTTTCATAATTTCTTGCCGACAATGCAATCGCGATACTATCCAGCACGCTGATATGGGCAATCCGTGCCGAGATTGCTTCAATCGGATATTGAATTTCATCTGTTTTAATCACAATCGAAAAATCACTCTTTTTTGTAATTTCACTGTTCTGATAGCTGGTAAGACAGATGGTTTTTGCTCCCTTATCATGCGCAAAATTCAAAGAATCCACGGTTGCAACCGTTCTGCCGCTATTGGAAATTCCAACGGCAACATCCTCTTTTGTAATATTGAGCGTGGAAACCTTCATATTCACAATATCGGTAAAGCAAAATGCTGTAAAGCCAAGCTGCATCAGACGGTACTGAAAATCGCACACAATTCCGGCAGACGTTCCGACACCGTAAATATAGATGTGCTTTGCCGCTGATAAAACGTCCACAATCTGATCAATCTGTTTTCGGTCAATCGCGGCTGCCGTATCGTGCAGCGTTTTCACATTTGCCGCAAACACCTTATTAAAAATATCTGCCGTTGTATCATTTTTTTCAATATAGGGTGTAAAATGAAACTGCTCATTCCGCACAAGTTCCCGGGAAAGCGACAGCTTAAATTCTGTGTAGCCGTCAAACCCCAGGCTCTGACACAGTCGCACAATCACGGATTTCACAACCCCTGCCTGTTCCGCCAGGCAGGAGGTCGGCATAGAGGGAATCTCCTCATAATGTTCTAAAATATAATCTGCCAGCAATTTTTCTTTCTTTGTCAGGTGACTGTATTGCGTGCGAATGGTTGATAAGCACGGTTTATTCTCCATAAAAGCCTCCATTTTAGAATGTTGTTCTATAAAATAAATAAATTTTGAAACTATTATATCATGGATTTATCCATCTGTCAAGACAATATGAGATTTTGGCAGACAAAAAGTAAAAAAAAACAGCCGCACGCATGCGGCTGTCCGAAAAACTGATTCAGTTTTTATTTTGCTTTCTTTGCTGCCTGCTCAGATTCTTTCCACGCTGCCCACCAGGGACTTGCGATAAAGATTGAGCTGTAAGCGCCGATGATAACGCCGACAATCAGCGGGAATGCAAATTCCTTGACAGAGTTCACACCTAAGATATAAAGCAGAACAATCGTAATTAAGGTTGTGATGGTTGTATTTAAGGTACGTCCCATACTTTCATTAATACTGTTGTTCACAATATCTGAAATGCTTCCCTTTCTCGGATTGAAACCCTTCATATTCTCACGGATTCTGTCAAATACGACAATCGTATTATTGATTGAATAACCAACCACCGTCAGCATTGCTGCGATAAAGGTTGTGTTCAGCGGTGTGTAGGTGATTGCATAAACTGCCATCATAACGAAAATGTTGATCACAAGCGCTGCAATTGCAGTCACAGCAGAACGCCACTCAAAACGGATTGCAATATATGCTAAGATACAGATAATTGCAATCAGCGTGTAAACCAACGCTTTCTGCTGAATGTTCTTACCAAAGCTTGCAGATGCACTGTTCACCGACATCGGCTCGTCTGCCTCCAGATTATACTGTTCTTTCAGAGCAGAATAGATTTCGTTTTTCTTTTCTTCCTCAATCGGCTGTGTTTTGATGGATGCCTGTGTTCCGTCGCCAACGGTCTGAACAATAATCGGAGTGATTCCGGTTTTTTCCTCCAGGAACTTTGCAACCTCCTCATTATTGAAGCTTTGCTGCATATCAACCTGCATGCGGATACCGCCCATAAACTCAACGTCAAAGTTGAAGCCGCCCCGTACAAAGTACATAACGATTCCTAAAACCATGATGATTACGGGGATTAAAAGATATTTCACCTTGTTATTTGTCACATTGATTTGCTTCATTCTGTTCCCCTCCTATCATGCGCAAAACATTTTGCGGTTCTGAATGTTCAGACGCACAAACTGCTTTAATAAGAATTTTGTGATAACAATTGCTGTGAACATACTAATCACAACACCCCAGCCTAATGTTACTGCAAAGCCGCGGATTGTTCCGATTCCGGAAAGATAGAGAACAACGCAGGTGATAATCGTGGTAACATTGGAGTCTAAAATTGCGCCAAATGCCTTATGGAAACCTGCGTCAACCGATGCCTTTACAGTCTTTCCAAGCTTTAATTCTTCTTTCATACGTTCAAAGATGATAACGTTTGCATCCACCGCCATACCAATTGACAGGATGATACCTGCAATTCCGGAAAGGCTCAGATTGATTCTGAACACACCCAAAACCAAACCGATAATACCAACGTAGAACAGCAATGCCAGATCTGCAATCAAACCAGGGATTCTGTAGATCAAAAGCATAAACAGCATCACAATCAGAATACCGATGCCTGCTGCCAAAAGACTGGTCGGCAACGCTTTTTCACCCAGTTCTGCACCGATGGTGTTTTGCGTAACAGTGATCAGATCGAACGGCAATGCACCGGACTTAATCTGGTTTGCAAGCTTCTGCGCCTCCTCTGCCGTTTTGAAGCTTCCGGAGATGACGCAGGTTTCGGAATTGATTTCTTCCTTAACACTCGGACTGGAGATAATATCATCATCCATCTTAATAGAAATAAAGTTCTTGTTTTCCCCGGAACGTGCAGCAGCTGCCTTGGTTGCCTCTGCAAACTTTGCAACAGCATCCTTGTTTAAGGTCAGCTCCACATAATGCTCCGATGCGCCAGCCTGGCTCAGCTGACCGTATTTTGCCTTTGCGTCTGCAATATCGGTCGCACCGTCCATAACCTCATTTCCGTCAGCGTCTACAAACGTCAGTCTTGCAGTAGATCCTAAAAGCTCTGCTGCCTGATCTGTTTCAAATACAGACGGAATCTCGACTGTAATTTGACCCGTTTCATCCTTACTGATTCTTGCCTCGGTATAGCCTGCATTGGTCAGACGGTTGGAGAATACAGATTCTACAACATCCATCTGTTCATCGGTCGGATTCTGATAGTCCGCGCGGAACGTGATGACTGAGCCTCCTGCTAAGTCTATACCCTTTCTGATTCCCTTGTTCTCATCAAACATGCCGCCATAGGTGAAGCCTGCGATATTAAACCCAAAAAAGGCTACATAATTCAGCGCAACCGCAAGGATCAGCATAAAGATAAGAATAACAATACTCTTTTTCTTCATTGAATAACCATTCCTTTCTAAAATTAATCGATCATATACTCAATATTATATAGCGAAAAAGTCATTTCGTCAAGTTCTTTTAGACATTTTGTCAATTATTTCTTAATTTTTTTTTAATTCCCGCATATAATTTGCTTTTTTTTCCGTATGTGTTAGCCTCAGAGGCAAAAATGCTGTCAGTCTGATCGCTTCTGCTGTGATTCTCTATATGGGAATTCGTTTTGCCTGCTAATAAATTACCTGCATATGATACTGTTTTATAAAGATTGATGCTTGCATTTTGTTATCATAAGTTCTCTATGGACATAGAAAGAATCCCCGGGAAAGCTTTGTGCTGAACCAAAGCATATTCCGGGGATTCTTTTTTATTTCTTTGTAAGCTTATTGAGTAATACCATCACCAATATCATTGCCAGAGTTGCAATGAAAATTCCAAGCATACCCTTTCCCATGATCATTAGTGACTGTTCAAATAATGTTAAATTCATTCTGATACCCCCTTACAGAATCTTTGTTACAATACTTAAAACCAGACCGCCTGCCAATACCGAGGCAATCTGTCCGGAGACATTGACACCGATGGAATGCGGCAGGAGGAAATTCTGACAGTCCTCCTCCAATCCAAGCTTATGCACCACGCGTGCCGACATTGGGAATGCAGAAATTCCAGCTGCGCCAATCATCGGGTTGATCTTCTTTTTCAGGAACAGGTTTAAAATTTTTGCAAAAATAACACCGCCGGCGGTATCAAAAATAAAGGCAATCAGTCCCAGGCCGATAATTAACATCGTCTGCACCGTCAAAAAGTCTGACGCCTGCATTTTAAAGGCAACGGTAATTCCCAGAAAGAGCGTGATCAGATTTGCAAGTACCTTTTGCGCCGTTTCGGACAGAGAATCTAAAACACCGCATTCCCGGATCAAATTTCCGAACATCAGAAAACCAATCAGAGCCACACTCTGCGGCGAGATCAGACCGGTAATCACCGTAATACAGATCGGGAAAAGAATTTTTGTCGTTTTAGACACGGCAACCGGTTCATACGGCATCCGAATCAACCGTTCTTTTTTGGTTGTTAATAGCTTAATGACAGGCGGCTGCACAATCGGCACTAATGCCATATACGAATATGCCGCTACGATAATGGCTCCTAAATAGCTTGAGTGGAGCGTATTTGCCACGAAAATCGAGGTCGGACCGTCTGCTGCTCCGATAATTGCAATCGACGCTGCGTCCTTTAAATCAAAGCCTAAAAGCGTGGCAACCGTCAGCGTGAAGAAGATACCAAACTGCGCCGCCGCACCGAACAGCATCAGTTTTGGGTTCGATAACAGCGGTCCGAAATCAATCATCGCACCGATTCCGGTAAAGAGTAAAAGCGGAAATAATTCATTTGCAATTCCGGCATTAAAAAGCGTTTCCACTGTCTCCACCGCGCCGGAAAAGGGCAGATTCACTAAAATCGCGCCAAATCCCATCGGCAAAAGCAGCGACGGCTCCATATCCTTTGCAATCGCAAGATAAATCAAAATTCCTCCGATTACCCACATCACAACCTGCTGCCACTCTAAGGCAAGCAAATTTTCAAACAGTACTTCCATATTCTTCATCCTTTCATTTTGTCCAAAGAGAAAAGACTTTTATGGTATCAAAAACACACCATAAAAGTCTCGCTTTTTCATTTAACCGCGGATTGCCCCCGGCAATCGTACTGACGCTCGTTAAAACGGAAAATCCGTTAGCTACTCCCTCTTATTATTTATATTATAACGGAAAATCATGCAAATGTAAAGAGTTTTTTTAAAAATTTTTCATTTTTATAACCGCCCCTTCCATGCGGTAAGGCACAAAACTTAAGTCTGAAAGAAAATCGCTCAGAGTGTTGTTTTGCAGCGAGTGGAGCTGTACAACAGTACCGCCCCGAGCAAAAAACAGCGCTATGGGCGATTTTATTCAGACTTACCCCACTTTATATCCGACATTCCGTATTGTCTCAATACAATCTCCTGCTGCGCCCAGCTTTTGCCGGAGCGTTCGGATATGTACATCCACCGTTCTGCTCTCGCCCTTAAAGTCAACCCCCCAGATCCGGTTCATCAGCGTTTCGCGGGAAAATACAATACCCGGATTCGCTAAAAAGAGCGACAAAAGTTCAAATTCCTTAAAGGTGAGCGGAATTTCACGCTCACCGACAAACACCTGGCGGCTGGGACGGTCCAGGCGGATATTCTGATAGCATAAACGCGTTTGCTCCCTGCTCTCGCACCGCCGTAAAACAGCATTGGTACGCGAGACAAGCTCCATAATATCAAACGGCTTTGTGATATAATCATCCGCACCGCTGTCTAAACCCTTGATCTTATCCACCCGTCCGGATTTTGCCGTTAAAAGAATCACCGGAAGCTTTTCCGTTGCCGGCGCGGATTTGAGTTTTTCTAAAATTTCCATGCCGTCTAAATCCGGCAGCATCAAATCCAACAGCACCAAAGAGGGTATCTCCTCCTCCAGCGCCGCAAAAAAGTCCGACGCGCACTCAAAGCCGCGTACAGAAAACTCAAACCGCGTCAGCGTGTATTCAATTAATTCCCGGATGCTTTCATCATCCTCAACACAAAAAATTCTTCTCATGCAAAAATCGTCCTTTTTTTATTCTCTATCCTATATTTTACTATATTTCTGCATGAATTTCAAGACATTTTTTTATTCTTCCCACAATTTTCGAGTAAGTAACCATCCCGTGAGATGTTCGTAAAATTATGCGGTTATTCAGTGTGTACGGGCGGATAATATCCGCCCCTACGGATTTTACCAAAATCCACAAACTATGTTATTCTTCCTCAATTGCCGCCTTTTTCTGGTTGATTTTTCGGATGATTTCCGGATCAAATTTGAATTTCCGGTCATAGGTCATTAAACCGTTTTTCTCCTGCTCCACATCATAGAGCTGTGTGTAGCAGAAGCCAAGCACATACGGATTTTCCAAAAGAGACGTAGTTAACCCGTCATAACGGTCTAAAAATTCTTTTTCCTTTTCCGGAGCATTTCCGTATCCCCAGCCGTTTTCATTTTCTGTATTCCAATAGATTCCGCCGTACTCGCTGACAAAGAACGGCTCGCCCTGATATTTCTGCCGGTTTTTCCAAATATCCATGCGTTCTGTCTGGTCAATGACGATGCCCTCTGTAACACGGCTATAGTACTCAGAAAATTTCTGCGGATCCTGCTCATAATCGTGTACATCATAAATATCAGTTATAACATGGAAATTTCCGCTGGTGTCAATCACCGGTCGGGTCGGGTCAATTGCTTTGGTTGCCAAATAGGTGATGCGAAGTACATCATCACACTGTCTCCGTCCACCCTCCTTATCCCAAGTCTCATTCAATGGACACCATCCGATAATAGACGGATGTGCCATATCGCGCTCCACACCCTCGATCCATTCCGGCAGAAAATGCATAATCTGTCCCGACTCTGTGATATCCAAACCCCAGTTTGCATGCTCTCCCCAAACTAAATAACCAAGCTTGTCTGCCCAGTATAAAAAGCGCGGCTCAAACATTTTCTCGTGCAGACGTGCGCCGTTAAAGCCTAATTTCATAGAATTTTCCACATCGGCACGAAGTGCGTCATCACTCGGCGCGGTGTAAATTCCATCCGGATAAAAGCCCTGATCTAAAACCCATCTGCCAAAAACCGGTCTGCCATTCAGATAAAAGGCGCGTTTTCCTAAACCAACGCTGCGCAATCCAAAATAGCTTTGCACCTCATCTAAAACGGACTCTCCGTCTGAAATTTTCAATTCCGTATCATAAAGATTTCCCTCTCCGACATCCCACAGATGCGTTTCAGATAATTGCACGGTCATATTCATCTGACAGGCTGTAATTTTTGCACTTGCCGTTCCGACAGGCTTTTTGTCCCATGCCGCTGAAACGGTCAGCGTTTTTCCGACGGATGCCGGCGATACCTTAACCTGTACTGTCACAGCAGCATTTTCCGGGTCGGACAGATAGTTGACCGATTGAATATAACTCTCCTCTACCGCCTCCATCCAGACTGTCTGCCAAATACCGGTCGTCCGGGTGTAAAAGCATCCGTAGGATTTAAGCTTTGCAGACTGTTTTCCTGCCGGCTGATTTCCACTCCGGACATCATCATAAGCGCAAACTGTCAGATCATTTTCTCCGTCCTTTAAATACTTTGTGATATTCAGACAGAACGAGGAATAACCGCCACGATGTTCTCCTGCAAGCTCTCCGTTTACATAGACAAACGCGTGATAATCAACTGCCCCAAAATGCAGCAGCACCTCTTTGTTTTGAAAGCTCTTTGGTAAAGTGATTTTTTTCTTGTACCAGACACATGCTATAAAGTCGGTAAAACCGATTCCGGAAAGCTTGCTTTCCGGGCAGAACGGAACGGTAATCTTATCGCGAAGCGTTTCTGCTTTAAAAAGTTCCCGCTCCTGTCCGCTTTTCTCCTGATCCATCTGAAATTCCCATTCTCCGTTTAAATTCAACCAATTCTCGCGCATCAACTGCGGCCGCGGATATTCCGGTCTTGGAATTGACATTTCAAAACACCCTTTCGTTTTTTTATTTTTATTTTATACGAAAAATCGGCGAATGTAAATGTCTTTTTCTTTCAAAAAATTGATGTTTTGTATCATTTTCGACTAACAAACCAGGTTCCGGCACCTTTCCCCTCTATGATTTTATAAAGCTCCTCCGGACACTTTCCATTTGTTACAATCGTATCAATTCCCTGTGCTGTGCAAAGCTTTGCCGCATGCAGTTTTGTCTGCATGCCTCCCGTTCCGCGGCGCGAGCCTGCCCCTCCGGCACAGGACTCAATTTTCTCATCAATCCGCTCCACCCTCTCAATCAGCCTGGCATTTTCATAAAAGCGCGGATCATGATCATAAAAGCCGTCAATATCCGAAAAAATAACAAGCTTTCCTGCACGGCAAAGTACGGCAACAACCGCGGAAAGCATATCATTATCCCCAAACAACCGCTCTGAGGATTCAATTTCTGTATAACTAACCGAATCATTCTCATTCACAACTGGGATGATCCCCAATTCTAAAAGCGTCTGAAAGGTGTTTGTCAGGTTTTCTTTTTTCTCCTCAACTTCAATATCTTCTGCATTCAGCAGAATCTGCGCACAGGTTTTATCGTACAGACTGAAAAAGTGATCGTAAAGACACATCAGGCTGCATTGTCCAACCGCTGCGGCTGCCTGCTTGAGACGCAACGCCCCTGGACGCTCCTGCCACCCCAGCTTATTCGCACCGATCGCAATTGCCCCGGAGGATACCAAAATTACCTCATAGCCTGAATTTCGAACATCTGACAGTACACAGCAGAGCCGGTCAAAGCTTTTCAGATGATTTTGCCCGGAATCATTTGTGAGTGTAGACGTTCCCACCTTCACCACAATTCTATTTTGAAACTGACTCATCCTTACACCTCCTGATAATCAATACCGCTTAAAAGATTTTCTAAAAGATCCGCGGTTCGGATTTTCAGATATCCTGTTGTTGTCCCGTCACTACAGGGATACCACTCTTGGTCTAAAATCTCCCGATCCAGTACAAGTTGCACGTTTGCCGCAGATGTGAGCAGCTTTGAAAACACCGTTGCCGCCCCGATTTTTGTGCCTAAAATCTCGTCCATCATCTCAGCCGGGGCAAAAGAAACACGCGGAATCGCAAGAGATGCAGAAAACTCCTTAGAGGAAAACGGCTTGTCCCCTTTGGTTATAAACAGGTAAAATGCTGTTTTCTGCCGATTGCACAGAAAAAGCGTCTTAACCATTTCTGCATTCAATCGCTCATTAATCTGTACACAATCCTCCATTGTGATTGCCTCATCGGTATCAACGCGCCAAAATGGAATCCCCCGCTCTGACAAAGTCTCATATACCACTTTCTGCAACGGTGTCAAAAACTGTCTTGGCGCTGTCGTCTGAATTTCACTTACATAAATCATTTTTCAACTCTCCTCTTGACTTTTGTATAAAAATAGTATATCATAAACATAACAATAACAAAAGCGAATAATTTACATAGTTTACATGAGAAAGTGGTATAGATATGGACGGAAACATTTCAAAATATAAGGCACTGGTTGCCGCGGTGGAATACGGCAGTTTCACAAAGGCAGCAGAAGTATTAAATTATTCTCAATCTGCTGTCAGCCGGATGATCAGCGATTTAGAAAAGGAGTGGAACATCTCGCTGTTAGAGCGCGGAAAGTCGGGGGTTTCCCTTACTTCGGACGGAATTGCGCTTCTGCCGCATGCAAGATCGTTGTGTGAAGCATACGACAAAATGAAAATGCAGGCAGATGCGCTTGCCGGTTTAGAATCCGGGGTAATCCGGATCGGAACATTTTCAAGTGTTGCCACGCATTGGCTGCCTAAAATGATTCAGGAATTTCAAAAGGACTATCCAAAAATTAAATACGAACTGCTTTTGGGAGACTATCATGAAATTGAGGCATGGATTTTAGAGGGGCGCGTAGACTGCGGCTTTCTCCGATTGCCGGCAAATCCGGAATTAGAGACAATTTTTTTAGAGCAGGACCGGCTTTTAGCGGTGCTTCCAGAGCAGCACCCCTTAACAAAAAAAGATCGGCTTTCGATTGCCGATCTTTGCAGTGAGCCGTTTTTGATGCTCCAAAAGGGAACGCAGACTGATATTTCTGCCATCTTCCAAAAAAGCGGACTGACTCCAACGGTTCAGTTTATGACCTGGGACGATTATGCGATTATGTCGATGGTGGAAAGCGGCTTAGGAATCAGCGTTCTGCCCGAACTGATTCTTCGCCGGATTCCATATCGGATTACCGTTCGGGAGTTGGAAATCCCCGTCTACCGCCGGATTGCCTTAGCAATGCGGAATAAAAACTCCGCATCTCTGGCAGTGAAAAAGTTTCTTCCGTATTTGAAATACCGTGATAGTTCAAGCCTCTAACACCTGATGCTCCTTGAGATAATTCGAGATTTTCTTGTATAAAACAAAGGTGACCGCAGAATTAAGCCCTGCCTTTAACAGATTAAAGGGGAGGATGGTCGGAAGAATCATCATCTTCACCACTGAGAAGTCTGTGTTCATAAAAATCGGAGTCAGGATCAGGTTTAAAATGCACATAACCCCTGCCATCACAAGACTGCCTGCCACCAGAGACAAAAGCGCACCCTTTCTTGTTTTCTCCCTCCGATACATACTTCCGGCTACAAGTACAAACGCTCCGGTGGATAAAATGTGCATCACAATCCCAATCACACCGCTTGCAGCGCTGACAGTGATTCCCTGCACCAGACTGACCACCGCACAAAGCAGCAGTCCCTCTGCCGGTCCGAATGCAAATGCCGTAATCAGAATCGGAATATCCGCCGGATCATATTCCAAAAAAGGCGCTGCCGGGAAGATGGGAAAGCGGATCAATAGTACCAGCAAAACTGAAATTGCTGCCATCAGGGATAGGGTTGTGATTTTTTTTGTGTTCATTTTTTTAGCCTCCTTATTTTCCGGCTTTTTCTAAACAAAGAAAAAGCCTATGCACAAAGCATAGGGCGAGACTGTATGTTATTTCTTCATCCGGACTATACCGTTGGTTCAGGAATCGCACCTGCTCTGCCTCTGTAGGCTCTCGGACTCGCTGCTTTTGCAGATTACCGCCAGTGGAGAATTGCACTCCGCCCTAAAATATTTGTTACTGTTATTATATCTCTCTTTTTCTAATTTGTCAACTGTTTTATGAAAAAAAGCTCCGCATAAACGGAGCTTTTTGCATTATTGAATTAATACCAAAACCATGGTTGTGATCAAAAACAGGATTGCTAAAGCAGCTGTCATTTTTGCAAACATAGCTTCCTTGGTTCTTCCGGTGTTTTTCCGGAAGAAGGAATCTCCTGTATCGGGAGCTGCGCCGGAAATTCCGCGCATACCCGGATCTTTACCCTCTTGCAGCAGAACAACGCAAATTAATGCAACTGTTACAATAATATGCAGAATTGTAAAAACCGTTGTCATTTGGTTACCCTCCTATTCTGAAAGATTTCATTATCGAATTATTCTTCTTCAGATGCCTGCGCTTCTGCTTCCTGCTCGTCTGCGATATACTGCGCAATATCTACTAAGGTGTCCTCAGTATCTGCCGGAACTTCCTCTTTTACTTCCTCAGCCTTTTCCTCAACCGGCGGAGCAATCAGAGCGCGGATGCTCAGGCTGATCTTCTTTGCATCCCAATCTGCATCTGTGATCTTTGCAGTTACAACATCGCCAACCTTTAAGGCATCCTCTGTCTTTTCGATTCTCTTATCAGCAATCTGAGAAATATGGATTAAGCCGTCTACATTCGGGATGATCTCCGCAAATGCACCGTAAGGCATAATTCTTACAACCTTACACTCAACGGTATCGCCAATCTGATACTTTGTCTTAGCAATTACCCACGGATCGTCCTCTGCCTTTTTATAGCCTAAGGAAATCTTCTTGGTTTCCTGATTCAGATCCTTGATATAAACAGAAAGAACGTCGCCTTCCTTAACAACCTCGGACGGATGCTTAATCTTGTTCCAGCTCAATTCAGAAATATGAACCAAACCGTCTACACCGCCGATGTCAACAAATGCACCAAAGGAGGTTAAGGATTTTACAGTACCTGTATACTCCTTGCCAACTTCAGCGTCTGCCCAGAACTTGTCCTCAAGCTCTTTCTTTTCAGCCTCTAAAACAACGCGTGCAGAACCGACAACGCGCTTTCTTCTTTCGTCCATTTCAATTACCTTGAAACGGATTTCTGTATTGAGCAGGCTCTCCAAATCCTGAACGTATCTCAATGATACCTGCTTTGCAGGGATGAATACCTGGCAGGAATCTGCCAAAGCGATCACACCGCCGCGAACAGCCTTAATAATTTTACCGGAAAGGATCACGCCGTTTTCATACGCTTCCTTAATTTTGTTCCAGCTCTCCATCATCTCGACCTTTTTCTTGGAAAGGACAACCTTTCCCTCTGCATCATTGACACCGACAACATAAACGCGGATTTTGTCGCCAGGTTTTACGAGGTCTGTCGGCTTTGCATAAGGGTCGTCCGTCAGCTGTTCTGCTGCTAACTGACCATTGTATTTGAAACCGCCTAAGTCAACAATAACTTCGTTATTGCGAACTTCTACAACAGTTCCGTCAACAATGTCGCCGTTATTCAGAGTTTTGCTTTCATACTGCTCAAAAAGCTCTGCAAAATTTTCCTCGTTCTTGATTTTTTCGTCCATCGTTGTAAAAACCTCCTCGATAATACGTCCCGGCGTGGATGCGCCAGCCGTAATACCTATCTTTTTATTTTTATACACATTAAGAGGAAGATCCTCTAATGTTTCTATGAAATAAGCTTCGGGGCAGTGCTCTTTTGCAATTTCAAAAAGCTTTTTGGAATTGGAACTTTCCCTGCCGCCGATCACGATCATAACGTCCGATTTTTCCGAAAGCTCCTTCGCTTCGGTCTGACGACATTTGGTCGCATTACATATTGTATCAAAAACTATAGGGGTTTTGCAAGTGTTTTTGAGATTTTGTACTATTTGTACAAAGATTTTTTTGTTTATTGTTGTTTGTGCTACAATACATACAAGAGAATTTTGCAGTTTTTCCGGAATTTCTGCCTCCGGGTCGTATAAAATCACTGCGCGCTCCCGACACCATCCATGAATCCCCAAAACCTCCGGATGGTTTTTATCGCCGACAATGACAATCTGATACCCCTTCTGATCGTACTCATGTACAATCTTGTGAATCTTTTCCACAAACGGACAGGTCAAATCCGCATAGGAAAGTCCGCGCTCCTGAATCTGCCGCATAACCTCCTCGGAAACGCCGTGCGTCCGAATCACTAACTTTGTTCCCTCTGGCACATCTTCCACACGTTCATAAACTGCCACACCACGATTTTTTAAATCATTCACTACCTGCTCATTGTGAATGAGTGGACCAAGCGTTGCAATTTTTTCGTGCTCGCCGGAGAGCCTGTAAACCTCGTCTACGGCTCGTTTAACTCCATAGCAGAACCCTGCTGTTTTCGCCACCTGAATCATGTTTATAACCATCCCTTTCCGTGCTATATAAGTCTGAAAGAAAATCGCTCAGAGTGCTGCTTTGCAGCGAGTGGTGCTGTACGTAGGTACCGCCCCGAGCAAAAAGCTGTGCTATGAGCGATTTTATTCAGACTTTTTTCCTCCGTCCGAGATCCACCCTGTAAGAACGAATCGTTTTCATCAGGTCGTCGCTTAAAATTTGCAGCGTTTCCACAACCACCTTTTCCCCATAATATGCCGGGTACTCAATCGGCTTTCCATAGTGAATCACAATTTTGCTCCAGAAATGATAGCCGCCGGAGATGCACACCGGGACAACCGGTGTTTTCGTCTTGATCGCAAGCATCACTGCTCCCGGCTTTGCCTGCACTTCCTTTCCGTCCCGAACGCGCTTTCCCTCCGGGAAAATCAGCATCGGATGCTCGGAACGAAGAATCGTCAAAGCGCCCTTGATTGCACCCACATCCCCCGTTCCGCGATGGATCGGGAATGCGCCCAGACTTTTCAGGAGCGCTCCGACCAGCTTTGGCTTAAACAGCTCTGCCTTTGCCATGTACCTAAGCTTTCGCGGGCAGCTCATTCCGATCAGGACAGGATCCCAGTTGCTCCGGTGATTGACGGCAATAATCGCACTGCCCTCCATTGGAACGTTTTCCTTTCCCTCCACTGAAATCCGGAAAATCAGACGCATAAAGCAGTTGATTAAAAAAACGATAATTTTATACCCCATGATTACACTTCCTCTATTTGTTTCATGATTTCTTCCACAACCTCCGAAAAGTCCATGTCCGAGCTGTCCACTAAAATGGCGTCCTCTGCCTGTTTCAGCGGTGCGAACTCCCGGTTCATATCGTTTTCATCCCGTTTCCGGATGTCCTCACAGATGGATTCAAGCTCTGCTTTTTCTCCCTTTTCCTGCATTTCTAAAAACCGTCTTTTTGCACGCTCCTCCACCGATGCCGTCAGATAGATTTTTAAATCGGCATCCGGCAGGACATACGTTCCAATATCTCTGCCATCCATAATGACAGAGCTTTTTTCTGCCATTTTCCGCTGCAATTCTACCAGCTTTAACCGCACCTCCGGAATTGCCGCAATAGCAGACGCGCCCATGCTCACCTCTGGCGTGCGGATTTTTTCTGTCACATCCTCGCCGTTTAAAAGAACCTGCTGCCGCTCCGCCTCTGTATTTAGCTGAATATCGATTTCATCCAGATGCGGAATCAATGCATTTTGCTCAATCGGAATCTTCTTTTGGATCGCATAAAGCGCCGCCGCACGGTACATTGCCCCGGTGTCGATATACAAGTATCCCATTTTCTTTGCAACTTCTTTGGAAACGCTGCTCTTTCCTGCTCCGGCAGGACCGTCTACTGCAACCGAAATATGCTTCACCAAATCCGGTCGCAAACGAACTGCTCCTCTCAGATAAGTATGCTCAATTTCGTCTAAGCTTTTTTCGCTGTTGGTTTCGATCATCACCCGGACGCACATCGGCAGCGCCCCCGGCACAGGAACCTCCTGCATGCACATTAAGGGAACGTTTGTAATTCCCATCTGCCGTGCCGCTACTGCCGGAAAAACAGCATCTAAATCCGGCGTCAGCGTGAAGATCATAGAAATCAGATCTTCCTTAACAAGGTGATTCCTTTTAAAAATTACCTCCAGCATTTCTTTTGTAGCCGATAAAATTTCTTCTCTTTCGTTGTGCAGAACAGTCGTTGCTCCGCGAATTGCCCGAACCATTTTTCTCCTCCTAATTTTATATTGCCCTATGTCCTAACCCTATCACAATATCGTTTAAATTTAATAATCCTACCGCAAAGAAAACGCAAACCGCCACATGGTTTTCCGTGCAGGAAATGCTGATCTTTCCGCCTAAATTCAAGCCCAATGCCTTTGTGAATACCTGCGACACCGCCTCATGCGCCGCACCGGCAACCGCGCCCTCCTGCGCATGCGAATCGTCAATCAGACCCTCGCGCCGCGCCGCCACCACGGCACGCTCCACAATTTTGGGAATAGAGCCGGAAAATTCTCCGCCGTAATCAATTGCTGCCGTTTTGATATTCATTTTCTGATAATACTCCCGAACGGCTTTTTCCTCCTCCCGGCTTGATGTCGTTGCCATCCGGATTGCCGCCGTTGCCGCTTCCTTACTTCCAATCATGTTTATCCCTCCTGTATATTCTCACCGGCTAAAACTCCCGTAGAGAACGCGATTTGCAAATTGAACCCACCAGTATAGGCATCCACATCAATGACCTCTCCGGCGAAAAATAAGCCTCTCACGACCTTTGACTGCATGGTAGACGGATCAATTTCACTCACCTTAACACCGCCTGCCGTCACAATTGCCTCCTCCATGCCACAAAGACCTGTGATTTCCAGCGGCACTGCCTTTAAAAGTGCACCGAACCGCAACCGTTCCTCACGCGTGATCATACTGACCTCCTTATGCGGTTCAATGCCGGATAATTCGATCATGACCGGGATCAGCGCCTTTGGCAGCAGTTCGTCTAACGCATTGATCAAATGCTTTCTCCGAAACGTCTCAAAATCTCTGCAAATCCGCTGATCCAGCTGCTTTTCAGAAAGCGCCGGCTTTAAATCGATTTCCACCCGGTATCCTCCGTCGGTACAATGCGCGGATGCCGACAATACAATCGGACCGCTGATTCCGAAATGCGTAAAGAGCATTTCCCCAAAATCGGAATAAATCATTCGGTTTTTTCGATCGTACAAACGAAGCTCCACATTCTTTAAGGAAAGTCCCATCACGTCCGAAACCCATTTTTCTCTGGTTCTCATCGGAACAAGCGACGGACGGATCGGAACAACCGTATGCCCGGCACGCTCTGCCATCCGGTATCCGCTCCCGTCCGAACCGGTTAAGGGATAGGACGCACCTCCTGTGGCTAAAATCACCCGGTCAGCGAAAATATCGCCCCGGTCGGTTTTCACTCCGCGCACCGCGCCATCTATGATCAAAAGTGATTCCGCACGGCATTTTTTCCAGGTCACATTCGGTGCAAGCGCATATTTTGCTAATGCCTCTGCAATATCCCTTGCCTGATCCGACTGCGGAAAAATTCTTCCGCCGCGCTCCTCCTTTAACGGCACTCCGCGTTCTTCAAAAAAGCGGATCACATCCTGATTCGTAAAGCCATAGAGCGCACTATATAAAAACTTCGGATTTTTCGGAATGTGTTCTAAAATTTCTTCAACATCTGCGGAATTTGTCACATTGCAGCGACCTTTTCCCGTGATCCGAACCTTTCTTCCCAAAACGCGGTTCGGCTCAATTAAAACGACCTGATCCGCACGCTCTGCCGCCCTGCCGCATGCCATCAGTCCGGCTGCGCCGCCGCCGATTACTGCTACCTTCATTTCTTTTCGTATACCTCGTATTCTTCCCAAATGGATTCTAAAACGCGGAAATTCTCCTTTGTCTCCTGCTTCCGCCGCATGCTGATTGAAACGATCAGCGCATTCACCACGCTTAAGGGTGCAACTAAAGAATCCACAAACGAATCCATCTCACTGCTTGCAATCAGACAAAAGTCCGACAGCGGAACAATCGGAGACTGTGGGCTGTCTGTGATTCCGATAATGGACGCACCGCTTTTTTTTGCATATTCCAAAGCGCGGATGGTGCTTTTGGAATAGCGCGGAAAGCTCATCCCCAAAACCGCGTCCCGCTCGCCCACGCGCAGGAGCTGTTCAAAAATATCGTCTGCACCGGTGGTATTAATGAGCCGTACATTGTCAAACAACAGGTTAAAGTAAAAGCCAACAAAGCTTGCCAATGCTGCCGAGCTGCGAACGCCTGTGATATAGATATGCTCCGCCTTGCAGAGACTTCCTACCGCACCGTCAAACTGCGCGCGGTCGATCATGTCAAGCGTTTTGTAAATCCGGTTTGCGTCTGCCTTTAACACATTGGATAGAACGTCCGTTTCGCCGATTTTCTTGGTTGCAAGCTCCATTCTCTGGAGTGAATTAAGCTTTGTCCGGACGCGCTCCTGCAAGCTTTTCTGCATTTGCTGATAGCCCTCATAGCCTAATTCCGCTGCAAACCGCACCACGGTCGATTCGCTGACCCCTGCCTCCTCGGCAAGCTGCGCCGCCGTTAAATATGCCGCTTTTTCGTCATGCTCCAGGATATAACCGGCAAGCTGACGCTGACGTTTACTGAGCGTTTTCAGATTCTGCTCCAGATACCCCAATAGCTCCATCCGGTTTCTCCCCCTCTTTTTTCTCTTTTGCTAAGTTATATTTTTCAGAAAAATACCAGTTTTCCGGCTGGTTATACACCCGGTAAAAATTCGGTGCGCCGACTGCGGATAAGGACGCGTCGTAAAAGAGCGCCTCTTTTCGGAAAAACAGCGGAACAAACGGCATGTCCTCTAAAAACAGGCTGCAAAATTCTCCGTAAACCGCCTTGTATTCCTCCGCACCGGAGGTTGTTTTCATCCGGGATAAAATTTCGTCCATTGTTTCACTCTGATACCCGAAATAATTTTCCGAAGAATGTACCAGCCGGGACGGATCCATGCTCCATGGCATTTCATTTTCTCCGATAAACAGATCAAACTGCTTTTCCCGAACCAATCCCAGATACTGCTCATATCCCACCGCGCGAAGCTTGGTGTTAATTCCGGCAGCGTTTAAATCCATCGCAATCTGCTTTGCAAGATTCATTTTTTCCGGATTGTCCTTATTCACTAAAAGAGAAAAGCAAAGCTGTTCCTCATAATTTCCGAAATCCTTGTAAAAATATCCGTCTTTCTGATACCAGCCCTGATCGTACAAAAGCTGTCCTAACAGGCTGTCGTCAATTTCTACCTCCACTTTATCTTCATCATGAAACCAAACCCCGGGCAGAACCGGCAGATCCACCGCCTCGCCCAGACCGTACACTTCTTTTTCCACCAAAGACTTTTTATCGATCAGATAAGCAATCGTTTTCCGCAGCTCCGGCAGCTTTAAAAGTTCGTTTTCATGATTCATACCCAAAAAGGTCAGCTTTTCAGACAGGTAATCGCGCCGGGTAACCGAGCCGCGCGGAGACTGGCTTTTTAAATCCAAAAGACTGCTTGTGATCAAATCCGACTCACTTGCTAAAAATGCCGACACCGCCGCCGCAGAATCCTTTGCAACGCTCACTAAAATCTCTTTTTCGCTCGCCTCTCCGCCGTGCCAGTCCGGATTTGCTGTCAGCGAAAAACGGTTTCCGCTCTTTTTCTCAGCATACCGATACGGACCTGTGCCGACCGGAATTTCCTCCGGATTCGGTTCGGTGGGCGTGTTGCGTTTCACAATCGGGAATCCCAGCTGTCCCACAAAATTTGCCTCGGGATGATTGAGTGTAATTAAAATTTTACTGCGGCTGACCACATCCGCCTCTTTGATATTCTCCACTGCGTTCTTATAAAGACCGTTGCCGCCCTTGATCATATTGATGGTGTAGATCACGTCATTGGCATTAAATGCTGTTCCGTCATGCCAGGACACACCCTGTTTCAGGCTGACATAATACTGACGTCCGTTATCCGTCATGCTCCAGCCCTCTGCCAGAACCGGAACGGCATTCAGCTTTTCGTCAAAGGAAAACAGCGGCTCATACACCAATTCCATCACCTCCGCCATCGCACGGGAGGAGGTGACGGTCGGGATCATAGAATCTGCCGCGTCCACCGCAAAGCGCACCTGTGCCGTGCTTTCATGAATAATCAGTTCACCCTCCTCTAAAGGAGCGTCATTCTGATTTTGTCCCGGCAAGCTGCATCCTGCAAGCATCAGCAGCAGAAACAACGCTATGATTCTCTGTTTCAACATTCATCATCCTTTATTTTAACGCTAAAAATGCGCCTAAATTTCCTCTTTTTCCATTTGTCTTCCGATGGGAAAACAACAAATCACTGTGACAATAGGTACAAATCTCTGCCATTGTGATATTTTTTTCCGGAATACCGGCAGACAGGAGCGTCTTTTGCACCGAAAGCGGCAGATTTACATGCCATTTTTCATGCTGTTCCAAAACATCCGCTCCAAAGGTTTCCCGGAAAATTTCGCTCACCTCGTCGCCAACTTCAAAATGACATACACCAATGCAGGGACCGACCGCCGCCAAGAGATCATCCGGTTTTGTGCCATACTGCTCCTGCATCCGTTCAATTGCCACCTGACCGATTTTCTCCACCGTACCGCGCCAGCCGGAATGTACCAACGCAATCGCACGGTGAACAGGATCTAAAAAATAGATCGGAACACAATCGGCATAATAGGTTGAAAGCGTCACACCCGGCTCATTCGTCATCAGTCCATCCGCGCTTTGGAATGCGTTTTCCCGGAAAATACCGTTTCCGCAATCCTTTTTCGTCACCGCAACCACATCCGCACGGTGTACCTGGTGCGACAGCACCACCGAATGCACATCCGCACCGATCGCCTCGCAGCTTCTTTTGAAATTTTCCAAAACATTTTCGCGCGTATCCTCCGAATGAAACCGCAAATTCATGCTCTCATAGATACCGGAGCTGACACCGCCGCGCCTTGTGGTAAAACTATGGCGCACCAGACCGGTCTGATCAAAGGAATCAATGGTATAATACCACACTTCCCCTTTTTTATGCAAAGAAAACATGTTCTATTCTCCCTTATGAAAATAATTCCATACCGCCTCCGCAGCGGGGCGGTTGATTCCGTCTGCGTCTAAAAGCTCCTCGACGGACGCCTTTCTAATATTCGGAATCGTTTTAAAATGTTCTAACAGCGCTTTTTTTCGTTTGTCTCCGATTCCCGGAATCTCATCCAATTCCGACTGTATCATATGCTTTTGATGGAGCGTGCGATGGTAACGGATGGCGGTTCTGTGTACCTCGTCCTGAATCCGCGTGATCAGATGGAATACGCTCCCCAAAGCGGAAAGCTCCACTTCGCCGGACAAGCCGACCAAACCCTTTGTCCGGTGGCGGTCGTCCTTGAACATGCCAAACACCGGAATTTCCAGTTCCATACTCTCCAAGATCTCACATGCCGCAGAAACATGCCCCCGTCCGCCATCCACTAAGATCAGATTCGGATAGGGAAGAAACTTTGCCTGCTCTGCCGGCATTTCTCCGGCTGCAATTTTTTCTTCCTCCTCCAGGGCATGCCGGAAACGGCGGTAGAGTGTTTCCTGCATTGCTCCGTAATCATTCGCTCCCTCAATGGTCCGGATTTTAAATTTCCGGTATTTAGACGGCGCAGGCTTTCCGTTTTCAAAAACCACCATGGAGGAAACATGATCCGCGCCGCTGATATTGGAAATATCGTAGGATTCGATTCTCCTGGGTGCAGAGGAAAGTCCCAGCCGGTTTCCAAGCTCGGTTAAAACATTGCTCTTTTCTGTCTCCTGCAAAATCTGAATCTGATAGTTTTCTGCCGCTTTTTTTGCGTTTTTGGAAACCATTTCAACCAGCTTTTTCTTTTCTCCACGCTGCGGTGTGACAAGCGACACCTTTTTTCCTCTCTTTTGGGAAAGCCAAAGAGAAACAACATCACAATCCTCGATTTCATACTCTGTTAAAATTTCCGGGGGAATATCGTTTGTCTGCGCATAAAACTGTTTCACAAAGCCGCCCAAGATTTCTGCGGCGCTCCCCTCTCCGGTCTGATCCATCCGGTAATTCTCTCTGCCGATCACCTTGCCGGCACGGACAAAGAACACCTCGCAAAAAGCTTTGGTTTCCAAAAGCTCTATGGCGATCACATCCGCATCACTCTGGTTTTTCACATTAATAATTTTCTGTTTTTCTGAAAGTGCACGGATGGCGCGTAGCTGATCCCGGAGCGCTGCTGCACGCTCAAACTCCATCCCGGCAGACGCTTTTTTCATTTCGCATTCCAGCTCGGACACCAGCTTTTCATGTCTGCCCTCCAAAAAGGTGCAGATATCGAAAAACACCTTCCGGTATTCCTCGCGGCTGACCTCGCCGGTGCAGGGTGCAAAACAGGTTTTGATATGATAGTTTAAACAGGGTCTGCCCTTTCCGATGTCCTCCGGAAATTTTCGCCGACAGGTTGGCGGCTTGAAAATCTTCTGAATCATTTCCAGCATGCTTTTTACTGTGCTGCCGCCCTGATAAGGTCCGAAATATTTTGCGCCGTCATTTTTTAATTCGCGTGTACGCAGAATTTTGGGGTATGCCTCCTGAATCGTAACCTTTAAATACGGATAATTCTTATCATCCTTTAAGAGGATATTATATTTCGGGCGGTATTTTTTGATTAAATTGCACTCTAAAGCAAGCGCCTCCATCTCCGAATCGGTCACGATATACTCAAAATACGCAATATGCGATACCATCGCGCGCACCTTGGGTGTATGATTGGCGCTATTCTGAAAATACTGCCGCACTCTGTTTTTTAAAATTTTCGCCTTGCCGACATAAATGACCGTGTCCGTATCGTCATGCATCAAATACACACCCGGCTGCTCCGGCAGATTTTTTAGTTCTTCTTTTAAATCAAACATAGCTCAACTGAAAATAACTCTACGCTTATGGATAAGGTAGAGTTATTTTGACTTTTCCGATTATTTTACTCTGTAAAATTGGACGCAATCAGACGTACCAATGCCTCAACCGCGTCGTTCTCATCCATTCCGTCTGCCAATATATGAATGGAAGTACCCTTTGTGATTCCCAAAGACAATACACCGAGCAGGCTCTTTGCGTTTACCTTTCGTTCGTCCTTTTCAACCCAGATACTGGATTTAAATTCATTCGCCTTTTGGATAAAGAATGTAGCTGGTCTTGCATGAAGTCCTACCTGGTTTTGCACAACCACTTCTTTTGAAAACATACAACAAATCCCCCTCTAAAAAAAGATTGTATCGTCTAAATTTCGTTTATATCAGCTTATATCTTAGAATACTACAAAAATGCTAACTTCGTCAATGCATTTTTGTAAATCTGCACAATTTTTAGTCAGATTTTATGATAATCCTGATTATTCATCTTCATTTTCGTCATTTTGACTAATTGTTACGGTGTGTTTTTGAATCTTTTCACGAACCTTACGGTCAATTTCTTCTGTAAATTCCGGATGCTCCACCATATAAGTCCGGACATTATCCCGTCCCTGACCCAAACGGTTTCCCTCATAAGAGAACCATGCGCCGGATTTTTTAATAATATCAAGCGTAACTGCAACGTCCAGAATATTTCCCTCGCGGGAGATTCCCTTGCCGTACATAATGTCAAATTCTGCTTCCTTAAACGGCGGTGCGACCTTGTTTTTCACCACGCGCACATGCGTTTTGTTACCGATTAGCTCCGTGCCGTTTTTGATCACATCCCGCTTGCGGACATCCAGCCGGACAGAGGAGAAGAATTTTAACGCCCGTCCGCCGGGGGTTGTTTCCGGATTTCCGTACATCACACCGACCTTTTCACGCAGCTGGTTAATGAAGATCACCGCTGTGCCGGATTTACTGGTGATACCGGTTAATTTCCGGAGCGCCTGGGACATCAGTCTCGCCAACACACCGACATGCTGACTGCCCATTTCGCCCTCGATTTCCGCTTTCGGAACAAGCGCCGCCACCGAATCGATGACTATGACATCCAGCGCACCGCTTCTGACCAACGCTTCTGCGATTTCCAAAGCCTGCTCGCCGGTGTCCGGCTGAGATACAATTAAATTATCAATATCCACACCCAGATTCTTCGCATATTCCGGATCAAGCGCATGCTCTGCGTCTATAAATGCCGCCTCGCCGCCTTGCTTCTGCGCCTGTGCAATCACACTCAATGCCACCGTTGTCTTACCGGAGGATTCCGGACCGTAAATCTCAATTACCCGTCCTTTCGGAATACCGCCCACACCCAGCGCAAGATCCAGCGTCATAGAGCCGGTCGGAATTACTTCTACCGAATTTACCGCCGCAGAATCGCCCAGCTTCATGATACTGCCCTTGCCATACTGCTTTTCAATCACGTCAAATACTGACTTTAAGGCCTTCTTTTTTTCCTCCGCAGTCTGCGGTGTTTCAACGACCTTCGCCTTTTTATCGTCCGCCATAATCTTACCCTTTCTCTGTCTGTATCTTTCTTTCTATTATACCCTTTTCCGACAAAAAAATCAAGTAGTTTCAGATGAATTTTTGAAATTTTTCACCCCGGCGGTATCTAAAAGAGGGGGAAACGATTTTATTCTGCTTTGAAAATCATGATTTCATGCGGTCTGATCTTAACTGAGAATCCGTCTGTATATCCATCCTTCTGGAACAAATTCAGTTCCGGATCATGCGCATCATAGGAGAGATTTTCAAGGCTCTTAAACTTCTGCTGTCCCAACCATACGTGAACCTCGCGCGGTTCTTCATTTTCAAATGCTGAATAATCTGCCAAGAGAAGCAGGGTTTCACCTTGTTCCGTTTTCACGAGATTCACACCGCATTTTTCATCTGCACAAATTGCAAAAGAAGAATTTTCATGGATGAAATCACCCAACGCTGTCCGAACCAAGGTACTGATATTGGCGCGCTCTGCCAAAGAAAATTCCCGGAACGAATCCACACCCACCTCTAAGAGCGGCGCATTGATTAATAACGCGCGGTTCTTTCGGTACATCACGCATGCTCCATCTGAGGAGAGATATTCCTCCGCGCCGTCAGCAGAATAGAAAAATTCTGCGTTGTACGGATAGATTACCTCTGTTTCCTCCCCGTAAGAAAGCCTGTTCACCCGATTCTTTCTCCAGTCGCTTCGGACACCGAAAATATCCTCTAAACCGCTGACACTGCCGGTTGCAATCAAAGCACATCCGGCACGGTACAGGGCTCTGATCTTCTCTTTTACTGCATCCGATGCCCCATCTAAGGACGGCAGAACCAGGACATCCAACTCGCCCTCCTGCAATTGCAAAATCGTGTCAAACTTTAGCAAGAATCCATCCGGATTTCCGCATTCGGAATTGACCTCATGCACAATCTCCATAGCAGCCTGGCACATGTTATAAAGTGCAATTGCACTCATATCCGCCGTTCTCCGGTCGTCCTGATAACGGAAATCTGCAACATATGCAATTTTTCCGAGCGGTTTTGCCGGCTTATGATCCCGGAAAATTTTCCATGCCTTTAACAGCGTATGATAACGGTTTTCCGGCTCAAAGCTGATCAGCTCATACATCTGAATGATGTTATCATCCCAGAAGCGGAAACCGTCCGCATCCAACACAGCGGTATAATACAGATATTCATACAGCTGTGTAATCGTCTGATACGGATGCATGAATTTTCCTCCGAGCGGCGGATTTGCGTAAGCAACTGCGCCGTCCGGGCATCCCTCCCGGAAAGAGTCGTAAAGCTCCGGAGCAATCCGAAGATCCTTCCATTCCAATTTAATCGTTGCCATATTCCATGCGCATTTGTGCGGCTGATATCCGCAGGCAAACGGGTAATCCTCAAATTGCAGAAAACCGCCGTCAAACACCTTTTCCAATCCGGAATTGGTAAATCCATACCACTTTGTATCATATGCACCGCCATGATTTAGGATATAGGCATTATACGGTCCGTAGGAAAAACGCTTAATATCCGGATTCAGCTTTTGAATCTCATCCCACTGTTTCAAAAACAGCGGCTCTGATTTTGCATTGATGTACTGCACCCATGCCTCGAACGCCTCTGCCGGAATTTTTCCCCATTGCTCAAAAAGCCACTCCGGCTTTCCGCCCCATGGCTGAATTTCTGAAAGCAGCTTTTCGTCAATTTTCGGGAACACATTCTGATACTCTGCATGCTCCTCTAAAAAGGACTGATATATGTTCTGGACTCTTTCCTCATCAAACAGAAGCGGCGCCCAAAGATCGTACCGATAATAGTTTCCGGAATGCTCAATGCCCGGATAAATATAATTTAAATAATCTGTATGTGCAACCGTCCCCGGAAAATCCTTGTAGGTTTCTTCTCTGCTGTTTAAGCAGCGGAAAGTCATCCAGATATAGAGCTGCTTTTTGTACAGTCCGGTCAATTCCCAGAACCGTCTTTTTTCCGAATAAATCGGGTTTTGCAGACAGCCGTTCACATAATGCATAATACTCATATCCGGCTGTAAAAATGCCGGGTCAATCGTTGCATGAATTGCCGCGCAGCCGTCTCCGCAGTAAATATCCGGAAGTCCGGCTGTTGTTTGCGGAGATTCCTGTTTTTCGTCATCTAAAATTTCAAATGCCGAGGTATGCGTATAAACCTTGCTTTCGCCGTCCTGACAGGTAAATTTCAGATGGTAAACCCCTTGCTCCATTGGATTTAGCGCAACATGAAAACGGTATTTATGATAACCGTAATTCTCTAAAATGTTGTTCTCATCTGAAACATCAGCAAATTCTACATCTGTAATTTTTTCCAGCCAGGTATTTTCCAGTTCTGCTGAAAAAGTCAGATAATCGCGTTCTGATTTTGCATAGACATCCACCCAGAATTCCGGCTTTTCCTGATTCAGAAAATAGTGGTTTGTCTGTGCATGATAAAGCGCGTCCTCGTAGTCTACAAAATCCGGCGTGATTCTCTTTGTGATTTCTTTCTCCTTACCGGAGTGAATTTCAATCAGACACTGCTCTTTGAGCGGTTTCCCAATCCAGGCAAGCGTGCCGTCCTTTTCATAAGCAAACATCCGCTCTGCCGCCTGATTTCCGCAGTTTAAGCTATACCGCTTGTCATAACCGATAAAAACATGTTCAAATTCCGGCTGACAGCTTACAAAAAAGTTTCCGCAGTATGGAATCTCCTTTCCGTCCAAGACATTCGTCAGCGCCGGGAAATCGCGGTCAACAAAAATGAGCTGACCCTTGTGGATATAGAATTTTGCTGTTCCAAGTGCAAAATAGAATCCCCAGAAGCAATCGTCATCATGCGTCCAGCAGTCAAAAGATTTACATTCAAAATCATTTTCATAAACGCCGCCGGTCAGTTCATAAGCAATTTCGTATACCGGTTTTTCATTGGTATATTGAAAAATTGTAAGTTTTAAATCGTAGGGATAACTGCCTCCGTCTGTTGTCGGAATGGAAAAGCTTTGTTCCCAAAAGATTTTCTTCTCCGTCTTTTCTGCGGAAACGCTCAGATCGGAAAAGCAAACCTCCCGAATGCCGCCCTCACGTGTAAGAGCAATCACACCATAGGTCGGTTCAATCGGAAAACGTAAGGTACTTCCAAGGATCACAAGCTCCAATTCATTCTTTGTCCAGCTCATAGAAACCTCATACTCCCGCTCCGGCAGCATTTCCACGCCGGAAACGATTTTGGTTTCCAAATCCTCTCTCAAAAATCCCTCGCGTTTGCAAAGAGTTGCCTTTAACACCTTGTCCTCATGCGTGTACGCGAGAATCAGCTGATAGCCGCAGCGCGTATCCCGGTCATAGCCGAAACAGATTCCCCACGCAATCTCTCTTTTTCCCCAACCCTGCTCGGATGGGTTGTAAGAAATCTTTGTACAAAAAGAAGCCTCTCCCACCTCCGGCATGACCAAAAGCTGTTTTGATCCGTTTCTTCTGAGCTGAAGCTTTTGATTCTTCACCTCTCCGTCATAAGTAGAATACTTATGTGTCTTTTCTGCCTCAATGGAATAGGCTTGTTTTTCATCTGTACAGTTTAAAAAATTTTCCTGGTAGATGATCATTTGATAATCCCTCCGTATCATTTATTTGCCGCTATTATATAGCAAACCAATACGGATTGCAATGCACTTTCACAATTAATTTATGCACTTTTTCGTATTTTTTGATAGATTGCAAAAAATGCATGCATACAAGCGGAATACCGTACCTTTTCCCGGTTTCCGGCAAGGTGCAGTTCCAGGATTTCTGTGCCGTTCTGATCGGCAATGCCGACATAAACCAGTCCGACTGGCTTTTCCTTTGTGCCGCCGTCCGGGCCGGCAAGTCCGGTAATGCCCACTCCAAAATCTGCTCCGCTTTTTTTTCTGATCCCCTCTGCCATCTCGCGCGCCGTCTCCCGGCTGACCGCACCAAATTGTTCTAAGGTTTCATGCCGTACCCCTAAATATTTTTCCTTTGCCTCATTCGCATAGGTGACGACACTTTCGTGGAAAATTGCCGAGCTGCCGGCACAATCCACGATCATTTTAGAGAACATGCCGCCTGTGCAGCTTTCTGCCGCAGAAACCGTCTTTTTGCATGCCAAAAGACGCTCCACAACCGTCTCTGCCAACGACTTGTCCTCCTCGGAATAAATATATTCGCCCAGTCTTTCTTTTAGAACCTGTTCCAGGGGATGAAGAAGTGTTTCTCCCTCCTCCTGATTTTTGCATGCCGCAGTCAGACGCAGGCGCACTCCGGCAGTTTCTGCATAGGGTGCAAGCGTGGGATTTTTCCCCTCCTCCATTTCCTTTTGCATAATTTCTGCCACTTTTGCCTCGCCGATTCCGAACAGGCGATAGTTTTTGGAATATAAAACCGTTCCGGTCTTTTTTAAAAGATACGGCTTGACGCTTTCTGTATACATCGGCTGCAATTCGTTCGGAGGTCCCGGAAGAATGACAACAATTTTCTGATTCTTCTCGATGATACATCCCGGCGCTGTGCCGTTATGGTTTTCCAGAACCGTCGCACGCTCCGGCATCATTGCCTGCTTTTTGTTGCTCTCCGGCATTTCGCGTTTTGTATTTTTAAAATAGCTTTGGATATCCTCCCAGCTTTTCTGATGCAGAACCAACGGCTCTCCCATGGTTTCTGCAATCACTTCTTTTGTCAGATCGTCCGGTGTCGGCCCTAAGCCGCCGGAGGCAATCACCAGATCTGCACGGGAAAGCGCAATGGTGAGCGCATTTTTCAGCCGCTCCGGATTGTCTCCCACGGTTGTCTGATAATATAAATTGATTCCGATTGCAGATAATTCCTCCGCTAAAAATTTTGCGTCAGTATTTAAAATTTCACCTAACAAAAGCTCTGTTCCAACCGAAAGTAATTCCGCATTCATATTTATAACAATTCCTTTCCGTGCCGTAAGACACAAAACTTAAAGTCTGAAAGAAAATCGTTCAGAGTGCTGCTTTGCAGCGAGCGGTGCTGTACGAATGTACCGCCCCGAGCAAAAAGCTGTGCTATGGGCGATTTTATTCAGACTGAATCCCTCTTTCTTATTTTGGGTACACAACAATAGTTTCGACACCCTCTAATGATTTTTCAATCAATTCCTCAACAGGCAGTACCGATTCAGATTTTTCAATTGCCGCGCGCTTTGGCTGTGTGGTCGGATGCTTGGGTGTAAAGACGGTGCAGCAGTCCTCATAGGGCAGGATGGAGGTTTCAAACGTTCCGATCTCACGGGAACGGAGAATGATTTCATCCTTGTCCATGCCAATGAGCGGACGCAATACCGGCATATCTACCACAGAATTGGTCACATCTAAAGCCGCAATCGTCTGACTTGCCACCTGACCCACGCTCTCACCGGTAATCAGCGCCATGGAATGGTTTTTCCGTACCAGCCGCTCTGCAATCTTCATCATGAATCTGCGCATCACAAGCGTCATATGCTCCTCCGGGCAATTGTCCCGGATGGCAAGCTGAATTTCGGTAAACGGTACAATGTGCAGTCTCACCACCGAGGTATACTGCGCTAAAATCCCTGCAAGTTCAATCACCTTTTCCTTGGCGCGGTCACTGGTATAGGGAAAGCTAAAGAAATTCACCGCATCGATCTCCACACCGCGCTTTGCAATCATATGCCCGGCAACCGGACTGTCAATACCGCCGGATAAGAGCAGGGTTGCTTTATTTCCTGTTCCGATCGGCATACCGCCCTGACCCTTGATTTTCTTCTCCTCACAGTAAGCATACGCGGCAAAATCGCGGATTTCTACCTTGACCGTCACCTCCGGCTCATGTACATCCACAATCAATCCCTCGCACCGGTCGTCTAAGTATCCGCCGACCTCAATGGCAATTTCCACCGAAGTCATCGGAAAACGCTTATCCGAACGCTTTGCCTCTACCTTAAACCGTTTTCCCGGCAACAGCTGATCCTTGCAATATTCGTATGCGCCCTCCTCAATTTTCTGAATGTCCTTTTCCAGGACGCAGGCACGCGTAATCGAAACAATGCCAAACACACGCGAAAGCCGCTCGCAAACCAAATCCAGCTTTTCCGTCTCCTCCACGTCAATATAGATGGTTGCCTGAATCACCTGAATCGAAATTTTTGCAATATTTTTGACCGCATTCTGAATGTTTTTCACTAAAACACGCTCAAACTTCGGGCGGTTGCCGCCCTTTAAAATAATTTCCCCATATTTCACTAAAATAATCTCTTTCATGGACTACCTCACAAATTTTCTGATTTCTGCAACCGATTCTGCCAATGCTTCGGTCACCTCGTTGATTTCTTTTTCGGAGAGCGGTTCGGAAAAGCTCATCCGGATTGCTCCCTCAATTTCTTTCGGACTGCACCCCATCGCAGTCAGCACATGCGACGGCGACGGCTTATGCGAGGAGCAGGCAGAGCCAGTAGAAACATAGATTTCCTTTGTTTCCAACATGTGCAAAAGCACTTCGGCACGCACTCCCAAAAAGGACGCGTTCAAAAGATAACCTGTCTGCTCCGTGTCCGAACCATGGAATATGACGCGGTCAATCCGCTCCGCAATCTTTTGCTTTAACGCCGCTCTTGTTTTTAGAATATCCTGATTATTCTTTGGAATTTCTGCCGCCGCTGCACCGAATGCCGCAATCCCGGGAACATTTTCTGTTCCGGAGCGCATTCCCCCCTGCTGACCGCCGCCATACTGCAAGGATTCCAGGCGCACATTTTTCCAGTAAAGCGCACCGCAACCTTTGATTCCGTGGATTTTATGCGCACTTACCGACATCAGATCAACGCCCCATTTTTCCGGATAAAGTGGAATCTTTCCGAATGCCTGCACCGCGTCCACATGCAGCGCCGCCTTTTTTGCTTTTTCCCGCATGATCGGTTTTAGTTCCGAAACCGGCTGAACCGTTCCGACCTCATTATTTGCCGCCATCACACTCACAAGAATCGTGTCCTCCGAAAGCGCGTTTGAAAATTCCTCAAGCGAAATTTTCCCCTCACTGTCCACATCCAGACGCGTAACCGAAAATCCCTCTTTTTCCAACTCTGCAACAGCTGAAAGGACGGACGGATGTTCAATTTTTGTGGTAATCACATGCTTTCCGCGCTTTGCATTTGCCCGGCAATAGCCTAAGATAGCAAGGTTATTTGATTCCGTTCCCCCGGAGGTGAACAGAAGATTCGCCGGAACAGTATGCAAAACTGCCGCAATCTCCTCCCGGCTTTTTTTCACAAGCTTTTCTGCCGCCAATCCGAGTCGGTGCAGACTGGACGGATTTCCAAACGTACAAAAAGCCTCCTCCGCTGCCGCAATTGCCGCTTGGGATGGCTTTGTTGTCGCCGCATTATCTAAATAAATCATGGCTGTACCTCTTTTATAATTAGTCCTGTTCCGTTTTTTGTACTGATCCGGCATTCTGTGCCGGTCATCACATTGCTGTTTCCGCGGCTGTCGCCAAAATAAAGCGTTCCGTCTGCAAGCGGATAATCCAACCCCTGTGTCGTGATGCCGGAAAGCGTTTCAGAAAGCGGAATAATGGAAATCACATCGCCCGGTTTTCCGGCAACGATATTTTCCCGTTTGCAGAGCCGGATCTCACATCCGTTCTCTGCCATCAGCGCATCAATCTCCTTTGTTTTCGTTAAGAGAAACACGTTCGTCAGAAAATGGTCTGCCCTGCCGCCGAAAAAACCGAAAAGCAATAACTCGGAAAAACCTTGCTCCAAGGCATATTCTATCACAATCTGTCCGTCCGTTGCATTTTTCCGAACCGGAAAAACCATTTTTTGCACATGCTCCGGCAGACTTGATACCGAATCCATATCCCCCATCACAAGGTTTGGCGAAAGTCCAAGCTTTTCTGCATGCCGGAGTCCGCCGTCTGCACAGATCACATAATCATCATTTTTAAGATAGGGTTTCAGAATCTCATAGTTCTGAATCTCTCCGTTTGCAAGAATGACTGCACGCATGCTTATTCACCAACCGCCTGAAATAGTTTTTCCACCGACTCACTGATCGATCCCTTAAAGACTGCCGATCCGGCAACAAATACATTTGCTCCCAATTCGGACACCTCGCGGATATTTTTTTCGGAAATACCGCCGTCCACCTGAATCAAAAAGTCCTTTCCCATCTTTTCCCGGATTGTTTGGATTTTTTCATTCACTTCCGGAATGTAGCTTTGTCCGCCATGCCCCGGATGAACACTCATAATCAGAACCATATCCACCTTGGAAAGCCACGGCTCCAACACACTGACATCCGTTTCCGGGTTAATTGAAATGCCGGCTTTCTTGCCTTTGGAATGAATATAGTCGATACATTCCTGGATTTTGTCTGTCGCCTCTGCATGAATCGTGATGCTGTCTGCGCCTGCCTTGATAAAATCCTCCAGATAGCGCTCCGGATGCACAATCATCAAATGCACATCAAAAAAGAGCTTGCTATAAGGGCGGATTGATTGCATCACAACCGCGCCAAAGCTGATATTCGGAACAAACATTCCATCCATTACATCAATGTGCAGCCAATCTGCCTTGGTGCGCTCCACCTCTAAAACCTGCTCTCTTAAAATTCCGAAATCTGCCGATAAAATTGACGGTGCTAATATCATTTGTTTGTTCCTTTCTATTCCCAATCCTTATGTTCCTTTAAGGCGCTGTATAGCGCACAATAGCTTTCATACCGCGAAGGAGAAATACCGCCCTCTGAAAGCTTTTTCTTCACGGCACAGTCCGGCTCGCTGATGTGGGAGCAGCCGCGGAAACGGCATTCCCCAACGTTGCGCATTTCCGGAAAGCACCAAAAAAGTTCCTCCGGCGGAAAATTTTCCGGTACAAGCGAACTAAAACCGGGAGTATCTAACACAAATCCTCCCTCCGGCAGCGGAAATAACTCCACATGCCGCGTGGTGTGCTTTCCGCGCTGCAACCGCTCGCTCACCGATCCGGTTTCTAATTCCGTACTGGTCAATAGCGTTAAAAGACTGGATTTTCCCACTCCGGAAAGTCCTGCAAATGCAGTCGTTTTTCCGCGGATCAAATCTCTTAATTCCTCCACACCCTCGCCGGTTTCTGCCGAGGTACGGATGATCGGATAGCCGGCAGACTGATAGATTGCCTCTAATGCCTGTCCGCTTTCCAGATCTTCCTTATTAAAGCAGAGGACAGGGGAAATCCCCTGCCGCTCTGCAATCACGAGCATTTTATCCAAAAAGTACGGATTCGCCTCCGGGGATTTGGTCGCGCTGACAAGCACAAGCATATCAATATTGGCAACGCTCGGTCGGATCAGAGCATTTTTTCTCTCTCCGATTTCGGTGATGCTTCCCTGCTCTCCGCTTAATTCAATTGTCACAAAATCGCCGATCATCGGCTTTGTTCCTTTTTTGCGGAAAATTCCGCGCGCCCGGCATTCGTAGGTTTTCCCGTCCTCTGCCTTAACATAGTAAAATCCGCCGATTCCCTTTGTGATAACCCCGGTCAAACAATTCACCGCCCTTTAAAAATCTACAACCTTGGTTGTCTGTAAAACGTCATTAAAGTAAATTTCCACCGTAACCGAGCTGTCGCTCTTAGACGCTACCGAAATATCCACCTTGCCCTCTGCCGTCATATGCTTTTGATCGTGGATGGTTTTTCCGTTTGCAACTACCCTCACCTGTACAGAGTCGCCCAGAGATTCGTTTAACGGAATGGTGAACGTCTTTTGCTTTAATTCTTCCTGCGGCTTTTGGGTTTCTGCCGGCTTTTGAGTTGCCGGTGCAACGGTTTCTGCCGGTTCCGGTGTTTTTTCGATTGCCTTGCTGATGGTCAGCGTAACAGTGCTTTTCTCTGCTGCTTCACTGCCGCCCTTTGGACTCTGTGAAAGAACGATTCCGGCAGTTTTATCCGATTCTTCCTCCACAATCTTGCACGAAAAACCTGCTGCTGCAATTAATTTCTTTGCCTGATCCAGACTGTAGCCTAACACTTCCGGCACTTCTGCCAATCCTGTTTCCGGACTTGCGCTTGCCTTTTCTCCGGAGCAGACATGCAGAATCACCATAGAATCCTTTGTTACTTTTGTTCCCTTTTTCGGAGATTGCGCAATGACCTGTCCTGCCTCATATGCATCACTGTCCTCTAACAGCTTGCGGCATTTTAACCCCATTTCAGTCAGCTGTGCCTCCGCCTTGTCATAGTCTATACCAACCAGACTCGGCATCTGAATATCTGCCTCTTTTTCACCCGAGCTGATAATAATTTTAATCGGCTTTTTCCGTTTCACATAATTATTTGCGCCTGGATTCTGATCCATCACGCGTCCGTCCTCATATTCTTCGGATGTCTGATAGGTAACGCTGTCCTCATCCACCTTAAAGCCTGCCTCTTTCGCAGTTTCAATTGCCTCCTCCAGCGTCTGATTCATCAAATCCGGAACCTGATATTCCTTTCCCCCGCCTGAGAAAAAGAGATAAGCTCCCACTCCCAAAACAAGCGCTAAGGAAATGGATGCAATCAGGAGGGTACGGACAAAATCCGCCTCTTTCTTTTTGCCGGTTTGTCTTACCGGCTGCTTTTCTCTCCGATACTCCCGGCGCTCCTCAAATTCTCCGTCGGTGATACTTTTTAAATCCATCACAAGATCCATTGCCGACTGATACCGGTTGTGCTGCTCCTTTGCGATTGCTTTCATCACAATTTCGCCCACCTCCGGCGGGATCTCCGGATTGACCTCACAGCAGTCCGCAGGCTCCTGCTCCAACTTCATCAAAGCAACTGAAACCGGATTTTCACCGTCAAACGGAACGCGTCCGGTCAGCATTTCATACAACACCACGCCGAGCGAGTAAATGTCCGACTTCTTGTCCACATAGCCGCCGCGCGCCTGTTCGGGAGAAATATAGTGTACCGATCCCAAAACCTGGTTTTTCGCGCCTGCAACTAAGGTTTCGGTCGTTGTGATGCGTGCGATTCCAAAATCGGCAACCTTGACAATGCCGTCCTTGGTTAATAAAATATTGTGCGGCTTAATATCCCGGTGGACAATACCATGTTCATGCGCACATTCCAGTGCCAGACCGATCTGCACCGCAAAATCACATGCCTCTCTCCACGGAAGAACGCCCTTTTCCTTTATGTATTCCTTAAGCGTCATTCCGTCCACAAGCTCCATCACGATATAATAAAGAGAGTCTGTCTGCCCAACGTCAAATACCGAAACAATGTTATGGTGTGAAAGGCTTGCAGCCGCTCTTGCTTCCTGATTAAATTTCCGGATTGCCTCCGGATCGCCCATTAAAGCCTCCTTGATAACTTTCACAGCAACATAACGGTTTAAAAGCTTACACCGCGCCTTATAGACCGTTGCCATACCGCCCGAGCCGATCACCTCTAAAATTTCATAGCGGTCGCCAAGCGTTGTACCGATGAGATTATCTCCTATCATGAATTGATTCATTCCTTTCTGTATCACTTTTGAAACACAACGACTGTAATATTGTCCGGTCCGCCCTTTTTATTGGCAAGGGCAACTAATTTTTCCGCCCCGGACTGCAAATCTTCTTCCGTTGTGATAATATCATAAATCTGTTCATCCGAAACAACATTCGTAAGACCGTCACTGCACAGAAGTACCGTTTCGCCCTGATAACTCCGGATTCCGACATCCACCTTAATATCCGGTTCTGCGCCGACGGCACGCGTGATACAATTTTTATTCGGATGGTTTGCCGCTGCCTCCCGGCTGATCTCTCCGCGGCTTAAAAGCTCCTGCACCAGAGAATGATCCTTGGTGATCTGGCTGATTTTGTCGCCGATTAAATAGCTCCGGCTGTCTCCCACATGAACCGTAATCAGCTTTTCCCGGTAAATCATCGCAAGCGTTGCCGTTGTTCCCATGCCGGCAAGCGCAGGATCGTGCCGGGAACGCTCATACACCAGGGTATTTGCCTCAAGAAAGGCGCGGCGAATCATTTCCCCTGCCTCTACATAATCCATTTCGGGATTAAATTCATTCATCATCCAGTTTTTGACCGTATCGGCAACTAACTTGCTCGCAAGCTCGCCTGCCTGATGTCCGCCCATGCCGTCCGCCACCATACCGCCCAGAAGATTTTCATTCCGGTAGATAAAGTAGCTGTCCTCGTTGATTTTCCGATGTCTGCCAATATCGGTCACCGCAGCAATTTTCATGGTTTCCACCTCATTTCAGATAAGTGAAGTTTTTTCTTGATCCATCACCCGTTTCCGGAGCTGTCCGCAGGAGGCGCTGATGTCGCTCCCAAGCTCGCGCCGGACGGTTGCATTCATGCCCAGGCTCTCCAAAAGCTCCTGAAAATGCCGGATTTCTGCGCTCTGCCCTCTTTGAAAGCCGCGCTCCTTTACCGGATTGACCGGGATCAGATTAATATGGCAAAGCATTCCGGAAAGTCTTTTGGCAAGCTCCCTTGCATGCTCGTCACCATCGTTCACGCCATGGATCAAGGCATATTCAAAGCTGATTCTTCTGCCTGTCTTTTTTATATATGACCGGCAAGCCGAAATCAGTACTTCAATCGGATATTTTTTATTAATCGGCATAATCGAACTCCGGATTTCGTTATTTGGTGCATGCAGAGAAATCGAAAGCGTGATCGGAAATTCTTCCTCTGCCAGGCGCTCAATCTGATCCACCACACCGCAGGTGGAAAGGGAAATGTGCCGATAGCCGATTCCCAGTCCGTCCGGATGGTTCACATTCTTTAAAAAGCGGATCACATTGTCATAGTTATCCAGCGGTTCGCCAATTCCCATCATCACCACATTGCTGATCCGCTCTCCGAAATCCTTCTGCGCAAAGATAATCTGACTGATAATTTCGCCCGCTGTCAGATTCCGGTAAAGTCCGCCGATCGTAGACGCGCAAAATCCGCATCCCATCCGGCAGCCAACCTGAGAGGAAATACAGATTGTATTTCCGTGATGATACCGCATCACAACGCTTTCAATACAGTTTCCATCCTCGAACCGAAACAGATACTTCACCGTTCCGTCAATTTTTGAAACATAC